>JAAYYI010000064.1 GCA_012515445.1 Candidatus Bathyarchaeota archaeon | reverse complement strand
CCTTTCTCCCAATAAAACAAGAATAAATCACTTGCCCAGTTTAAGAATAATGGGTCAGCACCATAGAAAGCCGCATAATCCATTTTCCTTTCTTTTGTGCGAAAACAAACAAAGGCTTCTTTCTCGCTAAGGGCAATGATAACGGGAACATCGGCTAAGCCCCTAGCTTCCAAATTTGCTACCCTATCTGGATTAGCATGCAACTTCTCCATTGGAACTAGAAACCTCATTTTAACACCTTTTTGGAGTTGCTGTTCCATTACGGGACCCATAAGCTCGGGAATCACTCCTTCAGCCATCCCCCAACCGTACTGCTTCATTTCCATAAAAAGCCGTTCGGCTTTATTGATACTCTCCATTGTATCCGTTATCAGTTTAGCGCCTGATAGTTCACCCAACCGGTTAACGAACTGTGTGGGTAATACAAAAACATCATGGGCGGCAAAATAGTCTCTGTATTTCAGCACAAAGCTAAGCGGAGAAAACAACTGCATTACAAGTTTTCCAAAGGTCGTTACAACATAGGTTCCTTCAGGCTTTCTTGCGACGAGTAACGCGGCACTTAACCGCTCCAGTTGCCGAAAAGCTTCGGTTGCAGTTACATCCAGACGCCGTGCGACATCCTGCATTTTAAGCGCCTCATTACGCAATTCGAAAAGTATGCTAAGTCTGCTATCGCTCGCCAATTCAAAGAACAGTTTTGCCAACTCAGATTGGTTCTCCATAATCATCGCCTACTGAAGTTTTCGCAACGATGCTTAATTCTAAGCATCCAAGTCAAATAAAACTAATCACAAAAAAGCCCCTCAGATAAGCTTGAGGAAATACTAATGGAGAAAAATAAAGAACGGGTGTTCTCAGTTGAACTCAAATCAAAAAATCACCTCAAGAATCTGACCTTAAGCAACAACGGCAGTGACTGTGTACTACTGGAAGGATCAATCGGTGAACTCATCGAGGCAACCTTCAAGGAAGGCATTATTCTAGAAGTCATTGGCCAAAGCGGTATACTAAGAGTTGACCTCCAAGAGCGGGAAGTTACAAAGGCACTGCAAAAAACCGCTGTCGAGGTAGAACAGCAATGAAGAAGCTACCGTTAGCAGCAGCGGCACTCGGCATTCTCACAGGATTAGGCGGCGCCTCCCATGGACCAGGCGAAATCCTACAGGGCAACATTGCCCCCGAAGGGGTATTCATTCAGGCCTGGCCAACCTTAACTGAATTACAGGGCGAACCAGCTATAACACTGATCCCAAACTACCTCGTTTCAGGCGTATTGACTATCATTGTGGGCGTTGCTATGGCAGTTTGGGCTTGGAAGTACACCGAACACAGACTCGGCGGCCCCATCTTAGTAGTCTTCTCGCTTCTGCTACTTGTTGTTGGTGGAGGCCAAATGCCGCCTCTGTTTGGTATTGTCGGCGGATTTCTTGCAATGCTGCATAACAGAAGAATTGTTAAAGTTGGAGGTGAAAAAGCATGAAGAAAGCGCTGATCGCGTTTGGCACACGTTACGGAGCAACAGCCAACACCGCGCAGGTCATCTCAGAAACCCTTCGACAACAAGGCGTAGATGTCAATGTCGTCGACCTTAAACATGAAAAAATCAAGGATATAACCCAATATGACTTAGTCGTTGTTGGTAGCGGTATCCAAATCAACCGCTGGACAGGCGAACCTGAAGACTTCCTCAAAAAACACCAAAAAACCCTTGGCGTAAAGAATCTGGCGCTCTACGTCTGTTGCGGCTCAGCAACCACCGGTAAACAGGAAGATTTTGATGATGCTAAACGGAAGTATCTCCAAGAAAAAGCCGTAAAATACCAATTACAGCCAGTCGCATTGGGCTTATTCGGCGGCGTCTACAACTACAACAAGGAACCCTGGTGGGCGAAAAAAGCGCTGGAAGCTGATAGACCACGGGTTGAAGCCACCTACAAAGCTATTGAACCTGGTATTTATGATACAAGAGATTTGGCTGCGATAAAGAACTGGGCGGCTGAGTTAACTAAGTTTTAGACACTAGCTCTTGAAGTTGCTCCTCAGTCAAGTCTCCCCCAGGCTCAACGTCGAGTCTCTCCTGCACTTTCCCTTTTTTCATAAAAAGCACAGTTGGGTAATATTCAATCGCATATTTCTCGCAAAGGTCTTCTTTGAAGTCAACCATCACCGCTAAGCACTCGTCCGGATTAGTCTTCGCATATTCCTTAAAGATAGGCAGAAACCGACGACTATGCGAACACCAAGAAGCATAGAAGAGCGCATACACCTTCGGTTTAGCCTTCAAAGTTGCCTCAACATCCTCATCTGCCGTAGATTCTTTCTTCATAGTTTTCACCTCTCTTCCTGATATTCCTCTGGATAATGACTACTATCACAAAACGGCTTAATCGTCGATTTACCGCAACGGCAAAGCGTCATGCGATTTCGTACTTCGTAGAGTTTGCCATCCGCGGAGTAAACTGGGATTCCTCCTCTGACCCAAAGAGGCCCATCTACGCCGATTGATGGGTCTTCGATTACGCCTATGGCCTGCTCAAGTTTTGGCTCAACAATTTGGCCTGACATTTTGTCTTTGACTACAAGGCGACCTGAAGGGCAATCCATCTCGTTTCGTATGCAGTTTTCTTTTACTTTAGGGTCATTTGTTTGTGGTATTTGATCCCAAATGTCGCCGCCGCGATGGCAGAAACGCGCTGACGCACACAGAATCTCGGCGTCCTTAAGCGTTAGTGCTGGTCCATCGATGGTTTTCGCCATTTGATCGTATGGAGTATTATCGTAGTCTTCCTCACCGTTGAAGTTGATTTTTAAGTGGGTACCGTCGCAGAATGGTTTATTTTTCGAGTGGCCGCAGCGGCAGAGAATGTATTTTTCTTGGGTTTTGTATTTTTCGGCGAAGAGCCATTCGACGGGTATGTTATTTGTGCCGTCACATTTAATGATCATACGATAAAGCGGTATGTTCCCTGAAATCATATAGGGACCGTTTCTTGTAACCTGTATTTTTCTGGTTTTCGTCTGCAGATCTGCGGCGTCCAAATAAAATTCCTCTATGTGTAAATGTTGCTTTACACAATTGAGGCTTTCTCTAGCGCTATTCTCTCTTTGTGACTGTAAGGTAGCAATCACATCTGGTTATAGCTTCCAAACGCTAATCTAACCATAAAAACAGTGTATGTGTGGAAGTGTCAATGGTTGGAAGAAACCAAGAAATTCACCCTGAACGAGTTATCAAAGTTCAATGGCAAGAATGGGAACCTAGCGTACGTGGGGTACAAAGGCAAAGTCTACGATGTAACCGAGTCGAGTCAGTGGAGTGACGGCGACCACCTCGGGCATGAAGCTGGCAAAGACTTAACCGAACAGATGGAGATAGCGCCCCACGCTGACGAAGTTATGGAACGTTTCAAAACAGTCGGCACCCTAACCCCTTAAGCGATTGACTGCTTGGTAAAGCTCAAATACCGATTTTTATTTATGTACTCTTGAGGCTGTTTTATGTTTGATTTAAAGGGTAAAGTTGCATTGGTAACAGGAGCCGCCCGTGGAATCGGTAAAGAAATCGCGTTAACTTTGGCTTTCCAAGGCGCAGACGTCATCGTAACCGACATTGCAGAAACCGTTTCTGATGTCGCTAAGGAAATTGAGGAATTAGGCGTCAAATCTTTAGCGCTCAAATGCGATGTTTCCAACCAAGAAGAGGTTTTAAATGTTCAGAAGCAGGTTATCGAAAAATTCCAAAAACTAGACATTCTAGTAAACAACGCAGGCATCTACCCCCAGAAGCCCTTTTTGGAAATGACAGCCGCTGACTGGTGTACAGTTATGCGTGTAAACCAGTTTGGAACATTCTACTTTACTAAAGCATTCATACAGGGCATGGTTGACCGCAAATACGGCAAAATAGTGAACCTTTCCTCTATCTCTGGACCAGTAGGAGTTTTCCCCAACCTGGTACATTACTCAACAACTAAAGCGGCAATAGCTGGGTTCACAAAGGCGCTCGCGCTTGAAATGGCACCTTACCACATTAACGTTAACGCCGTTGCCCCCGGCCCCATAGATGTAAGCGCTGGCCAGATACCTGAAGCCATGACTGCGCAGATAGTAAGGGCTATACCGCTTGGCCGAATGGGTAAACCAGACGACGTCGCAAACCTCGTCGTTTTCCTAGTGAGTGACGAAGCCAATTTCATCACTGGCCAAACAATAGTAAGCGACGGCGGATACACACTACCATAGCATAATTGGCTAGCACGCCACAGCCCACATAGCTATATATCCCATTTTCTGTTTTCGCCTCTTCAGGTGAACTTTTTGTCTGAAGAAGAAAAGAAGAAAATGAGTTATTATTATGGCGGCAAAGAAAAAACCGCTGAAGAAGTAAAAAAGGGCAACCGCGACGAGCTAGCGCCCTATACTGCATGGGATATTCAGCAGGACTTTAACCGTATGATGAACCGTTTCCAACGGGATTTCGAGGAATTCTGGGGAGTATCCTCACGTATCGGCCATGACATGACGAGGCGAGCACGCAGCCAGCTAACATCGTTCAGCAACGCAACGATGCCCTCAGTCGATATCGAGGACCAAGGCAAAAACTACCGCCTAACAGTGGACCTTCCAGGTTTCAAAAAAGAAGACGTGCAAGTCGAGCTCGAAGAAGACGAAGTAACCATCAACGCCAAACGCTCGCAGGTGGAGGATGAACGCAACAAGAACTATGTTCGCCATGAACGCTCCGCGCAGACATACTACCGCCGCATACACCTTCCAGAACCTGTACGCAGCGACCAATCTAACGCTAAACTGAACAACGGCATACTTGAAATCACGCTGCCAAAGAAGGAGCCTAAAGAAACAAAGAAATTAAACGTCATGTAGAAAGAAAAGAAATGGTTGGCCGCTAATCTGCAGCCGCCGACGAATCCACGATTACCTTGATCTCTTTATTGAGTTGATCTGGCAAGCCTAGGATGCCGACGTCCATGAAACCGCGGATAATCAGAGAAACAGCTTGCTCACGACTTAGCCTGCGAGTCATTAGATAGGTGATCTCTTTTTCGCTGATTTTACCAACTGCCGCTTCATGGGTGATTTCTACGCCTTTTTTCGTAGCGATCAACTCCGGAATAGACCACATGTAGCTGTCGTCATCCATGATGAGGCCTTTGCATTCGAGGTGGCCTTTGCAGTCTGGTACGTTGCCTTCGATCATACCCCGTACAATCATGCGGCTCCCTTCACGAGCGATGGCTCTGCTAACCATTTCGGCTTTGCTGCCTTCGCCAGTTAGAACCGCTTTGCTGCCTGTATCCAGCTGGCTGTTCTTGTGTCCGTAGAGGATGCTGTTGAAGCTTACTCGGCTGTTCTTGCCCTTGCAGTAAGCAACCGGGTACATTTGCACATCCCGCACAGGTCGCATGCAAACGTAATTGCTTACGAATGTGGCGTCATCTTCTATTTCAGCCGCGCTTCTGGGGCGAACAAGCGTCTGCTCGCTCCACTGGTGAATCATGGTAAAGTTCAACATAGCGCCTTTCTTCACGTAGATTTCCGAGATGCCCATATGCGAGGCGTTTGGAACCGTTGAGTGCTGCAGGCAACTGGTGATTATGTGCGCTTTAGAGCTCTCTTCTGCGATGATGATGTTATGAACGCGCTGCTCAAGATTGTTTTTAGTGATCAACATGCATGACTGGAGCGGGAACGCAATTTCGGCGCCTGCCTTGATACGCATAAAGTAGCCCCCGCTGTAATCAGCGGCCACTTTCTTGGTGTATTCGTCTTTTTCTTTGCTGACGAGTTTCCACCGGTACTCTTCAAGCCACGGGTACTTCTGCAGTGCTGCTTTAATGTCCATAAGCTCGACTTTGCCCTCGTAGAGCTCGTTAACTTTCGACTCGATAGTAGATTGATCCATGTGCATGAAGGTGGCTGAGCGGTTCTTTTCTTGAATTTCAAGGCCTGCCTTCTGGGCTTCCATTAGGATTTCGTGGGGTAGTCTGGTTAAGCTACTTTCTTCGACAGGTTTGGCAGTTTCTTTGTCCATTTTTCCATCCCTCGCTAGTTCTTATTCTACAGGCGACGCATTCCTCGTATCCTAATGCTTTGATATCTTTGTAGATTCTCAGGGGGTCTTTAAAGCAGTGGAATTGTCCTGAAAGTAGGATACAGCCATAGGTTGCTTTTACGTGTTCTAATATGTCCCCTTTATGAGTGATAATTAGTGCTGATGCTCCTGTTGTTTCAATGTACTTTTGGATTTCCATTGAAATCATCTTTAAGCTTTCAACGTCCACGCCGGAGTCCGGCTCATCCAGCAGCAGCAGTTTAGGTTTTAAGAAGATCATCTGCAGGATTTCTGAGCGTTTACGTTCGCCGCCGCTGAAACCCAGGTTGACGTCTCGGTTCAGGAAACTTGTGAGCCTGAACGCTTCTATCTGCGCCATCTCTTCTTTAGTAAAATCATCTGAGGTGGATTTGCCCAAACACAGCTTCAATAGGTCGCCGAGTTTTACGCCCGTAATCTCTGGGGGGTTCTGGAAGCTGACGATTATGCCGAGTTTTGAGCGTTCGTCGACGCCTTTGTTGGTAATATCAACGCCTTCAAAAAGTATCTTACCCGAAACCACTTCGTACCCCGGCAACCCCATCAGGGTGCTGATCAGCGTAGTTTTTCCCGAGCCGTTTGGCCCAAAGAGTATGTGGCTGGCGCCTGCTTTAAGAGTGAAGTTAAGGTCTTTTAGGATAAGTTTGCCTTCAACCTTAACTGAGAGGTCTTTAACTTCAAGCATACCCATGTTTGATCATACAGAACTATTTCCTTACGAAGATAAGCTTTATTGCGCGATTTCTGTCATGCAAAGAAGAAATATACTTAAACTAAACACCGCCCTCACTTCAATAACCGTCGAGTAGCGTTTCATTTTAGTTATGAGGTTAGGGCAGGTTGAATTGGATAAAAGACAGAACCAAACGCGTCAGCATGATACGAACCATTACTCAACTGGTATTTCTACTACTGATTTTCTATATTTCAATCGTTGCTGTTTGGAAAGGTCTGCTCTTAGTTGTTGTTTTGGGCGCTACGGTATGTCTGGGTCGTCTCTTCTGCGGCTGGGCGTGCCCTTTAGGCTTATATCTAGACTTGACGACGCTTATTCGGCGAGCACTTAGAATCGACCACTGGTCACTGCCACGCAAACTAAACGAAAACCTACACAAAACCAGATACTTAATCGCACTGGCTATTACTCTGTTAGTGCTGGGCGGCACCTTTTCTATGGCTGCCGATTTCGAAAACTTTGTTTGGCTGCGTCCACCCTACACCCCGTTCGCTTTCATGCTGGAACCGCTTCAGCCCATTGTGCTGCCTTGGCAGCCACCCTTCGGTGCACTCGCAGGTTTAAGCGGAGTTTACCTGACTTTCCCCTACGTCGGCGAATTCCTACTCTATCTACATAGCACATCATTGGCTTTTCCCTTAGCCTACCTATTTGTTTTCGCCGTTTTGGCTGCTTCCTTTAAAGTCCGACGCGTCTGGTGCCGCTTCTGCCCAACAGGTGTATCCGCAGGCGCATTAAACAGGTTTAGAGTCTTCAGTTGGATTCCGCTTCTTCGATTAAGCAAGAAGGGCGAGAAGTGCACTAAATGCGGGATCTGCCAAAGAGTCTGCCCCGTTCAAGTGACGGAGGTTTACGAGAAAAAAGACGGCGACATACACACGTCCATGTGTACGGTGTGCCTGCGTTGCGTTGAGATGTGCCCCGAGAGAAACTGCCTTAGCCTGAAACTGGCGGGGCAAACAATTTACAAGTCACGAAGTTGGCTTGACGGCAGTAGCGTCTAAGTTATAGCCTAAATTCTGGGCTTTCATCGAAGAGTTCGCGGTATGTCTTGTTAAACAGTGCAATGTATTCCTTTGCTGATTCGGTGGCTTTAAGTAGCGTCGAATCACCCTGCTGAACTTCCAAGAGGAATTTTCTGCTTTTTAGGAACTCCAGATGAGCTTGACCGATTTTAGAGTTAAGATTACATCGGTTAATTATGCTAGTAAACGACTTTGGCGTTCTGCAGTATGTTAGGATTTCCCAGTAAATCTCGTAGTGTGTCCGCTTCAATTGCATAACTACGCCTCCAGCTGCTTCTCGAGCAGTGCCTCGGCTTTTTCGGTTTGTTTAAGCCGATTATCCCAGATTTGCTGGTACTTTGAGAAAAAGTGGGGGATGATGAAGGCTGCCGCCGCGATTGCGAAGTTCGGGATGGCGCCCGCGATCATCCATAATGATACTCCTCCTGTAATCAACGCGTTTATTGTGGTGTATATTCCGAGTATGAGGAAGCAGATGCCTGCGATACGGCTGATCAGCAGCATAGCTTTGATTGTTCCCCGCTTCTCACGGTAGCTTGCCATTGCGCCGACGATTACGCTTGTTAAGCTGTCTTCGTCGAGGGCTTTCTCTGAACCCTCTTTTAGTTGTTCATGTATTTCAAGAACTTCCGCTGTGGCGACTATCCATCTTACGCCAACTATGAATGCGAATAACCCCAGAATAGCGAATACTAATTCGGACAATAGGACGGTCTGGGTTTGAACCATCGTGAGTATGCCGGGGATTAGGGTGGATGCGCCGAATGCCAGGACCATGGCGCTGGAAACCAGGTTTATTATCGATAGCCCTAGGAGGCTGTTTGATTCTCTTCGGAGTTTCTGTGCTGTGTTTGTTGTTGTCATATTTTAGCCCTGATACCCTGTTACGTTGTTTTTAGATATATGACGCCATGAAACATCGTTACATACCCAAATTCCGTACGATCGCTATATTGAGCTTTTCGCCTACCTTTCGTATACCATCAAGTCACAAACAAAGGTTCGAGGAACCCAGAACGGTCTGTTAAATTAACTGGACCTTGTGGTGTCGCCACAACCAACCAGCAACAAAAACCAGACGCTGAACCAAAAACGGCTGTTTCTGCATAAAGTTATAGAAGATGAAGTAGCAGAGCCGACTTTTCTTCTAATTTAAAAATAAGTTTTTGATCACTGATAAGTGGAAGGGTTCACTTGGAAGGTAGATACCTCACTTCATGTTCGTCCGAGATTTTACTTCGTTTTCTTTGCTTTCCCTGCTGCCTTCTCCTTCTGAGCCATCGCATCCATCACAAGAGCCAGCGCCTCAATAAAGAGCTCGATGCGGTCGCGGGTTCTGCCGAAATCAGCCATAGACGTAATCGTTGTCACAGGCGTCTCCGCGCTTATCGAAACCTGCGTGGTTGAATCGTTAACCGCAGTCAAATCAACGTTTAAGGTGGACTCGTACGCCAAGAAACCCTTCTTCGTTAAAACGCTTAGTTTATGGTTGGCTTCGTCGGCGTCTTTTGTTTTCCACTCCAGCCTAGTTACGGCTTCGGGGATAGCAGCCCAAACCTTCTCGAGGGAGTAGTCGATTTCTATTTTCGTTTTTTCTTCGCGCAGGTACGCCATACTACTTCACTGACTGACACTACAGTCTGCTCGCCGTTTTATTAAAGACCTAGCCTGAACTGCAGCTGTAAGAACGCAAAAACCAAACTGAAAAAGTAAAAGCTGGAGAAGAGATTACTTCAGGGACTCTTTTAGCGCGGCGAAATAGTTCAGCACTTGCCTCATATCATTCTGAGACATACCCAGAATCGAGCGCACCGCATCCCGCTGTTTAAGCGTTGCAGACTGCCCTGAAATGGTAGCTAACGCGAAATCCAAGTTAGTAAAAAGCGCCTCCCATGGTATCGTGACGCGTTGGCCCCTTAGGTTGTAGAGCGCAAGAACGTAAGCGCTTGAGCGGTTAAGGCTGTTCTTGAATGACTGAATGCTTGTGCCTATGGTTGCTGGGTCGTAGTCTTGGCCCGCGACGAATCCGGCTATAACACGGTAATTCTGGTCTAGGATTTGTATCTCGGCTAGGAGATGTCGTTTAATCTGGGCTTCTGTGTCGCTTGACATGGTTCATCGCTTCTCTGTATGAGTAACGCAAGTACATAAGACTTCTTTTAGGTATAAGCCCTGATTAAACTTAACCTATTAGCCTTTTCACGTAGGGAATACGCTTCAGCGGCACAATAACAGCCAAACCTATCAAAAGCGTTAGCGCAGCCGACAAGGGAATGGCGATAAACGAGTTTATGCTTGTTATGCTTAGCGTGAAGCCTAAGAAGCCGCGCTGTAGCGATTCAAGAACGATTACATGGAAAAGGAAAATTGGCAGAGTGTTAGCACTTATGGTTCTTAATACACGGTTGCCTCTGGGGTATTTTATTTGCAACTGCTGCGGTGATACCTGCAGTAAAAGCAGAAACAGCGATGCTGAAGCAACGATTATGTTTACGCTGAAGCCGTCGTAGAAAAATTGACTGAACCGCTCGCCTAAAGTGGCCACTATAATGTATGAACCCGCTATAGCCCAAAGTAACCCGCCAATCAAGCCGGCGTAGAGTACCGACCGTTTAATTTCCACCTGCATTAAGTATGCACCTAATATATAGTAGCCGAGCCAGCCTGTAAATATGAAAACGTTCGCGTTTAGATAGTAAGAGCCCAATAGCGTCAACAGCGGCAACACGGCTGTTCCAACAAACCAAACCATAAGCATGTACTTCAAAACGTGCCTGTTTGCATATTTCAGGGCAACACGCAGTATAGGGGTAAGCAGGTATAAGCCGATTAGTAGATATATGAACCAGAACTGGTAGTATGGCCCAGTTAAAATCCCTTGTACTACCGATTGTAATGTGAGCGCCTTGCCATCCACTAGAGCAGTCCATGCGAAGTAGATTATGCTCCAGAAGATAACAGGCAAACCCAGACGATCCCATCTCTTCCTGTAAAATCTACGCAGCGGTTCATCGGCTTTACATGGCTGAAGCAGGAGTGCACCTGCAAGCATAACAAATAGGGGGATGCAAACTCGGGCGATTGAGTCGTAAACGTTGGATGCCCACCAAATCTCCACGCCCTTAGGCGACATCAATTCAACGCTGTATAATTCTGTGGATGCATGAAGCAAGAGAACTAATACAATTGCCACGGCACGGATTAAATCAACGGGAATCACCCTGTCCCATTTTTCTGGGTACAAGCTTAGTCCCTCTTAATCTCCGTTAACCAGCTTTGTGTACACTACCTATTTAACACTTTTTAAGAACCCATAAAACACCGATTATTGCAAACTATTTTACAGTTAGAGGTATGGATCATTAGTAGGATCATAGTATTGCTGTACAGCGCCATACAATGTGTTAGCTAGTACTGTTGCGCCGTTCTCGTTCGGGTGAATTCCGTCAGCAAAGTAATCTGAATGATTCATAGTACTGTATACGTCTACTGTTGGAAGATCTAAATCATCCGCAACGGAATTTATCGCTGGAATAATATTATTCACCAGATAAGTATTGTTGTAGCCCGAGTAAGTTGAGTAAATTGGCGGTGAATTAACTGCGACTATTTCTGGTCTGCTGTGTAGTTTTTGGAATGCCAATACAATCCGCATGTAATCATCAGTGATATCCGGGTCATGACAGGTTGCTCGATTTGCATCGTTGGTTCCGAGCATAAGGATTACAAAGTCTGGTTGGAAAGCCAACGCCTTCTGGAAAGCAGTCTGATTGACGTATGAAATGTTTGAGTCAACTGACGCGGTTGATCCGGATACTCCAAAGTTTTCGACTTTATAGTTTAAGCCTAGCATTAGCTGGAGCTTGAAGGGGTACCCGCTGAATTCGGTTATACTGTCTCCGACGCATGCCACTTTCACTGTTTTTTGTGTTATAAAAATCTGTGCTATGCCTGCAGTTGTTAAGCTGCTGATGAGGATTAAGAGTACAATACCAAGTGACAGTATCGTCTGTGCCTTGCGTGTGTCTCTGCTCGTCCATGGTCAACTCTGATGGTTCTTTCCTGAGAACATACTTTCCTAATAATTGTAGTTTACGGTGTAACAATCGGCATTAAAGATAGGTAAAAAAACGCACTCTTCATTCAGTACTAATTATCGTTTGACAGATCACTTTTGCAATAATCTTTGCTCCTTCATCGTTAGGGTGAACCCCGTCAAAAAACAGTTCTGGTTTATCGACTGCTGAGTAAACGTCGATTAACGGGAGGTGCGCCAACTTCGATGCTTCGTCGACTGCTGGAATAACCTGTGTACACATAACGTGGCCGCTTAACCAAGCCTCGTCGAAAATGTGCGGAGGACTAACCACCCAAATCTTAGGATTACTCATAAAAGATTTGAGCGCGTCCAGCAGTTCTAGGTAGTCTGCTATAAAGCGGTTTGTGCTGCCCTCAAAGTTTGGGCTGGCGTCGTTGGTTCCTAACATGACTACTGCAATGTCAGGCTGGAACTCTTTGGCTTGAATGAATGCTCGGCTGTGGAAGTAAGGGTTTTCTGAGTCAAGCGATATAGTTGTTCCGCATGCTCCAAAGTTTTCGACAATGTAGCTGTCGCCTAGCGTATGCTTTGCGTGGTTTGGGTATCCGCTTAATTCTGTTATGCTGTCACCCAGGCAAGCGAGTCTTGTTTTATTTGAACTGTGAATCTGGATCTCGTCTGATGGGTTGTTAAGTGACTGGCGGTCTAGCGACATAATTAACAAAGTAAATAGCCTTAACTAAATATTTTTACTTAATTTTACTATTTTCTTATTTTTCCGCAGGCAATCAGTAAGCGTCTTCTTTCTTTCTAAATCCCTTATATATTTGGGGAAACCTCTATACTCACTATAGAGTATACTTTATCCAGTGAATAATTATGAGTCAGAATCAAATGTTCTGTTATCAATGTGAACAGACAGCCAAAGGCCAAGGCTGCATTGTAATGGGCGTCTGCGGCAAAACCCCCGAAGTCGCCAACCTCCAAGACCTCCTCGTATACAAACTACGAGAACTCAGCCAACTCGCAGTACTCGCGAATAACGCGGGAATGCGCAATGAGCAAATTGATGTGTTTACAGCAGAAGCGCTGTTTGCCACATTAACAAACGTGAATTTTGACCCTCAAGCCATCGTAGCGTATCTGCGCAAAACCGAGCAGTACCAGCTCCAAATCCAAGCGAAGCTATACAACAAGAATCCGTACCTTAAACTTGCGGAAACCACCGAAGGGATGGTTGCACAGGGTAAAGAGCACGGCATAAACTCTGAACCCGCAATGAATGCGGACCTGCATTCGCTGCAGTGGCTGCTTACCTTTGGTTTGAAGGGCGTCGCTGCATATACGTACCACGCTTATCTTCTGGGAAAACAGGACCCAAAAGTCTTCGACTTCATCTACGAAGGCCTCGCTGCACCGCTTAACAAGGCATTGGGCGTTAACGAATTCGTCGGTTTGGTCTTCAAATGCGGCGAAATCAACATCCGCGCCATGGAGCTGCTTGACGCCGGCAACACAGAACGCTACGGCCACCCGACCCCGACAAAAGTGCCATTAGGCCACAAAAAGGGAAAAGCTATCCTAGTCAGCGGCCACGACCTAATAGACCTCGAAGAAATACTAAAGCAGACACAGGGTAAAGACATCACAGTTTACACTCACGGCGAAATGCTCCCCACCCACGGTTACCCAGAACTAAAAAAGTACCCTAATTTCTACGGGCACTACGGCACCGCATGGTTCAACCAGCAGAAGGAATTCGCAGCTTTCCCCGGCGCCATACTCATGACAACTAACTGCATCCAGAAACCCATGGAGACCTACGGTAAAAACATCTTCACCACAGGCCCAGTCGGGTTCCCGGGCGTAGCACACATCGACGGCCCAGACTTCAGCGCAGTAATCAACAAAGCACTCGAGCTACCGGGCTTCCAAGAAGACGTTGAAGGAAAAACAGTGCTAGTGGGCTTCGGACGCAACGCAGTACTAAGCGTAGCAGGCAAAGTTATCCAGTCAGTCAGAGACGGCCACATAAAACGCTTCATACTAGTCGGCGGATGCGACGGCGCAAAAGGCTCACGCAACTACTACCCCGAACTCGTCGAGAAAGCACCCAAAGACACCATCATCCTGACGTTGGCATGCGGCAAATTCCGCTTCTTCGACAAGGACCTTGGCACAATCGACGACATACCACGGCTACTAGACATCGGCCAATGTAACGACGCCTACTCCGCAGTCAAGATTGCGTTGGCGCTTGCAGACGCTTTTAAAGTCGGCGTAAACGATCTGCCGCTCTCGATGGTGCTCTCATGGTATGAGCAGAAGGCCGTCGCGATTCTGCTGTCACTGCTGTACTTGGGCGTAAAAGACATCCGAGTCGGACCCAGCCTTCCAGCCTTCATCACGCCAGGCATCCTCAACGTGCTGGTTGAGAAATTCAACATCATGCCAATAAAAACAGCGGACGAAGACCTCAAGGCAATAATGAAGTAAAAAGCCCCTTTTTTGGGCTCTATCTTTTTTATGTTTGACTGAAAAACGACGGATGACTCGCAGTTGGCCCTTCGAAGGGTTTTAGCTGTTTTAGCAGCCAAGCCATATTTTTGCCAAGAGTCTCCATCGTCGCCAAGCCCTCCTCATCGCTGTTTACGTCGCCTTTTGCCCTTCCGACGCCGACGTTCCAGTAGGACGAGCCGGGGACGATCATTCCACTAATCAAGAAAAAGTGGTTAATCGCATCAAAAGTAGGCATCGCGCCGGTTCTACGTACCGCGACGACTGCCGCTCCGACTTTGCGTTTGAACATGTGGTCGTTGCCCATAGCCACGTATCCGGCGCGGTCAATCAGCGCTTTAAGTTCGGGCGTCATCATGGAAAAGTATGTCGGTGACCCCAATATCACGCCGTCAGCTTCCGCCATCTTCTGGATATAGAGATTGGCGTTGTCGTTGACGATTTTGCATTGCCTATTTTTCAGCTGCCGGCATGATCCGCAGGCCATGCAGCCGTGGAGGGGTTGACCTCCGATCTGGACGTATTCGGTTTCTATGCCTTCCGCTTCAAGCGCTTGGAGGACTTTTCTGATTAAAATAGCGGTGTTTCCGTCTGCTCGTGGACTTCCGTTAAAAGCGACAACCTTCATGGTAAGTTACCTACCCGTGAATTAACGGGATTTAAGATAAAAACGTGGCGTAGCTACTGCTGCTGGCGGGCACGGGTGAGTGCCTGCTGGGTTTTCGCGCGTCTAAATAGCCACAGCATAAAAATTGTTACACAGCATAGTATGCCAAGCGACAGCGCGATTATGACTGGGTCAAACGCTGGCGCGAATATCTGTGACAGTTGCTGCTCCGAACTGGCCATTAATGGGTAGCGGTCGAGGTTCATTTGGTCGATTATGTAGGGTGTGTCGCCTATGCCGTCGCTGTCTGCGTCAGTGCCATTGTAGTCACTCCAGTAGTTGCCCTGTTTGCCGTCGTCCCACGAATGCGGCGTCTCGTCTTCGGGGTAATCCTCGCAGAAGCAGCCGTTAATCTGGACAGAGTTATGTACAAACGAGTTGTGGTGGACTACTATGTCAGACGGTATGGTCTCGTTAACTCCGTTGAATCCGAAGAACAGTCCCTGCTGGTTCTCTACTAGGTAATTGTTTATTATTGTTGTGTTTGAGCCTGAGAGCATTATTCCAAGTATGCTTTCTGAGACTCGGCTGTTGGTGATGGTGTTGTTTTTTGTCCAGAGGTAGGTGCCGATGCTGAAGTTTTTAATATTCAGGTTCTGGATCGTTATGCCCTCTACGGTTTTGTCGCCTAAGTCTACGCCGATTATGTACTGGGCTGTTAGTTCGGGTGATTGGCTGGGACCGTTGCCGACTACCCAAACGTTTGTCTGTGACCCATTGTATGGTCCGCTCAGGGTGTAGCCGCCGCCGTTGAGAACTATGTTGCTTTTCATAATTTTGATGGTGCCGTACACGTTGGAGGTTAGTTTGTAGACGTTGTCATAGTTCATTATGGGTGCGTCAGATGGGGTTACGGTGCCGTCGGCTTTTATGACGATGTTTTGTAGCGTGGATTGTGCTTTGGTGTTTGGCTCGTTGGGGGCTACCGTGATCAATCCAGCTAAGACTGAAATGACGAGTATAGCGCTGATCCAGATGGCGACCGTTTTCTTCTGCATACTCTCTTCTCCTGTTTTACTCCAGTTTTACTGTGTCTGATTTATTTAACCAGTTCCTAGACTTGACCACTTTCTTACCCAGCACTTTAAACTGTAGGCAATCCTCCTGCGGGCACATTTCAACGCAGCGCAGGCAGTAGATGCATTGCGAGTTTGCTACGTCGCCGCCTTTCTTCTCGTAGACGTCGACTACTTGTGTTGGGCATACTCGTTTGCAGATGCCGCATTTAGTGCACTTCTCTTCAACCTTGTTTAGCCGTACTCCTGAAATCCACTTGAACGGTGGGAACCGGTTGAAAAGCGCAATTAAGGCGCCTAGCGGACAGATTTGGCACCAAGACCGCCTTAGGAAGAACGCTGCAATTGACACTAATGCTAGTATGATGAGGTTGGTTGCGGTTAGGTAGAATCCTACTTCGAGGAATTGCCCTGTTGTATTTTGCCAGAGCCAATCCATCTTCATTAAGCCTACGCTGTTCTCAGCTAAGAGGCATAGTGGCTTCATGGGGCAGACTTGGCAGAACGGCGCTGAGAAATAAGTGTTGATGTAGCCGCCTTTTTCTGTTCCGGGAATAAGTTGCGTGCCGATTAGGGCTTCGGAGGCAAAGAGTATGCTGATGATCAGTATCAGCGCTAATATGATGTAGCTTAGCTGGTGCAGTTGCTGATTGAACTTGTCAGAGACAACTTTACGTCTAATTCTTAATGTTTTGCGTAGTCGTGTCAGCAGGTCAATGTATAGTCCGAAGGGGCAGACCCAGCCGCAGAAGAACCTGCCGAGCAGCACCGCCGCAATGATGATTATCCCGAAGACGACTGCTAATCTGAGTAAACCGTCGGAGAGGTAATGTACACCCCAGCCTCCGCCGACTTCGAAGAATGGGTAAATGTAGGTTTGAATCTGCCACAGCGCGCAGGTTACGCCTCGACCGCAGGGGTAGTAGCAGCCGAAGAACGGCGCTGGAAGCCCATCGGGCATATCCACGCCCAGCACGTTTGTTGCTATGTCTAATTCGTGCGTTGAGAGCTGCGCTGCAGGCACAGGGTAAGCGTAGTGATCGATGAAGATACCGAAGAATATTATGAAAACTAAACCCACTTGGACGAAGGTTCTGATAGCGGTGATTTTTCGGGTTTTGTTTCTTGTGCCGAAATAGAAAATCACCGAAGCCAAACTTAGCAGGACTGCGGTTACGCCGAAAACTGACCAGTTCACCTTATAATTCAGCTCCACACTTGGCGTCGGCGAGGGCGCTGTCGGATTCGCTGGGTCGGTGACTTCCGCGAAGAGTCGGTCGCAAATGTGTCCGTCGATGGCAAAAATGTTCCAGTATCCCGCCATATCTAGCTGCTGGGTTGCGGAGAAGTTTCCTGTAACGGGGTCTGTTGGTACATACTGCTCAACGTATGTATAATCAGGTCTGGTGTAGGCGATTCTGACGGTTTTGTTTTCCGCTGCGGGGCACACTTGGCCTGTAAGGGTGACTGATTCGTTTAGCAGCACTTGAGTGCGGTCGATGTCTGCGGTTATATGTGGGCCATAGCAGGACTCGACGGGCTGAACTAACGTGCCCAATAGGCAGGAGGCGATTAGTACCGCGATTACTATGCTAAGTTTGATTTGCCGCTTTATTGTACGCCGACCTCTCGGCTGTGATAAGGTGTCTTTCTTCATATAGTTTTGCCGACTAACCCCAGCACATGCCTAAATGGGTTAAGTGGCTGTTTTTTAAAGCGGTTTCGGTCAAGGTTTCT
>JAAYYI010000063.1 GCA_012515445.1 Candidatus Bathyarchaeota archaeon | reverse complement strand
CTGACCCGCGCAAACTCGGCAAGTTCCCGGACATTAAAATGCCTGAGAAGTTCTTGGTTGCCGACGCCATGTTCATCCAGCCCAGTCAATGCGTGTCCACAGCCATCGTTATGGGCCCCAACATTAAGCCGCTGCCAACTTTTGCCCCGTTACCCGAAAAACTCATAGGAGAAGTTCTTCTTAAAACCGGTGATAACATCACAACCGACGACATCATCCCCGGCGGCTCAGAAATCATGTCACTGCGCAGCAATATTCCCGAAATCAGCACCTACACCTTCTGCCACGTTGACAAATCCTTTGCGGGTCGGGCGCTGCAGAAGGGCGGCGGATTCATTGTCGGCGGAGAAAACTACGGTCAAGGTAGCAGCCGTGAACACGCTGCATTAGCACCCAAGTATCTGGGCATTAAAGCAATCATCGCCAAATCATTCGCGCGCATCCACATGGCTAACCTCGTAAACTTCGGCATCCTACCACTCACATTCGCTGAAAAGAAAGACTACAACGCCATCGCCTTGGGGGACGAGCTAGAATTAGCCGTCGACGGCCTAAAAGAGCACCTGGTAGTATTGAACAAATCGAAGGGCACACAAATCAAAGTCAACCTCAGCCTAAGCGCAGTCGAGAAAGAGCAGGTGCAAGCAGGCGGAAAATTAGCCCTCATTAAATCTAAGCAGAAGAATAAGAAATAGAGAAAAAACTAAGGTAGAGGCACAGGCGAAGGTTTGTGTTCTCTTAAATCCCCATTTCCGCAAGTTTTAGCGGACTGTTGATTTCGACTCCTTTTGTTCCAGTTACAAGTCGGGTTAGCTTCGAGTTTGCTTCTGCGCCAACGGTTACTACGCGGTCGCCTTTATAGGACAATGTGATGGTTACGCCTTCGCGGCAGAGGTCCTCAACCATCTCCTTTATGGTCGGCTGAGCTTTTCTGGCTTCTCTTAGGCTATCTACGCCTCGGCGCAAGGATTCTCCGATGCCTTTTTTGGTATTGGCCTTGCGTGAGGTAGCGACGATTTCTTTGACAAAGTCCTTGTCCACAACATCTGCGTCGATTTTCTTCTCTGAAACAGTCACTTCTACCGCTGGCTTATCGTTTTGGCTGATGGTTATTTTTCCGGATTTAAGAGTCTCAGCTAACAAAGTGGTTAATTGCACTTAAGGTTCGCCTATAGCCTTAGCTTAAGCGCTGGTACTCTCTGCCGGTTTAGCCATTACGACGTCTAAAACGATTGCTCCATTGACTGTTGCTTTCATTACGCCAGTGTCTAATGTGAGTTCTTGGAAACTTAGTTTTAGGTCTGATTGGGTGCCTGCGAGTTTGTCTAGTACTGCGACTACTGTGTCGCCGAGTGTTTCGGCGGTTCGCTGCATTGATTCAGAAGCCCTGTTCATACCTTGTTGCATGTTTTGATTTCTATTTTCCATTTAAAAAACACCAAGTTAGTCAAATCAGGCAGAATATAAAAATCTGACCGATATAGAAAAGTTAAAACTTCTTAATTATCCCAGCATTTCTGCCCGATGTCTATAAAGAAAAATGTAAATTATCTAGCTTACTTGTTAGATAAAGAGGGAAAAGAGTGGTTTATTAGACTTGCCAGACTGATGTGTCTACAAGGTTCCACTCGATTTGTTCAGTTTTTTGTGGATTGTTGAATATCTGATAGTTTGAGAGTGAAACTAGCATGCCTGTTTCGCGGTCGAAGAATATGTCGCGGTAGTCATACATCAGTGTGCTCTGTGTCGGGTCTTTTGTGTCGTAGAACTGATTGTTTATGTGCCAAGAATTCAATGCTCTTGAGCCGCTTGGATCTGTGTTGTTGACGATTTGGCCATCAAAGCCGCTTGGCCGCAGTAGGTCTGCTTCGTTGAGATTTGCCGGGTATATTGCCCAGAAACCGTAGTTGTCAGTCTTGTTGCCTGATGCTACATCAATGGTTTGTGTGGATGTTACTAGTGTTCCGTTGAGGAATTTCCAGTCGCACTTCATTGTAACAACAGTTTTATTTGCTACATCCGTGATTGTGACTTTATAGTAATCCGTGTTGTTGTACACGTCAAAGCCCTCTGTCATTGTGGCGTCTAAGCCGGTTAATTGCACGTAGCCTTTTAGGCTGTAGGTGAAGGTGTCACCGGCCTTAACTCCTGCCTCATATTGTCTGGCTGTGAGAATTGAGTAAGCGACTGCTGCACCCGCAACTGCTATTATGGTAATCAGTATAACGGCGAGGTACAATTTAGTGTGACTTTTCTTTACGTAGGTCATGGCTTTTAATTGAACTCTTCGACTATTTAGTTGTTTTCCCAAAATATGATCTCTGTTCAGGCAAAGTTCTGATTCAACTAACATACGCACCAGCGTCATCGATCAAGTAAAATCAAAT
>JAAYYI010000062.1 GCA_012515445.1 Candidatus Bathyarchaeota archaeon | reverse complement strand
TGTTGCATTACTTCGTCTCCTTATGGTGTTTTTCACTTACGGGGCAAACGAGTTTTAACAATTGGTGTATATCGGTAAAACATACAGAGACCGCTTACAAGTACAAAAAGAGTTGATTTGATAAGTGAGTTTGTTGGAGTGATAAATCAGGTGCTACTAGGATGACGGTCACTTGATTTCTGCCAGAGCATCTCAAAATAGTCATGGAAGAAAGCTACGAAATCAGAATTATTCACCCATAAAAATGATGAATCTTGAGAGAGGGAGGTTGAAAGAAAAGCTTTCTTTTGATCATGAATAGTAAGTGAAATTTTGGGTGGAGAATCTAGGTACCGAATTTTAAATAACGGATTTTTTGTAAGTTCCTGTGCTTTTTTCGGTAGGTCCTTATCGGTTGGTATATACACAATTAGCTGGATTTCCACGTTTCTTTTAAGCAGTTTTTTCCATTTTGGATAGTCCCATGATAAAACCGAAGATGGATCTGGCCAGTAACAGATTGCGTGGTTAAGATTTTCTGTGCTTTCGAATAATTCATCAAATTTTTTCTGAGCAGGCACCTTTTTCGGGATTATTGCTAACTTGCATTCTTCTTGCAGTTGCTCTTTTTGGTGGTCTCTATAGGTTTTTAGAAGTTTTTTGGTTTCCTTGGATAAATCAGTCAATTCATGCTTCTTACGGTCAAGCAGCATTTCGATGCCTTGATCCATGGGAACAGCTTTGTAGACTATCGGAGTGGTTAACATCTGCTCGATTAGATTTAGTTTCTGCAATTGCGCTATAACGCCGTAAATGTTCGGCCGATCCATATGTGAAGCCACTGATATCTCCTTTATTGTGGCTTGTCCAAGTCTGTTTAGGGAAAGGTAAATTTTTGCTTCTCGATGAGTTAATCCAAGATTTGTTAAAATCGCAATTGGTTGTTCTTCTTGAGGTAGCATCCTATCCATTTCTGGTTAAACAGAATTATATGGATTGTTATGAAAACTACCAAGCAATCGACCGGCGCTTTATATAAGGGAGGGATAGGTACCGCTGAGGTAGGCAGGTCTAGCCTTTTTTGTGTTTTCAAGCCTAAGGTGAACCTACAGTTGCCGCGTTAAATAAGGGGGTAGAAAAAAATCGCAGTTGACCTAATTTACATTCGGTATACAAAAGCATCAACCAAACCCATGCTGGTGCTGTTTTATCTGCTGTTTTGGCGCTTCTAACATACCCATAAATAATTGACTCTGCCAAGTTGTGGTGGAGGATTTTTTTGGCAGAAGAAATCGATAAAGGATTGCGGAAAGCAGGTATCAGCGTTTCAACGCCCGTTTTAGCTGTGATATGCTTGGTTTTCGGTGTATTGTTAATTATTTTCCCTAATC
The DNA here is from genome assembly GCA_012515445.1 of Candidatus Bathyarchaeota archaeon. Classification (GTDB taxonomy): domain Archaea; phylum Thermoproteota; class Bathyarchaeia; order Bathyarchaeales; family Bathycorpusculaceae; genus Bathycorpusculum. The sequence continues at coordinate 5,856 of JAAYYI010000062.1, read as the reverse complement.
TTGTTGGCTACATCGTCGGTATCTTTCTCATCATTCAAGGCATTATACTGCTGGTTAACTATATGGAATCAAACCGGCAGCAGCAGCCTATGCGTAGAAGCACCAGACCGCCACCGCCCTCAGTCGAGGAACCATCCGATACGCCGCCAACTCCGCCGCCGAGCAGCGAGTAACCGCAACCGTTTAATAATTAACCTGTCAACCTGAATTCAACAAAAGCTACAGAAGGCACCAAAAGTTTGTCACTAACAGAGAACCTCGAAAAACTATCAAACACGCAGGGCGTAACAGGCCGCGAAAAACAGGTAAGAGACCTAATGGTTGAGATGCTAAAGCCAGTCTGCGACGAAGTCCAAATTGACAGAATGGAGAATCTAGTCGCCGTGAAAAAAGGGAAAGCCGAAGCTCCCAAAATCATGCTGGCAGCGCACATGGACGAAGTATGCTTGATGATTAAGAACATTACAAAAGAAGGCTTCATCCAGTTCACAAAGATGGGAGGAATGGACGACCGCATCTTAGCCGCACAGAAAGTTGTTGTCTTCACAAAAGAAGCCACATATCCCGGCATTGTGGGTTCTAAGCCTCCGCATATTCAGAAAGAGGAGGAACGCAAAAAAATCATAACATACGATGACCTCTTCATTGATGTGGGAGCGCAAAGCCGCGAGGATGCAGCTAAAATGGGTTTAGCAGTCGGCGACCCAATCGCATTCGACGTAAAATGTCAAAAAATCGGCGCAGAATGCGTTATGGGTAAAGCTTTTGACAACAGGGCAGGATGCGCCGCCATGGTTGAAGTCATGAAGCGCCTCAAGAACCCAGAATGCACAGTTTACGCTGTCGGCACAGTACAGGAAGAAATCGGTTTACGCGGCTCAGGCTGCGCAGCTTTCGCTGTTAACCCTGACTTGGCGTTGGCGCTGGATGTAACAGTCGCCGGCGACGTTCCCGGAGTAAGGGAATTCGACACTAACGTTAAACTCGGCAAAGGCCCAGCTTTAACCGTGTATGATTCAGGCGTAATCACACACCCCAAGGTTATGCGCTGGATAATAGACACCGCTAACGAAGCCAAACTGCCACTGCAGCTTGAATCAGGGCTTCCCGGCAGCACAGACGCAGCCCGCATAAGCCTCACTCGACAGGGCATACCAAGTGGAACCCTATCGATGCCAGCACGCTACATCCACAGTCCAGCAGGAATCATAAACGTCGCCGATGTTGAGAACACGGTTAAACTCGCTGTGGCAGCGGTAGAGAAAGCAGCTAAATACTTTTAGAGAGGAGACAGAAGCTTTGTCTACAGCGGACGAACTCTCAAGGAAGGCGCTGGCGAACTTTAAATGTGGCTACAACTGTGCACAAAGCGTGCTTTTAGCGCTGCTTGAACAGATTGAACCTGAGGGTAAATGCGATTTAGTCCCAAAGATTGCGACGGGCTTCGGTAGTGGCTTCGGCGGTTGCGGTTCCGTCTGCGGCGCACTTGTCGGAGCTGTTATGGCGGTCGGCGTAAAGTACGGCAGCAACGATTCAGATCCGAAGAGGCGAACTAAAGTCTATGAGGCCACTAGAACGCTCTACCGCGAGTTTGAGAAGCAGCATGGCAGTGCAATGTGTAGCACACTTAAAGCTAACAAGAAGCTCTGCACGGAGCTGGTTGAGTGGGTTATCCACAGCTATGTAGCCATGGAGAAACCGTAACTCAACTGGGTTTTGGGGGAAACCGTTTTTTATGTCACAGTATTCCTATTCACGCAAAATAAGGGAAAACAGATGAGCAAACAAGAAAAAACAGCTAAAGCAACTGCAGAGAAACATGCTAAGCCAGACAAGTTCGCTGGTAAATTCGAGTTTCTAGAGCACACCGCAGACGTCTACGTGAGGGCATATGGCGAGCGGATGTGGGATGCATATGAGAACGCTGCACTCGCTATGTTTGAAACCATGACTAACACCGATAAAGTCGCTCAGACAACCGAGTTTGACTTTGAAGTTGAAGCCGAAGATCAATATGCGCTGCTCTATAACTGGCTTGAGACGCTGCTGGTGAAAGCGGAAACGGAGGGTATGCTGTTTAGTAAGTTCACGGTTGAGCATTGGCAGGAGACGCCGTCGGGTTTCAAGTTCGAAGCGAAGATTTGGGGCGAAAAATTCGACGCAAAGAAGCACCTGCAGAAGGTCGCTGTGAAAGCGATAACTTACCATTTGATGATGGTCATTAAGGAACAGGAAAAAGTGGTTTTAGAATTCATACTCGATATCTAAAAAAGAAAAGAAAAAAAGCTTTCTCTTTTTAGGCTAATTTGAGCTTTTTCAGCTCAGCCATCATGTGCTCAACCATCGGTTCCGGTGGCTGATCAATACTTGTTGTGACGTTCACGATGAACGGTATCCCTGTTTTCTTGTAATACTCCACAACCGGTTCAGTCTGTGTCTTGTAAACTTGCAGTCTGTTGCGAATGACCGTTTCGTTGTCGTCTGCGCGCTGGTAGAGTTCGCCGCCACATTTGTCGCATTTGCCCTCGACTTTGGGTTTAAGGAAGCGAATGTTGTAGACTGTGCCGCAGTTCTTGCATAATCTGCGTGATGTTAAGCGTTCGACGATGATTTGGTCTGGGACGTCAAGCATTAAGATGACGTCGATTTTCGCTATTTTCTGCAGTGTTTCCGCCTGCGCGATTGTGCGTGGAAAACCGTCCAATAGGAAGCCTTTGTCCGCTGGCACTCTGCTGAGGCGTTCTTTGAGGACTTCAACAACTACTTCGTCGGGCACCAATGCGCCTTTCTCGACGTAGCTTTTAACTTTCTTACCCAATTCACTGTTCTGTTTTACCGATTCACGGAAGATGTCGCCCATGGCGATGACGTCTACGCCAAGCTGATTCTGCATCCTGGTTGAGTAGGTGCCTTTGCCTGCGCCCGGCGCTCCGAAGATGATAGCGTTCAACTTGAGTTTGCTCCTTGTTATTGGACTCGTATACTGAGCAATTGATAATTAAGGTTTGTCATCTACTGCGCTTCTTTCTGCGTTGCCCCAGACGCTAGCTATTATTTCGGAACTAGACCCCCCCTTATTTAAAGCAGCAATAATAGGTTGAACTCCTGCTTGAAAACACAAAAAGGCTAGACCTACCTATCTCACAGTGACCTCCCCCTCCCTATCAGACAATAAAGGTACCCCCTCTATGTTGACGAAAAAAGAATTCTGCAGCGGCATCGTCAGCCTCCGGGGTTATTGTGTAAGCGTAAGAGTTTAACCCTTCAACCCATACACAACAAGGCGAAAGAGCATGATACGAGTAACAGCCGACATAGTTGACTCCCGCTGCGTCTGGGACGGACCCAACAACATCTACCGTTACACACTCATCCGCATATGGGACAAAACCAAGCCGAAAATCGCGTTTATTGGACTAAACCCCTCCGTGGCCGATGAGCGGCAGGATGACAACACCGTACGCAAATGCATAAACATCGCAAAACGCGACGGCTACGGCCAACTGGTAATGCTAAACGCCTATGCATACCGCTCAACCGACCCCAAAGGCCTCACCTGTCAATTCGACGTGGTGGGCAGGTTTAACGACCGCTACATAGCAGAAGAAACAAAGTCAGCAGACAAAGTAGTAGTAGCATGGGGCAACCACGCAACAGACGACCGACACACAACATTGCTAAAGGTGCTTGATGGACAGCAGCTGTACTGTTTCGCTAAAAATAACAACGGTAAACCTAAGCATCCACTGTATGTGTCGCTAAAGACACCGCTAGTACTGTACAGCCAAACGTAACTTACCGGTCACCTGCAAGTTTGCAGATGCTTTCTGTAAAGTACAACAGAAACAATCAATGCCAAAGCGACGATTATAACAACCGCTATTAGGGCAGGGAATAACACGGCATCTATTCCCTTGGTTGCAAGTGATGGGTCGACTCTGAAGCTAATTGTTTGGTTGTCCCAATTGCCGTAGGTGTCATTGGCAGATAATGTTAGGGTATGCAGGCCGCTGGTTAAACCTGTTAAAGTTGTATTGCCGTAACTGACTGGTGTAGTTATGTTCCGGTAATTCGCGACGACACCGGTCGCATAGTAACTCCAGTTGCCGTCCCAAAGCGGCACCGAACTATTGCCATCAAGACGATAATCGATCCAATCGCTGAACCTGTTCACTGTAAAACTCAAAGACACATTAGGAGTATAGATATCATTTGAGGGAGACAATATGTTGATTTTAAACGGCAAACCAGTCACTGTATAATTCAGTGTCATTTCAGGATTCACTATTCGGTTTATCAACCACAAGTAATAACAGCCAGTTGCGAAGGTATAGACCCCTGATTGGGCTGCAGTAATGTTAAAAGAGCCAATTCTTGCAGGGTAGCATTTATACACTGTTTGGCCGTTTTGGTCAAGAATCATTACTACAACTTTAACTGTAACAGATTCTCCGTGGCCACCATAGTTAAGGTTTGGGTAGGTGTAGAATTTGTCAACTGTAAATGAGCCTTCTAAGCGGTCATTTTTTTCTAGTGGAAGGGATATTATGTGGTGGGCTGTTGCGTATGGTACCGGAAATTTTTCGTTGATTATGGTTTTTAGCGCTATAGTAGATTGGTTTGCTGCTGTTTGCGCATCAGTTGGCGCTTCTTGTAAAGTAGCTATACCGGCAAAAACAAGAACTAATACCGCTAAAATACCGAACGGTCTCTTTACATTATACACGAAGGGTTATTCCTCCTGAGGCATAGGATAATTGAAAGTAGCACTTAGTTCTGTTCAACTGTCTCAAAGCGGGGCCAATGGTTAGACCGCCCTACCTCTACGTTTCTTAAAGCCGAGAGCGATAGCGGTTCCGGCAAGGGCACTAAATAAGATTACCAGGACAGCAGGGGTAACTACTGATGAGGAGTCTTGCGGTTGGGGAGTTGGCGAAGTAGATTCAGCGGCTAGTGGTAAGGTGTCGTTGTTTATTCGGGTCAGCGGGTAATGATCCAAGTTAGCTTGGTCGATAACATATGGATTGTCGCCGATGCCGTTGTTACTGGTCGTGTTGTAGTCGTCCCAGTAGTTGCCTGCGCCGTCGGCGTCCCATATGTTGCTGGACCCGTTGCTATAGGCTTGCTGGGCATTTTGCAAAAAGTTGTTTCTTTGGATGAGGTTCCGGGATGCGTTAGTGAAGAGAGCGCCGATTTTACTACAGCCAGTGATGTTGTTGTAGCTTAATGTGTTGTTTGTGGCTGATTTAACCTCGATGCCATACATGTTGCCAGTAATGTTGTTAGCTGTTACTCTGTTGTTGCTGGAATCGTCGTGTACTTCTATTCCGCAATATTCGCCGCCTGTTACTGTATTTGCCTTTACAAGGTTGTAGGATGACCCATAGTTAACTTGGATACCCGTTCGGCTGTTGGTGATGCTGTTATTTTCGACCAAGTTATGTGAAGACCTGGAGCGCAGCCAGACACCCCACCGAACAGCGGTGATGCTGTTGCCGGCTATTGTGTTGCTGTCTGAGTATTCGCTGTTTATTCCAGCCCATTTACTCATGATTATGTTTTGTATTATGAGGTTCCCGTCGGAGCCGAAAACTTCGATGCCCGCCTGTTCCGAGCCATATAGCGTGTTATTGTGGATGTTGTTGTTGGAGGAGAGCTCCAGCGTAACTCCGGAGCGGGTGAAGTAGGTGTATCCATCGCAGAAGCAGTCTTCAACTATATTGTTTGAGGATTCATAGAGCCAAACACCTATTCCCACCCATGAAAGAATACAGCTAGAAACCTTGCATCCCTGAACATGAAGCAGGTGGACGCCTCGGATACTGACTCCGTGCGTGTTATTGGCGTTGCTTTGGA
>JAAYYI010000061.1 GCA_012515445.1 Candidatus Bathyarchaeota archaeon | reverse complement strand
TCCGGGAACCGTTTCTTGCGTTAATGTACTTAAGCAGATTCACGTACTGCTTCTCGGTTCCTTTAAGCACTAATCCTACGTAGAAGTAGGGTTCAGCTGAGTCCGATTTAGCTTTTTTAGAGTTACCACTATCTTTTTTTGCTTGCATTCATCTATCAAATCCAATCAATCCTTTACCAGCGGCGAATGTGCACAATAGTAAAGTATTGTGTATTATGTCTTACTATATAATAAGTATTTCTGCTAAGTACCGCAAATCAACATTCACAGTACAACTCATAGCTCAATAGAACCAATAGTTAACACTTGAAATTCACCTGTTAAGCCAAAGCTGCTTAAAAGTAAATAAAAAAGTTATAATGGGTTAACCGCAGGCTCCAACGGAGTCTCGCTGTGTTTTTTGCGGGAGAATATCAAGCTTGTGGACTTAACAACCTGTGGCACTCCAATTAGGTCTTGGATTATGAGTATTCCTCTAGCAAGCAAAGCGAATGCTGCAGCGGTGTCAACAGGTACTCCGAGAAGCCCCAGTATGCCGATAATGCCGAATTCTTGCACACCTACGCCTGCTGGAGTTATTGGTACAAATGCTAACGCTGTGACTAGCGGATGAATTAGGAAGTAAGTTAACCAATGAATGTCAGTTATTCCCAGCGCGAAACCCAGAAAATACCATTCAAAGCCTTTGAGAATCCAGCATAGCAACGTTAGTACAATGATTTCTGGGATCGCTTTTTGTGTAGTGTGTGAGCTCTCTTTGTATTCTTCCAGTTTACCGATTAATTTACCTGTAAATCTTTTAAGGAAACGCCAGTTGGCAATTCTGTCAAAAAGTCCGATCGCCCTCTGTGACCACGTGAATGCTGCAAGGACAATGGCGCCTGTTAGCATAACTGCGATGCCTAAAGCTGCAACGATGATGCCGATGTTGATGCCAACTATGGAGCCAGGGAAAAGTGTATCCCACGTAGACATCGGAACAATATTTACTAGTAGAATTACTGCGCCTACACCGCCTGCAACTTTAGCTAGAAACTCGATGGTTTGTATACCAAGAATTGTTGAAAGACTTTTTGATGTGGGTACATTTTGGTCTCTAAGGTATACTGGGGTAAGTATGTAACCTGAACGGCCTGGAGTAACGTCGCTTGTGAGCATGCCTGCATATTGTGCGAGGAGTGTTCTACCAAAGCTTGTCTTGATCCCATTTTTAGCGAGTACACGCTGCAGTCGCACAGCGAACAAAACGTTGATTCCAATGTACATTACAAAAGCTAGGATTAGATACTCTACTTTGATGGTTAACAGAGCATCATATAATGCACCTATCCCCACATACCAGAGGAGTGCTGCAAAAATCGCAACCATTAAAACAATCTGTATGAAGTACTTGATGAAACGTCTCGATGAATTCTGCTGATCTGCTGCTGGGGGATTTGACATATTGTTAGGAATTCAACTTTGGAGGTTAAATGGCTTGCGGATAAACCCCAAATTAAGCTTAGGCGCAGATTCAGGTTCTATGGGCGTACGCATTCAGCTTTAGGCCGATACGGGCGCTTCGTCGTTCTCCTGCGATGGTGATATTCACATTCGTTGATACGCATCAGCATCCAGCCCTTATCCTCATATATGCAGCCGCATGGCAACTTAACTTCCTTAGGGTTGCCAACTGGCGCGGTTAGTTTGTTAGTTTCAGTCATCCAATTTGCCTTAGTTTCAGATTGTTAAGATAGCGCGCATTAACTTAATTATTGAAAAGAAGCTTATAAAAATAAAGAAAGGTTTGGTCTTTTGACCAGTTTATATGTTGGCGGCGACTGTTGAGATGTCCGCAATATCTACACGGTAGTTCTCGTTAAAGTCCATTTTCGAGTCGTAGTTGCCCCAGCCAGGCATTGCGCCGTAGCATTTGGCGATAGTTTTAACATCAGTACGTGTTACTGCATTGGTATTTCCGTCGTCATGCATCTTAAACGGGTTGAACCATGAGCGTGTTACAGAGCGGAAGATCGAACCTGAAAGTTGCTCTTGGCCGTCTATGGCGAGTGTGAATTGGGTTCCATTGATTGCTAGTTCACCGTATGCTTCTGTTGAAGTGATGTCTTGGTCTCGGTGGACGCGTATTACAGTTCCGTTTTCTGCCGTGTAGACCGTTATTATGGATTCAATTTTTGATACGGTCCAGGTGCCATTGAGGAAGTATTCGTTGGTTGTTGTGTTTGCGTTCAATGTGGAAACTGAGCTGTTGGATAATCGTGCAGCGTAGTATGTGTGTGTGCAGTTTTCTTTTGATTCGATTGTCTGAGTTGCTCTTGAAGTGTTAGTTGTCCACATGGCTGTTGCAGTGATGAACTGTTTGCTGCCTGTGGTTTCATGTGTTCGGGAAACTGCTTGGGTTTGAAGTGTTCCTCTTACGTCGGTTGTGCCCCACTGGCTTATGTTGCCGTTTAATCGGATCCAATTCGATTCGTTAAGCCTGTTGGATATGTGGCTGATGATATTTTTTACGATGCCCTTCGAGCCATTGTTATGGTTGTCATTTTTTGCTGCAGCTGTCTCGATTATTATTGCGATACTGCTGATCAGTAGGATGCTAATTGTTAGGGCAATTATGGCTTTTGTCTTTTTTATTTTTCTTCACCTTTTAGCACGAAACCCTTAGTTTAACGGAAAATAAAAGCGTTTCTAAGCCCTATTTAGCGTTCGGGGAGTGATTATGGTTCATTTATGTTCACGAGCGTTCATTTGCGTCTAGATTAGATTAATTGCCTCATTATTGTTTTAATTGCCCCCAAGCGCCGATATGCTTGGTTAACCATTACGGCTTAGGCTTGCCAAACTGTTCATAGTTTTGTAGTTGCGGGAGACGAAAAGTGATAATTTATGGTAGTTTTAAATATGGTCACACCTTTCCTAAACAAGACCATGGATGAAAGAGCGTCTAACTGTTTGCCTCGCAATCACCCTCGCAATAGCACTTATGGTTCCCTTACATTTGGCTCAAGGCCAGGAATACTATGCGTACACTGTTCATATTAGGTCAGATGGCTCAGCATTTTGGAAAATAACCCAGTTCTCAGACCTTAACGCAACCATAACAGGCTGGGATAGTTATCAACAGAAAATCAATGGCTTAGTCGATATGGCTTCAAGGGTTACTAATAGGGCGATGAGTATCGACGACGGTTCTATTGAGATAAGTACAACTATGTCGGTTGAATCTAAAATAACCGAGTACTCTTTTGTTTGGTTAAACTTCAGCATCGCTAGCGGCAAAGAATTAATCTCCGGTGATGTCTTCCAAGTTGAAGGTTTCTTTAGTCAACTCTTCGGTGACGCCTCATTCGAGCTAACGTACCCTGAAGATTATACTCCACAATCAGTAAATCCGCCGCCATATCAGCGCCAAGACGCCTCAAACTCCCTGAAGTGGGCTAGAACACAGGATTTAGCTGATTTGCATATAGTTTTAGCGTTAACTCAGTACTCGGATGGCGAATTAGGAACACTGCCGATTAGTTTTATCGGTTTAGCTATAGTTCTTATTGCAGTTCCCATCGGTGTCGGTGGCTTTCTATTAATTAAAAGAAAGCGGCGAAATAGCAGTAACACTCCGATTTCTGAGGTTGGCGTGCCTTCGGCTATTGAGAGCGATGAAGACAGAATCCTCAAACTCCTAAAAGCTTCAGGCGGAGTCATGCGTCAGACAGAAATCACCGAGAAACTGGGTTTCTCTAAAGCTAAAACCAGTCAACTCTTAACTGCTTTAGAGAGCAGGGGTGCTCTGGCAAGGTATAAGAAGGGCCGAGATAAAATAGTGACATTCAAGAAGGGAGATATCTAAATGGTTAGCCATGATAGGTTTAACAAAGCCGTTTTTGCAGTTCTGCTTCTTTGTTTAGTTTCGCCGTTTTTAGTGTATGATGCTTCTGCTCAGTCCACAACTGTTACAGCGGAAGCAGACTCAAGTGAGCTTAAAGTCGGCGATACATTAACCGTTACAATCAAAATCTCTGACGCGGCTGACCTATATGGTTTAGATGTTACGTTAAACTGGAACACCGCAATACTAGAAGCGGTGAGCGCCACCAGCACGCTGGGTGTAGAATCCAACTCAAACGGTGTACTCCACGAATCCACTACTTACCCCATCGAGGTTGAAGACGACAGTTTAAGCTCTGGACAGTACCATTTGCTTGCCACTTCAACCGGTTCAAGCACTCCCTCGTTTAGCGGATCAGGAACAATCGCCACTTTAACCCTCAATGTCATCGGTTCAGGCTCAGCGGACTTTATGTTAGATGTTGAGCTTTCAACACGAGACGCAACCGGCGAAATCAGCCTAGTTACCCCCGCAACAAGCGTTACAGCGGTTAACGCGGTAATTCCTGAATTTCCGGTTACAGCATTAGTGTTAGCGTTAGCGCTTGCTGCTACAGCCTCAGTAATTATTGCAGCTAAAAAAGTAAGTAAACCTCTACTAGGCATAACAAAAATTGGAAATATAGTTTAAGATGAATTGACCTATACAATCGTCCGAAAAGTTTACTGATAGCAGAAAAATAAGATTGCTGTCTCCTCAACGCTGGGCAACTCTTTAGGGATAGACATTGAAGTATTGACATAGCTTTCAAGCTGCAGACCCAAACGCTGGCATTTAGTGATAACCGCTTTAGGCGATTTATTTAGCTGCGCAGCAATCACAACAACACCGCTCTTGGCCCCGACGAGGGTTTTTAACTCAACTTCTTCCCGTGCTGTCCAAACTTTACCCGTCATATCAATAACCCAGTATTTGCATCAACTAACAAATTCCACACTCAAAACCTGAAGACCTAAAAACTGTTCAACACAATGTATCCACCCATCCCACCCCACCCAACATACCACCAACATATCCTATGCGACAGAATTTTACGCCACCCATCCTAAAGCAAACCAAAAAGCAACCCAAACTAGAAAACCAATCAGCCACACAATTAAAAAATGGGATGGGACACCACAAAAAAGCCCATCCGCAGGAAAATAAATTAATTCACCTGGTTTTCACACACTCCATCCAATCATTAAGAACAAAGAAATGTTAGTGTTTTTGGAGAGACGGAGTAAGTGTGTTGGTTGGGCCATTAGCCATCCGTCGTTCGAGGAGAAAGGAGAAGGCTTCGAAAACGGAAAAGGTTGCTTTTGGCTAGTGGTTTTGCCTTCAACCCTATCCGACTCTCTCCGAATACTAACAGAACGACATATGCCCAGAAACGAGTATAAGGCTTATGAAGGCTAAATAAAAAGCAGAAATATTGATTTAGTGTAAGCAAAAATTTAGCTTACGGCTAAATTGCCTTCAACGATGCTTTGGTCGGAGACTCGAAGCTCTTTAGATAGGTAAAGTTTTAGAACGGAAGAAAACCTGGGAAGCGGGCCTTTGTAGGAGACAATCTGGTTTCCCCTCAACGCTTCAGCATGAAGGATTCTCTCTTCTTCTTTAAAGCTGAACGTTACGGTCTGTGCTCCGGCTGCGTATGAGCGGAAATCTTCCCACTGGCTACAGGTTACTGTAACTGTTGGGCCACTCTGTATCATAGGTGCATTCGCTGCAGGCGCTTCTTCTTTAGCTGCAACTGATGGAACAGCTTTTATATCGCCTTGTACGCAGCTAAGCAGGTTTGTTACTTCTTTTTGTAAACCGTTGATTTTTTCTTCAACTTTGTCAACTTTTCCGCTTATCTCGCTGGTGTCTCCCATCTGTTCTGTAACAGTGGCTAGCTCGCTAATGAGTTTGTCCAAGTCTCTTTCATGCTCTTTTAAGACGTTAACTATAAAGTCTAATGCTTCGAGAGCTTCGTCTTTTTGTTGCGGATTCTTTGCCATTTATGTTATACCCCCACTTTGTCTGACAACCACATAGGGCGTTAAGTATATATATGGTTAGCGAATCGGAGAATAGTATCCTTGTGACATCGTAAATATACATATTCAAGATACTGTACAACAAAAAAACGGGAAAATAATTTGACGCTTTATTGTTTCTTTCGCTTGTAAACTGCCACACCTGCCACTACTAAAACAACAGCAATGGCTGCCGCAGATACATAAACGGCTGTATATTCGATATCTTGCGACTGACCGGGAATTTCTGCAGTGTTCGTAGCTTGATTGGTGGGAGCAGGTGTTACTTGATTATGCGGTGTTTGGGTAGGGTTTGCTGTGGGAACTTGCTGAACAGGTGTAGGAACGGGCGTAGATGGCTGTAAAACTGGTTGGTTGCCCAATACAGAATTCCTTAACGCGTCAGTTAGGGCTGGACTTTGACTCTGTGGTGAAGGAACCACGTCGGTGCCCATTTTTATCGAGATTACTTGTGCGATCCAAACTGCTCCGTTCGTGTATGGAATTACTAATCGATATACTTCGTTTAGCGGCATTGAATTCATCTGGTAGGCCAAAATAACATCCTGCTGCATCGCAGTTTCCATGGGAATCACTACTCTATAACTGTCTTGGGCTAACAACTCTATGGAGGTTACTGATGGGTCGAGTCCTACTTGAGTGAATAGATGAGATAGCTGTACACCTGTCCATTCGCCTTCGGTTACTAATGAACCGTAGCAGTAGAGGGATGAATCGACGGTTGTCTGCGGCATCGCGAGCACTTGGTCATATGTTAGGGTTGTTGTTTTTCCTGCTAAGTCGGTTACTTCTATGTTCCATTGAGGTTGGGCTGTGGCTGTTTGTGTGGTTATTACTAGGGCTGAGCTTATGATTATGAGAATAATTAGGCTGGAGGTTTTGTTCGTTTTCTCGTCTCCAACTAATTATTCCACGTGTCATATTTTTAAACTTTATCAAACAAAAAACAAAAACAGCCAATACAATAAATAATAAACCTACAGATGCGTAAGCTGCTCCCTAAAAAGCGCCCTCACCCCAAAAACCGCGCTATCACGCTTACCCTCAACAGCTACTTCCTCAATAGCGCCCAAAAAAGCCGCCGAATCAGCCTTAATGCCTGTACCATCAAAGGACATCAACAATTCCTCAAAGTATACAACCTCTTTAGAGGTGTCTTTTTCGCCAATAACCTTTGCCAGTAACAGATCGTTTAGCGTGTAATAAGCCAAAATAGCCGCCTTTGCGAGTTCGAAATTAGGATTGAAGCTTGCTAAGTCGTCTTCGGGTTTTAGTCCTGTAAAGTAGCCGTGGACTGTTTTGAGTACAGCGAGGGTTTCTCTGGCGGTATCTTTGGCGGCTTGGCCTTTTACAGCTGTATCAACGGCAGCGAAGTCAATGCTCAGAGGCGGCAGCGTGGGGCAATCAATGTTAAAAGATAGCCCCAACGTTTGGGAGTACCCTTCAATTTGGTGCCAGTCCACTCTTTTAGCATGTAAACCGATTAAGATATCAAAGGATGAATCTACAATGGGCAATGACAGTTGTATGAGGTTTAGTAAATCGGCTCTACGCTGAGCCGCCCGCTGATTTAGCGCGTTTGCTTTTTGGCGCTCTGACTGCTTATCGTGTATTTGTTCTTGGAGTTCAGCGAACGATAAGCCTTTTTTGAGCATGAACTGGTAAGTTTGGTTATTCCATGTTAGGCTCAACCAGTTTCCAAGGCTCTCGATCGCGGTTAATTCATAGATTGGGTATTCCTTTTCCACAACCCAGCGTTTCTTAAAAAGGCCCTTGGTTTTAAAAAATTTAACTTTGTCTTCGGCGACTTCATACTTGTCGACTTTTAAGCCTGAGAGGTTCTTTTGTTTAGGTTTTACAGGCGCCTCGATGGCAGATCCTGTTTGAATAGGCGGATTTTGTTTTCTGCCAAATAATCGAGAACTGTTGATTGTAACAGTCGCTGGGTTGCTCATTTTACTCTATTGCTTATTCTGCGCCACTATGTTATAAAGTCATGCACAAAAACCAAAATCGACATGAAGTGGCATTTGCTCATTTACTGATAAGCGGCGGATTAAACAACAGCTTTTTTGTCTGCTCTTGCTTGTACAACGCCCACAACCAACGTGCAACCCAAACCAACTGCAGATTTAAAAAAGCATTTTTCTGCATAAAGTTATGGAAGATGAAGTAGCAGGGCAGCACTCCCTTCTTCTAATTTGAAAAATAAAAACGGGTTAACGCGGGTTCCAGACGATACTAATAGCACTCGAAGGGCAAGCGCTAATGCAGGGTGTCTGCTGAGTTTCAGGTTTACAGCCAGTGCAGGTATACCTAATTTTTTTGCGGTGCTCCTCAGCGATGGCGGCGACTGTTTTGTCCTCAAGATCGATAAACTCCGTAACTAATTCAAGTGCTTTTTCTGGGCAAGCAATTACACATTTACGGCATCCGCTGCACTTGTCTGAGTCTACTACTATGTAATATTCGCCTGATCCGTCGATGTAGCCGTAATGCGTAATCAACTTTTACTCACCTAAGCCTTCTGAGCTTTCTCGTAAAGCGCCTTACCCAATAACGCAGCACCTAACGCCCCTGCCACCATGGGGTCCAGGCCGTCTTCTCGCCAGCGTGGCATCGGAAGAGTCTTAACGCCCAAGATGACCTCGATCCGACTGACAATGCCAATGTTTTTGGATTGGCCTCCTGTGACGACGAGTTCTGGTTCATACCCCACGCGGTTGATTAGGTTAGCCATGCGGACAGCCATAGCGCGTGTATATGCTGCGAGGACTTTCTCTTTTGACCAGCCCTTCCTCAGCAGGCCCATTGCTTCGGTTTTAGCGAACGCGACGCATGTGCAGCTGACGGGGTCGGGTTCTTTCTCTACTTTAAGTGAGATGTCGCCGATGTCCTCTATTGGGATCTGGAGTAGGTCTGCGAAGACCTCCATGCCTCTACCTGTTCCTGCAGCACATTTGTCGTTCATTAAGAAACTGACGACTCGTCCTGTTTCGTCGATTTTGATTGCTTTAATATCCTGTCCGCCGACGTCCAGTACGGTTCGGACGCGTGGGCCCCAGATATAGTTGGCGCCTTTGGCGTGGCAGGCGATTTCGGTGATGGCTTTGTTTGCCATTGGGACGTTGACTCTGCCGTAGCCTGTGCCGACTATGTATTTGAGGTCGCCGACCGTTAAGCCGGTGTCCTGTAATGCGTAGTCGAGGGCTTTCTTTGCGCTTTCTGGGCTGTTACTGCCTGTGCGCGTGATGCCCCAAGCGTATGCTTCGCCGTTAACCATGATGGCTGCTTTGGATCCGACTGAACCGACGTCGACCCCCGCGGTGATTATGTCTGCTTTGCTCCATTTCTTAGGCATGACGCGATGGTACTCGCGCCAGCGCCAAAATTCTTCTTTAGTTAAATCTGCCATCTTTAAGCGCCTCCCTTAACGCGGCCTGCCGCGATTAATGCTGCGCCGAGTGCACCGACATAGTCGGGGTACTCTGGAATCTTTACGGTTAATCCCAGTTTACGGTTAAGCGATGCTACAAATCCAACGTCTTTGGCTACGCCGCCGACGAGGACAACGTCTGGGTTTACGCCTAGGCGATGAATCATAGATGAAACTCGGTCTGCCATAGCGTCGAATACGGCGCGGCATATTTCAGGTTTAGACTCCTGACGGTGGATCAGTGAAACCACATCTGATTCGCCGAATATGACGCATGAAGCGTTAATTGGGCTTGCACGTTCAGCTTTAAGCGAGAGCGGTCCCATGTCTTCGAGTTTAACTTCCAATGCACGTGCCATTGCTTCGATGAATGCGCCTGCTCCAGCTGCACAGCGTTCGTTGACTACGAAGTCAGCCATTACGCCGCGTTCGTCGCATCTTACGGCTCGGGCTTCTTCGGCTCCTACGTCGATTATTGTTCGCGCTGTTGGGATGAGGCTTACTCCTGCTTTAGCGTCGGCGCTCATCATAGAGACGGTGCTGTGCTCGTAGGGCGCCATATCCATCGCTGAACCGGTTGCTGCGAAGTGCTGTACGTCGCTTAGTTTGAGGTTTGCTTGTGTTAAGGCTTCGGCAACTGCTTGTTCAGTTGCTTTTGTGGGGTCAAATCCGGCGAATGCCTGAGAGCGGCCTACGACTTGGCCGTCTTTTAGCACTACTGCCTTTACTCGCTGAGTTCCCAAATCCATTCCGACTGTAATCACTTAGAAATCCACTCTCGCATTTAGCATTTCAAGGAAAGCTTCTACACGTGTCTTCATTTGCCCAACATCTTCTCTTGTGTACTCCGTATCCAAGTAGTAGACTGGGACATTAATTTTGTCCAGCGCTTTCTTTACGCGGCTGTACTCCATGGCATAGAGCATGCATCCTCGGATAACGTAGTAAATGACGCCTTGAATATTCCAGTCTTTTATTTTTGTTATTAGCCAGTTGATGCGGTCTTCGTTGCCGTCTTTGCTTGTGAAACATGGACAAGTTGAAGCCATGAGGTAGCGTTCGCTTATTGCGTTTAGCATGTCATCCATACTCCACTCGTCAACGCCGATCGGGTCGTTTAGGATGCGTTCGCCGCTACATTGCTCGTCAGCGACGATTATGCCCTGCGGGTTGCCTTCCTCAACCAGTGTTGGCAGCTTCCAGTTGTCTGGCCAGAACATCGGGGTACCTGTAACCATCACGCGTGGAATGTCTGGGCTTACAACCCAGTCCTTTTTAGCGGCTCGGGCTTCGAGTTCGTTGCAGAGTTTCTCAGCGTTCTCTGTCCAGCGCACCTTATCATCCCAGCTGTAAGCCTGATTGACCAGCATAGCGTCGCGGCCCATAATCACTGGGTTGCCCTTGCGGAGTTCCTGTAAGCGGCGGAAGACTTTGGTAGCACGGTGGCTGACTTCGATGGATTCTTTTAGTTTCTTGCGGTCGATCTTGTTGCCTGTGAAGGTTTCGATCTGGGTTTTCATTTGCTTGATTTCGTCGCTCCAGAACCTTAGGCTATGGGTGCTGTCTTTCACGCGGGGTACGTTCATGCCCCAGATTGTTTTTTGGTCGCTTAAGATTTCGCTGAGTTTAGTCATGCCGTCGCATGTTAGTACGCTGATGAGTGCGTCGCTTTGTTCTAGGAAGGGTGAGAGCTGAATCATTTTTGCACCGATCGTTGAGCGGATAACCGGGCAGACCTCTACTGGTACTACGCGGTCGCCGAGTTTAGAAGTGTCATACCAGCCTGAGTTCACGCGCACAGGAATAGCATCAGCTGCCGTTATTAGCTCGGTTGGCGCAAAGAGGCACATGTAACCGATAACTTTTTTGCCCTTAGCCTTCTCCGCTTCGATTTCCTGCTGGCGCTTGCCGAAGAGGTTTGCGATGTCGTCAAAGTACTTCATGGCGTCGGGCCGATGCGGATCAGCTTTCTTCATACGCGCGATGTTGTCAGCTATGATTTTCTCGGAGGCAACTTTCACGGTGTTTCTTAATTCATCCATTTCTTTCTGCTGCATTTCAGGTAGGTACTTTCTCTCAACGGTGGTTTCTTTCATTTTGTTTCCTTCCTCAATCAGTGTTAGGTTGTTTTAACCAGTTTCTGGAGCGAAACACGGTTTTGTTACCAAGCTTCAGTTTCAACGCATCCTCATAAGGGCACATTTCTACGCATCGGCTACACAGCATGCATTGGGAGGTGCCGATTTTTCCGCCCTTCTGCTCATAGACCTCGTTAACCTGCACGGTGCAGACGCGTTTGCAGACACCGCATTTAGTGCATTTTTTCTCGTCCTTCTCCACATATAGTAGCGGCAGTGCCTTAAAACCCTTGAACTGATTTATCGCGGCAAGCGAGACACCTGTGGGGCAGAAGCGGCACCAAACGCGTCGGATTAAGAATGCTCCGATTAGGGTTACGGCGACGAATGCAGCCATCAGGTACAGGCCGATTTGTTCGTTTGTAAACGTAACTATGTCTAATCCGTATGGGTAAGCGAAGTTTACGCCGGCGAGGTTGACTGTGGCGACGTTGGACCATGGCACGATGAATGGAATCATCGGGTCGATAAGTACGTTGTAGATGCGGTAGTGACCAGCCAAGAGCTCAGCCATCATAGGTGAAACCATAATTTCTTTGGGTTCAAACACAAATAGCGCAACCGGTACAAGTAGGAAAACGAGCATTATGACGTAGCGGCTCTTATGCAACGCCACGTTAAACCGGTCGGGGATTAGGCGGTAACGTATCTTTAGCGCCCTGCGAAGAAGGCTCTCAAGGTCCATTATTAGAGCAAATGGGCAAAGCCAGCCGCAGAAGAATCTGCCCAGAAAAAGCGACAACACAAATACGAAGATAAGCACATAAAGCAGCGGAATCGTGTAGGAGAACACGTAGAATAAGGCAGCAAAAGACACCGCTTGGATAACGAAACGCAGAAACGTCACTCTTGTCGCGAGGTTCTTTTTCCAGAGCAGAACTGCCGCTATGCCAGCTACGCCAAGACCAGCTAGTACGGTTAACCGTAGTATGTCGCCTATTATTTCTCCAGCCATAGTTCTTCACCATTACCCTATTTGGGTTAACGAGCTATACACCGAAAGAGCGCCAAGGAAGATTAAGATTAATCCACCCGCTATAGATATCCATTTGCGAAATAACGGTGCCTTATTTAGCAGCCAACCGGTTACGCCGCCAAGTATTAAGATGGGTGAAATGCTTGTGCCGACACCGAACAGCAACGCTACTGCAATACTTCCGGCTGCATCTACGAGCGTTAGAGAGGTTGATAGGAGCAGGATTAGCGGTGTACAGATGATGAGTCCGCGTGTGAAGCCCAGCGTGAAGGCGCCGAAGTCTACGCCGTAGCGTTTGATTCTGCCCGCGGTAACTGCTGCGTCGGATGGTTTGCATTCGCAGCCAGACGGTTTTCGTATTTTCCACATGAGCATAGCCCCGATGGCTATGGTTACCACGCCAAACGCGAGTGAGCTGTAAATCTGAAAGGGAGTAATCGCGGATTCTGATACAAAGAAACGAAGCAACTCGCCGAATACGCCGACTACTGCTCCTATTATAGTGTAAGCGAGTATTCGTCCACCGTTGAAAATCGCAGTGATTTTTACGCTCTGTTTAAATCCCGAGCCGACGCCTGCAATGTAGCCTGCCACAACCGGCAAGCAGCTCGCGGTGCAATACGCCAAGCCGAACGCTAAACCGCCTACGAATGCGCTCAAGTACGGATTAGCAATAGCAGGTAGTAATGACATGCAGATTTTTCCGTTTGGCTTTATAGCAAATAATGACTATATGCATTTAAGTGTTGCATAATCTCGCGGTTTAGGTTTGGAAAAATAGATTTTGATGTATGCCTTTGAACGAAGAACTTTTTTAAATTAGAAGACGAAGAAAATGCCGCCCTGCTACATTTATCTTCTACAAGTTGTTGTAGAATCAGCTGTTTTCGGTTCTGCTGTTGGTTAGGGTTGCAGGTTGGTTGTGAAGATAGTCACCCTGACCATAAATTTTTCCTTGGATAAGAAAAACTTTTACGCGAATATTATGCTCTATAACGCACTCCTTGATAGCTTATCATAAAAATTTGTATTATAGGCTGGTTAACAATTATTTTTGGTTTAGGTGTTTTTCGAAGTCAGAGTCAAAGTTGTCGATTAAAGTTTTCAGGCTCTCTGTAATTTCTTTCACTCGCTCTCTTGCATGCTTCTTGATTAATTCTGGATCCAGCATCGAGTAGGTGTGGTAGTATCCGCCTCCTTTGATGGTTTTTGTTTGTTTGGTTACGAGGTTTATGCTGACGAGTTTGGCTAGGCAGCGGTGTACTGAGCTTCGGTCTTTCTGTACTTGTGTGGCGATTTGGTCTAAACTTGCGTTTGGGTTTGCTACGACTGCTTGGAGTACTACTATGTCGGATGATTTGAGGTTGTAGAGGCATGTTAGTAGGTCGGTGCATGATGCGCCTTTTTTTGTTAGCAAGTTTATACTTTCCATAGGTATGCATTGTGTGTTCTCTAATATAAATAGTATTGCACGGTTATGACAATACCGTAATATATATCTGGTTGGTGACCCTATTAATTATCATCACGTGTAACGGCAATGGAGAAAAAAATTGAATGCCCACGAGGCATACCGGAAGAGATGTGTGACCACGCTCCCCACTGTAATGTTTGGAAACTACGAGAGGCTGCAAAAAAGTCAAACCTACCAGCATAAACGAGGAATTTTAGTGGCTGAACCAAAAAACGGTCGACCCATCTTTTTCCCCGAGAAACTGGTTATATGGGGCAACCTCGGCCTATTCGTCTGGATTCTTTTAGACACAGCTGCTTTCGCTCTGTACAACGTCACCGCAGGCATCGCGTTTTTCGTATTGACACTTATCTTGATTTATCTTGTTCTTAACATCCTTGGTTGCCTGCGTCCATGCCACAACTGCATCAAATGTACGCACGGAATGGGGCGATTAGCAGCATTATACTTTGGCAGACGCATTTTCAAAGACTACAAATATAACTACAAACTGCCTGGCGCTGTATTCTTCACAGTTTACATCGGCGCCCTGCCAGCAGCATTCGCACTCTACTCAACTATAGCAGATTATACGCCTATCAAAGCAGTAGTAACTGCAACGTTACTGGCATTAACAGTTTACAGTGCCTCAACATGGCGACCGAAAAAACCTAAAACCACTTAGAAGCGCCTCAGAAAACTGTACATCAAGTAAAGAGGCTACATATTTTTTTATTTCTCAAAAAACAAAGAAAAAGAAAATGGGTTTAGCTGATTATTCTTGTGTTGTACTGTGCTATGTACGCTAAGTGCGCTGCGTCGTATGGGTAGCTTTCCGCTGAAGTATATGGGTAGCCGCTCATTGCGAGGTATGGCATCGGATCGACTGTGTAGTCAAAGCCGTAGCCCCATGCGCCGGGTGGATCTTTGAACCAGCAGGCTACGACAAAGAAGTAGTCCCGTACCATTCCGTCAGCTGGATCAGTTAGGTTAGCTGTTGAGAATCGCAGGTTAACTTGGTCGCCTTGTCTGCCGACTATGAACATGTCATCAGTTACTTGTATGAGCTCTGTTACGTCACCGTATCGTGTGAATGCGCCGGTTGAGTTGGAGTAGATTTCATCCCACCACTGGCTAAGCAACGCGGATGATGGGTTTAGAGTTGTTATGGTTATATCCTGCTGGGCGGTGGTGTCGATTCCGATGTAGTCGTAGGTTACGTTCCAGAAGTTGGTGAATCGCACTTTATATTCGATGACGTCTGCTGGGAATATGCCTGTTAAGTCAACGGTGAATGTTCGGGCGTTGTAGTCTGATGGTAAGGGTATCTGTCGGTCTTGAGGCGCACGTATCCATGTTCCGTTTGCAGCTAAAACTTCCATGTAAGGAGCAGGCATTATTTCGGCTCCGTTAGCAGGTATCAGGCCCAATGCAGCAGCGGTTTTGAAGAGTTCCAGATACTCGTAGTATGTGTCTGCTGAACCCCAGTCAACCATGCCGGTGAGGATTAGTTTTACATTCTTTGCATTGGATAAGTCGCCTAGATCAAGCGTTAACTGATTACTGGTAATGTTATCCCATGCAGTACTTTCGATGCCGTTGATGCCCGGAGAAAACACGCCGTCTTTTGCTAGAATCTGCGCTAAGATGCTCTGACCTTTTTCGTTTACTGCGCTGATCGGCGATAGCAGTGTATTGTTGGTTACGGTGTAGATTTGTCCAGTTGAGCCTTTGTTGATGTAATTTGTCATTGAAGTGTATACGTCTGTGCCTACTGGGTGATCGACGATTAGTAATTGGGCTGAGTCCAGATAGAAAAGTTCGTCCCATTGCTGGGCAAGGGTCATGTCGAAGTAGCCGTTGTTAGCTTTGAGGATGCTGTTGTCGAGTTTGACGTAGTCATATGGGTTTCCGCCGCCGAAAACTATGGTTCCGTTGGGTGAAATGTGGCTGATGTAGCCGAGCCATCCTGGGTTAGAAACATCGGTTACGTAGCTGTAGCCTGTACCGTTCCAGATGTAGAGTGAGGGACATGAGGCATATCCGCTGATGACTGTGTATGTGCATACCAGTATCAAGCGGTCTTTAAGCTCGAAGGTTATAGATGGCGAAGTCTGCCCTGTACTCCATGAGGTGAACTCTAGAACTCCTGTGCCGACGCTGTATGGTGTAGGCACCGAGATGCTATAGGTACCCACAGGTAACAGAGCCTGATAGGGTGTACCGAGGTCCTCTCCGTTAAGTGTAAAAGGCAACGATTTAGAGCCGCCGCCTGAACGGTTAATGGTTAGTGTATGGTAGCCGTCTTTAACGACTACGAAGGATCCCTGTAGACTGTTTAGTTTAACGATGTGTTTGCCTTCCTCGCCGGCTGTGATGTTGAAACTGATCGTTCGTGTTTCGCTGGCATTCATTTCAAGGATAGTTGTTTGTACAACTACGCCGTCGACTGTGACGCGTACCGTTAGGCGGTCTGGTTCGGCAGTGGGGTTATGCGCTTTAGCTGTCACCGTGAGTGTGGAGTTTGGCCAAACCTCATAGGGTGTTGATCGGATTTCTGAGAGAGTGATTTTACTTAGTTCAGGCGGGGGTTCAGTAACTGTAAAGTTTCCCTCAACATAATTGTCGGTTGAGATACTGCTCACTTTAACGGTGTATGTCCCAACGTTATTTTCTATTACTGAGAATTCAAGCTCCTGCGATTCTGCGCTTGGTAATGTAAAGTTAACTGTCTCCCTGACCTGCCCGTTCACTAACAGATTTAGTGTGTCGTTGCCCATTACGTCGCCAACATTAGTCACATTTAGCGTGATTGAAACAGTATCGCCTATGTAGGCTGATGCTGGGCTTATGGTTAGGGGTGTTAGAGCGAACTCGGCTGGTTTAGCCGCGCCGGTAATCGCGCCCTCATTAAGCAGGTAAAGGTAGGCTCCTGCAGCGGCAGCCACAATAATAAGGTCAATGACTAAAATTGCTTTTAATTTTCCTACAGCTGAACGGGACAACATACTATGCATCTCAATTTGCATAACCAAATAGCATATTTGAGCATTAAAGGTTTAT
>JAAYYI010000060.1 GCA_012515445.1 Candidatus Bathyarchaeota archaeon | reverse complement strand
TGATAAGCAGTAACCCGCGGTTATCTTTTACTTTAGATTACTACCGTGCTTGGGTAGCGAAGCTAAAATAGTTTTATTCAATTGCTAAAAATAAAAAAGAGAAAAGATGGGGATATTGCTAAGCATTCTTTCGTTTGCCGTTGTCTTCTTAATTCTTTAGTGTCTGCGTTTTCTCGCTACTAATACTACTAGAAGTACTGCCAAGAGTATTGCAACAAGGACGACTGCTGATAGTTCAGGTATTGTTGGTGACGGAGACGGGCCGCCGCTTACTGGAGTGAAGACTGCCTGGTAGCGGTATGTATCGCCGTATCCATGATTAACGTTATATGGGTTGTCTGAGGGAGTCCAGTTGATAGGTTCTGTACCATGTGGAGCTGGGTTTCCGGAGATAGTCCAGTATGCGAATTGCCAACCGTCATTAGGCATTGCTGTGAGGTTAAAAGCGGATGCATTAGCTAAAGCATAGGTGCCAGGGGCTGGAATTGTGGTCCCGCCAGCAGAGGGGAAAATGATTATGATAGCCGCCGTTTTTAGGTCGGTTGCAGGCGGTTGACTCGGAATCGGTAAGGGTGCTACGAATACTGGAACAACAGTGTAGGTTACTCCGCCTTTAACGGTGAATGTAACGGGGTTATCGTAGAGCAGCATATCGCCTGAGCCATCGCTTGGGGAAACCACGAAATTCTGAAAAGCAAAGCCGCCTTCAGATGTCGCCGTTATTGTTACTGATGATCCGTCTGGGTAAGTTGTAGTGCCCGTAACATCAGTTGTCCCTCCTGTCGCTGTTTGTACCATAACAGTTGCGGTATTCTGTGCATTTACAGATACAATGCCAGTTGCAAGTAAAGCTAAAAGCACACAAAGAGTGAACGCTGACAATTTTTGTTTTTTAAACAACTTAAAATACTCCTTTGATCCTTGCCCGCTAGATGATAAAAAGAGTTAATGAGTGCTTGTGGTTGTCGGTCTACAACAACAATATTATTCTCGTTAAACCAACAATGCAAAACGGGTTATCTGGTTGCCGCTACAGACAGCCACTTCACGTTATCGAATCCATATTTCGTAATCAGGGGATCAGCAAAGTTCGGCGCCAAAGCATCATCAGCTTCCGCTAACACCACTGTATCACCGATGCGGTAAACAATCGCCACCTCAGTAAGATCCCTAAGCTTCGCGTATTTACCCCGAATCTCCCAGTAGCCAGGCTCGTCACGGCCCTCCTGCAGTATCCAAGAGTACTCGTCACC
This sequence comes from Candidatus Bathyarchaeota archaeon, assembly GCA_012515445.1. GTDB lineage: Archaea > Thermoproteota > Bathyarchaeia > Bathyarchaeales > Bathycorpusculaceae > Bathycorpusculum. The sequence continues at coordinate 7,160 of JAAYYI010000060.1, read as the reverse complement.
CGGATGCTGACCAGTGGCATAGTTAGCTGCACATACGGTTTCTCCTACTGTTTTTGGTTCCTCGAGTGTTTTAACATAAAAATAGAGAGTCATAAAAAAACGCCAATATCTAGACTATAAAAGTGCCCTTTTAGGCTTCTGCTTTAGCTTCTATCAGCGTTAGGGTTTCGAAGAAGGGCAGCTGCTGTGTGGCGGTGACGGCTGCTTTAAAGCCCCGCTTTGCGAAGGCTGAGACGGTTTCTTCTACGCCTGTAAGCGTGGATTGCATCAGCAGCACTCTACCGCCTGATTTAAGGTAAGCTGGAACCTCAGAGATGAACCGGTCAACGACCAACCGCCCGTTAGCGCCGCCTGCCCAAGATCGCCCGATCCATGTTGCCTCTTCGCCGGCTTCAGAGGGCAAGTAAGGTGCGTTAAACAGCACCAAATCAAACCGCATACCCGAGTGGAAAGCGCTGAAGAGGTCGGCCTGCAAGAAATCCATCTTGCCCCAGACGTGGTTGAGCTTTGCATTTTCTTTGGCACATCGGATAGCATAAGGATTCAAGTCAACTGCAAGAACATGTGCAGCTTTCTGTGCTGCTGTTACGGCTAGGATGCCTGAGCCTGTCCCCAAATCCAGCACAGACTCGCCTACATTCAATCCTAAATTTTCTGCAAAGAGAAAACTGTCCTCGGCAGGCTCATACACATCATCGTTAACATCGAAGACTAAGCTGCCGAAGTGAATGCGTTTAGTTGGGTAAGGCATCGGCGATTGCTCCAAAATCCTTCGGCTGTAGCTCTCGAGGGCGCTGCTCATGGAAGGGCAGCTTCTCGGCGATGTCTATGGCTTCCTGCTTGCTAAGCTTATAGTTGCTTCGCAGGTAGGGAGCAAGTGCCTTGGCAAGTTTCTTATTGCGCTGAGTGAACAGCCACTTTGTTAACTGTATAAATTTGGCTTCGTTTTTGACTTGGAATGGCCGGGTTTTCAAAGGTTTCAGGCTCAAGATAACTGAGTCTACTTCGGGCGGAGGATAGAACATGTCCTTGGGCACCACATCCAAGATTTTAGCTTCCGATTGCTGCTGCGTTACGACAGTTAACCAACCGTACTCTTCGCGTCCTACTTCCGCGACAAGGCGCTCGGCAAATTCACGTTGAACAATCAAAACTGAGCAGTCGACTTTACGCTCAAGCAGCAGTAATACCAACTGTGTAGAGAGGTAGTATGGTGGGGCAGCTATAGCCTTGTTAAAAGGCGGCAACTGCACTTTCAGAACATCGCCTTCTATGACTGCTACGTTGGAGGTGTCTTTGAATTCCTCGTGCAGGAAAGCGGCTAATTGCGGGTCCTTCTCGACTGCAACGACTCCTCTGCATTGCTCAGACAGGTACCTTGTCAGGAGCCCGAAGCCTGCGCCTGCATCCAAAACCACATCCGAGCCGTCTAAGTCGGCGTACGCGGCGAGTTTAGTGTAGAGGCGGGTTTCAAACATAAAATTTTGGCCCAGCAGCTTGTTGGGGCTGATGCCGTGAGCCTTTAGCATCTGCTGGATTTGCTCAAGACTCATCTCGCTGGCCTTACTGGGCGCGTGTGAATAGGCGATACTTGCTGTCGCCTTCAAGCTCTTCCATTACGCGTTTGGTGACGAGCTTGGTTGGGTTAGGCAGTTCTGTGCGCTTCTGCAGGTCTTCGAAGCTTTCAAACGGCTTGCGTTGGCGCTCGTTGATGACTTGCCACATGTACTTTTTGCCTATGCCCGGTATAAGTTCAAGTGCATGCATGCGGGGTGTTATGGCGCGTGCTGTGTTGAAGAAGTTCACGAACCATTTCTCTCTGTTCTGCACTATCTTGCTGATGACGAGGGGTAGCTCAGACTTCGCTGAAGCAGTAAGCTCCTCGAAGCCTATGCGGCCTATGATATAGGTTACTTCGCTTCGGCTGTCCTTGCCGACGTAGACGCGGTCGCCTGGCTTTAGCACTAGCTCCTCTCTAACTAAGGCTTCTAGAATGGTGAAGAATTCTTCTCCCACGCACTGAATCAGTGCACCTGCCCGGTAACCTGCTCGACCTGTAGGTCGGACACCCGGTTTGCCGTGCGGAAGAAAGTCTAGCACGTAAGCGTTCTCTTCGTATCTTTTTTCCATGGCTGCCAACTCTTATATCCCCTAGTCTATTCGTGCCCTCTGCTTAAAAATACTTAGCCATTTAGGGCTTACTTGAGGAGGCGGTTTTCGTTAAGTATGTTAACTATCTGGGTTAATTTTTGTGCTTCAATTATCTTTTTGCCGCCTGCTAGGAAAACGCGTAGTTCATCTACGGTTTCCGGCATGCAGTTAACGATTTGAACAGCCTCTGCTTCGTCGAGTTCGAATTCTTTAACAAGCTTCTGCAAGAGTTCTTCGGCTTTTTCGGGTTCAGCCTTGGAGAATTTGCTTACGTAGTCGAGTGTGCGGCGCTGGAACTGGTCAAGGTTCTCTTCGCCTATGCTTTCCAGTACTTTTTTGACCTGTGGAAGTGTTAATCGACTTTCGCCTACTTCTCTCTTGCTCATCTTGTATTCACTCACGTACCTGTGTATGGTTCCATGTGCTCAGTGCGGATAATTATGGTTTTTCTGGCTTCGCCCTGTGGTACACTTATAACGTAGCCTCTGCCCCGTTTCTCGATGATTTGGCCTACTTTGCCGTGGAAACGTTTGTGAGGCATACTCTTCTGTGTACTGGAGTCCATCTTTATGATGACTTCGTCGCCTGCCGCGTATTCATGGAGTAATTTGCTAATCTTTGGTTTTCCTTTTTCACGAGTTGGCTTGCGCAAGAGACTGCGAGTGCCAGTGTAGTAGCCTTTTGAACCTCTCATCAATTTTCACCTATTTATTCCATTATTACATTGAGAACGTCAAGCTTAAGCGTCTTCGCTGGGTTATCGAGCAAAGCCGACACATTGGGTACTGTACGTCCTTCATCTCCAGACACCAATTCTTTCACGTAGAGTCCACCCTGACAGTTTATGAAGAGTAGAGCTCTCTTAAGCGTCACCTTCTTAACTTCAAGCTTATATATGTACCTTTCTCGCACAATATCCGCACGACGATGCACAACCCGACGTGGAGTCTGCTGTTTTATCAATGCACCAGTAAGTTTCTCCTCGACCATGCGCAGACCTTCCTCGGTTAAATCCTTCTCGAACTCTGCGAGGAGGCGGTACTCTTTGCGTGCGCTTTCACCCTTCTTGAGGTGCCGCACGTCGTCTTTAGAGGCGAAATGTAGCTCGGAGACTTCAACCTTGCCGACGGCGCCGCCGTTGATTGCATGCTCGATTTTTTTGAGGTCAACCGAGCGCCGCTTAGGCTTAGACACCTCTACAATGAAGGGTCTGCCTGAGCCAAGCATGCGTGCGTCGATGTCTTCTCGGCCTGAAGCGTGGAAGAATGATTCTGCGCCCTCCGACTCTGCAAGAAGATCCTTGGAGGTGTAGCCCTCAACTGATTCGGGGTAGAGTTTGCCTGTGCCGCCGCATTTGCTGCATCCTCGGCCGCGGCAGCTGCAGAACCACTCGGACTGGGGGATGGTGCGTTGTAGTTTGCGGTATCTGCCGCCGACGAATAAAGGGTTAATCTGAAGCTTGATTGACTCCAAGAATGGGTCGATGATTACGACTACGTCGGGTTTGAGGTACTCGGCTTCTTTGCCGGTGGCTTTAGCTATGGCTTTACCGTATACTCTGCCGAATTCGTGACGTATACTCTCGCCGTGCTCTATGCTCTGTGAAGCCTTGAATTCGTCTTCACGTTCCTCCACAGCGATCGGTAGCTCGATGCCGACTAGAAAAGTGGTGTACTCGTATGCTTCAAGGTCTTTCTTGGCCCTCTCGACGATGCCGCCGACTTCGCCGAATTTGCCTTCGCAGAGGAAGCATTTAGCGTCTTCTTCAATTTTGGGGGCGTGCTTTTTTAGGTGTTCAAGCGTCGCTTTAGCTGCTGCTGAGTAGCCGTTGGCTGCTAGAACCCTGAGTTGCTCGATGCCTTCTTCGTTTTTTTCCGCTTCAACAGCTAACGTGTTAGCCTGCATTGTTAAGCTGGTTTTAAGCGCTGCACCTCTGATGTTGTTCTCCATGGCGTAGCCTAGAAGCGCGAATTGGCGGCCTAAGCAGTGGTCGCAAAGCGGGTATTTACTGAGTAACGTGTAAGCTTTCTGCAGAACATCCATTTGTGTGTAACCTACTGACCGAAGCCCATTGGCATGCCGCCTTTACCGCCTAAACCGAACGGCAGCTTCTTTTTGCGTTTAAACATTTTCAGCATTTTTTTCATGTTGAAGTACTGCTTGATGAGTTCCTTAACCTCTTTCTCGGATGTGCCTGATCCGTGGGCGATGCGTTTTGCGCGGCTGGAGTTAAGCAGTTTAGGGTTCTCTTTCTCCTCCGGCGTCATAGATTGAATGATGACCTGCCAGGTGTCGAGTCTTCCTTCGGCACTGTTTAGCATGTCATCGGGGATGTTGCCGCTGGATAAGCCGGGGATCATCTTCATAACCTTGCTGAATGGACCCATGTTCTTGACAGCGGCGAACTGCTCGTACATGTCTGTTAAGGTAAAGTTTCCGCTCAGGATCTCTTTTGCTTTCTTGGGCGGCACCTTGATTTCCGCGTCATGAACCTTCTCCAGCAATGTTTCCAAGTCACCCATGCCAAGTAAGCGGCCGACGAAGCGTGAGGGTATGAAGGATTCGATATCCTCTATCTTTTCGCCTGTGCCGATAAATTTGATTGGTGCACCGGTTGCGGCTACTGCGGATAATGCACCGCCTCCGCGTGATGAACCGTCGAGTTTGGTGACGATGATGGCGCCGATTGGGCTGGCTTCATGGAAGGTTTTAGCTTGCAGAAGCGCCTGCTGGCCTATGGTGCCGTCGATAACCATGATTATTTCGTCTGGGTGGATGCCTTTCTCGATGTCCTTCATTTCTTTGATAAGGTCTTTTTCTTCCTTGTGGCGTCCTGCGGTGTCCACGATGATTAAGTCGCGGTCCTGGAACTGCTTGAAGCCGTCTTTAGCGACTTTCACGGGGTCTTTAGCTTTCTCTTCGCCGTAGATGGGTACATTGATTCGGGTGGCGAGTTGCTGAAGCTGCGCGTAGGCACCCGGTCGGAAGGTGTCTGCGGCGATTAAGCCGACTTTTAAGCCGCGTTTCTGGAAGTACCGTGCGAGTTTGGCGGCGTGTGTGGTTTTACCTGAGCCCTGGATGCCGACGAGCATGATGGTTTTCTTTTTTCCAGGCTCAACTTTCAGCGGGACTGGTTTGTCGCCTACGAATCGGGTGAGTTCCTCATAGACTACTTTAATGACGTGTTCACGTCGGGAGACGCCCGGCGGAACCTTCTCTTTTAGTGCTCGTTCCTCGATGTTTTTGGATATTTGTAGCACTAGCTGTACGTTGACGTCTGCCTGTAGTAGCGCCCGCTGTATGTCGCGGACTAGCTCTTTTACTGCTGCCTCGTCGACGACGCCGGCTTTGAACAGTTTTTTTATGGCGTCAGTTAGCGATGAACCTAATTTGTCTAGTGCCATCTGGGGGTCTCCGTTCTATCAATCTGTTTTCGTTTAAATAAAGATTACACAACTAAACTGCAGGTATAGCCTGAAGTCTACTCTAATATCATCCGCATTGTTGAAGCCTCAGTGAAATTTTTCAATTTCCCCATTTAAGCTATTCTTCACAATTCAGACGGCTCTTCATGCATCATTGGCTTCAACCAAAGAGGCATCAAGCTAGAAAATAAACCTATACGAGCAGTATTCGGAATAGGCGGCTTGTTTGGCATGTTTTTGGATTCATAATTTAGAAGATAACTTCAGATAGGTGGGTTTGCTGGGGCTTCTGGACCCAAATTAGGAGAAAGGAATACGAACAGCAAGCAACTACAGTGACTGCAACCACTATTAATTGCCGACCCAGAAGCCCACTCAGCCCCTGTCTTAACTTTCGATTTAGACTAAAAAAGGGAGGGAAGAAAGAGTTCATCTAACTTCGCCTTATGGATGTTTTCTCAGGATTAAAGCGATCATTGCTATGCAGATTACGATTGCAATGAAGAGGCCTGCGATTGCTGGAATGAAGTATAGATCAGCTGCTGAGGGGGATGCTGTTGCTTGCGGTGTTGCGGTTGCTGCTGGTTCTGCTGCATAGAAGTTGGTTGCGGCTGATGACGTGTAGTATGCTTGTGAACCAGCGAAGGTAGCTATGACTGTGTAGTCTCCTGATATGTCTGGAGTCCATGTAAAGCCGAAGGTGCCATAGTCGTTGCTTGTGGTGGTTCCGATTTGTCGGTAGTTGCCATTGGAGTCGATAACGCTTATTATGACTGGTACACCGGTTGCGTTGGTTGGTCTGGGTGCATTGTTAAAGAGGTACTGCATCCATTGGCTTTGGTCTTGGTCTGATATGGCTGGTGTGCCTGCTTGGGGGATGCCTTGGCTGGTTGGCCGGGTGATTGAATCGGTGACTGTTCCTTTTATCACCATGGGGGGGTTCCTACGGTGCAAGCTATCACAGGGCTTCTTATCTGCCGCTTTTGGGGCAGTGATAATGGGTTTAGGTAGCTGTTTTTTAACGATTGGAACAGCATCGATAATTCCTCACTGGTTTCAAAGAAAAGAACTTGGATTTGCAATGGGAATATACTCGATCACCTTTCTCACCTTTCCATTAGCTACGATAATCGCGTTTATAGTAAGCCCGCTTATGCAGCAATCTCTAGGGTGGCAGTCACCGTTTTATTTAAGCACAATAGGATCAATCGTTTGCGGTACATTCTTCCTTTCAATTAGAGGCACTGGATTAACTATCGAATCCCCAGCAAGGACTAAAACCTCCTTTAAAGAGGTTATGAAAAATAGTGCAGCCTTGAAAGTGGGGTTAATTTGGTTACTGTACAACTTGGCATCCGCAGGTTTTGTAACATGGACACCCACTTTGCTATTTACCTATAAGGACTTGAACTTATTGAGTGCAAGCTCGCTTTCAAGTTTATACATGGTTGTGACGATGTTTCTGATACCTGTTTATGGATGGGCGGCCGACAAGTATAGGAAAAGAAAAACAATTTTAGCAATAGGCTTGGTCGGGATGGCTTGCAGTGTTCCCTCTTTAATTTACTTGAACGGTTTAATGTT
>JAAYYI010000059.1 GCA_012515445.1 Candidatus Bathyarchaeota archaeon | reverse complement strand
CGAGGGCTTATACTTCAAAGAAAAAGTCACCGATAGTTTTGTGCTGGGCAAGTACGAGAAGGTGCTGGTTGCGACACTGGAGCGGGTGAAGCTGGGCATCGATTTGATGGCGTTCTGCCAACTGCGCAGCACTTTTAGTCGTGCAGGCGTCTCCATACCGCCCACGGTTGTGGACGCGGGTTTCGAGGGCAACTTGACAATCCAGATTTCAGGCGGACCCTTCCAAGTCAGAATCCCAGTGAAGACACGCTTCCTGCACCTTGTCTTCGCGGAGCTAAAAACCCCACTCGTCAACGGCTATGAGGGTAAATACAAGCATGATAATGGCGTGGCGCCGCCCAAAAAAGACCGCTAGCCGCGCCGCAGAATTTTTATCTAATAACTGCGGAGTTTGGCTGTGAGAATCCTTGGACTTCACCTACCCCCCAACTGTGTGCTTTGAATGCAACGGCTGCGGCTTATGCTGTGCTGACACAGACCACAAGCTCCGCCACATTCTAATGCTTGAGAGCGAAGCTGAGGAAATCTCCGCCCAAACAGGCAAGCACATCGAAGAGTTTGCGGGCGAGTCCAGTGGCACGCAGCCCTACATTTACGAGATGAAAAAGGTTCAGGGCGACTGCGTTTTCCTCAAAGACAATAAATGCATAATCTACGAGTTGCGTCCGCTGATCTGCAGGTTTTACCCATTTGAACTAAAATACGACGCCGACAAAGGCACGCACGTTTTCACCGCCACACCCGAGTGTCCCATGATCGGACAAGGAAAGCTGCTGTCAAAGAAGGATTTTGAGACGCTTTATGCACTTGCGGAAGAGCGGCTGCCTCAGAGCTGAGCAAAAACATCCGCTTGCTCCAAGCTGACGCCACAGTAATGACACTTAAGCACCATCGGCTCCTCATGCACAACGTGGAACTTGGGCTTTACCGGTTCACCGTTGTTAACGACACAGCATGGGTTTTGGCATTTCAAAATACCCTCGATTGCCTGGGGCAGCTTAACCTCAAATTTCTCGAGCACTTCATAGTTTTTAATGAAGTTGATTGAGGCATGTGGGGCGACGAGTGCAATGCGGTTTAGTTCCTCGGCGTTAAGAGCTTTGCCTTCGATTTTTACGATATCTTTGACACCGAAGCGTTTGCTGGGCACATTCACGGCGATGGTCATAACGCGCTTCTCTTTGCCAGTGATGCCTAAAATGTTAACGACGTCGAGAGCATAGCCTCCACGTATATGGTCAATGACTGTGCCGTCTTTGATTTTTGAAACCCTTAGTTCCCGCTCACTCATAACAATCACTGTAGGGTATGTAAAGCGGGCAAATAAGACTTTACACCAAAAAGTGGGCAGGATTAAGAACGCAGGTCGATGACTGTTGTGCCCGCGAACTTGTCAAAGTAGCGCATGAACGCCTGATTTTTAATGCGCCAGCCGAATAGCAAATCAAACGGCAAAAGCGGCAACAGTTTGCCGAAGTTGCGTACTGCAGCGTGGTCATAGCTCATTTTTTTGCCGTCCGTGCGCACGACTTTTAGGCCCAGCACGCGTTTGCCCAGGCTCTGACCGTTGAATCCCTCAAGCAGCGTGTTGTAGAGCCACAAAAGTCCGATAGTGATGAAGAGCGTTGTGCTAATTTCAGTGCCTAAACTTCCCATTTCAGGCGCAAACACCTGCGGAATAGCAACCACTGCCAAAGTGATTGCGAAAATAATCATTAAGTCAAGTAAGAACGCAGTTGCCCTCTTCTTAAACGAAGACAGGGGAAGAGAAATGGCTTTGCCCTGCACGTCGGCGACTTCAGCCCAGCCCTCCACGTCATGGATAACCCGCACAGCGCTCTCACCCGCGCGGCTTAATCTGTACTTGCCGCTGCTGGTTTGCTCAACAAAAGGTGCCAGAGAACGCAGATGGAAACTTAGCTTGCCGGTGTCGACTTTAAGCATGTTCAGCAGGTCAGTGAACGATTGCTCGCCGTTGTTGCTTAGGTCAAGCAGTATATCTCTTCTTAGTGGGTGCGAAAGCACCGATAGTACCTTTGAGACGCTTTCCTGATTTACTGCCATAATTTAAAACCGTTCATTTCACTCGTTAGGGAATACATTATTAGGCAATTTTGACTTATAGCCCATGTTAATCGCAAGTCATGCATATAAGTCACTCTCAAAAAACTCTTTATTTCCCCCAAACTACTTTTACCTAGAATAAATTAACCTATAAAACGATTGTTATGTCAAGCGCCGATATAGCTGTAGGGGTCTACTCGAAACTTGAAAACGAAGACTTCAGACTGCTAAGCATAATCGAAGCAGGCATGGCCCAGCACGAATACGTCCCCGTAGAGCAAATCCACAAATTCTCAAAAGTGCCACTGGACCGCATCACCTACAGCCTGGGCAAAATAAACAAACTAGGCCTAATCTACCAATCAAAAGGCGCCTACACCGGTCACACCCTGAACTACGCAGGATATGACTGCCTAGCCATCCACGCACTGGTAAAAGCCTGTGTAATTGGATCATTTGGCCAAACACTGGGCGTAGGCAAAGAAGCAGACGTCTACGACGCACTCACCCCCGAAGGTAAACGCATAGCCGTAAAATTCCACCGTCTCGGCAGAATCAGCTTCCGCCAGACAAGACGCAAACGCGGCTACATAAAAGAACACTCCACATGGCTCTACCAATCGCACTTGGCAGCGGAGAGAGAATATCATGCCATGAAACAGGCCTGCGAACACGGCGTCGCCGTACCGGCGCCTCTGGGTCAGAACCGCCATGTCATCGCCATGGGCATGATAGAGGGCGGCGAATTAGCTAGATACAAAGATATAGGCAAACCCGAAAAAGTGCTACGTGAAATACTGCGCAACATCAAACGCGCCTACCAGAAAGCCCACCTTATCCACGCGGACCTAAGCGAATACAACATCATACTGCAGCCTGACGCGCATATTCTGATTATCGACTGGCCGCAGGCAGTGAAAACCGACCACGCCAACGCTGCCGAACTGCTACAGCGCGACCTAAAAAACGTGCTAACTTATTTTAACCGAAAATTCAGAGTAAACTTAGCTGTAGAAGACGCCTACAAGTACGTGGTTGGGGAAGCGAAACGCTTACCCGTTTAACGTAGATTTGTGTTTAAAACTATGTAGAGTACGTTGTTTCCGCGCAGCAGAACGTTGCCGTAGTTGGTCATAAGCTGCTCGTCTTTGTACTCTGTTGCGCCTTCCAGAAGGATGTTCATGTGGCCGTCAACTTTGATCATTTTGCCTTTGTATTCGTAGCCGTTTTTAAGTACAACTTCGATGTTGCCGTGTAACTGTTTGATTAAGACGTTTAGTGGTTTTTTACTGGGTTCCATCATTGACATTATGTGTCACTGATCCAATGCTGTTGATATCTGATGAACCGCCTACGACATATAAAAGCATTATGAAAAACAGGTTAGCAAACAACACAAAACAGTGCCCCTGTAAGCGTCAGCCGCGGTCTGTGCGCTAAATTTTAGCTATAAGCGACAGCAACGCAACTACCAGAAAAGCCACGCCCGCCCAGAACAGATCGCCTGTTAGAAACCACACCAGAAGTGCCACCAGAATCGCGGGAATCAGCACCAGAAACAGCTTGATAAGCACAATGACGACTAAGCCGATAATCACTAGAACCAGCAGGAAAACCCAGTCGACTCCGCCTAAACCGAGACTATCCAGAATTGACATTACAAATATCATAAAGACAGAAAAATTCAACTATTTATCCCTCACAGAAAACTCTGCTTAGGGACGGCAATAAAGCTTTGCAGCAGCCCCTTGGCCGCTTAAGCCATCTTACCCCGAAGCTTCGTGAGCACTTCTTCCTCGATCCACCGCTCACCCTGAACTGTAAGCTTAAACTCCGGCTTGCTCGGATCAGGCTTAAACACCTGCCCACGCTTAGTCATCTCATTCAATCTAGCGGGAACCATGCTTTTTCTTCCACTCGACTCCAAGAGCTTCTGTATCTGCGCCGCCGTGTTCCTGCGCTCATCCGAAGCATAAAGCACCAGCCCAACCGCTTCGTAGTGGGTGAGGTTTTCGCGTGTAACAATCACCGGGCCCTCTGTTGTCGGCTCGATGATGCCTTTAAGCTGCGCACCGGATGGGGTTAGGCGGTTGGTTACGAAGTCGCCAAGTTTCTCTGTAAAGTTCTCCGGGATGCTGCTTAGCATGTCAAGTATATCCTGCGGCTGGTCGCCTTCGATCACTACTTCGCCGAACGGCGTTTTTATGCGGGCTTCAATGCGCTTCAACGGCTAATCCTCAATGGGCTATATACGCAGAGTGCTTTTTAGGATTTACGACAGCAATAACGCAAAAATAGAGAAAAAATAAAAGAGGCTACTTTAACCGCTCACGCAGCAGTTTGCCAACGAGTTCCGGATTTGCTTTGCCCCTTACTTCCTTCATAGCGGCGCCCATCAGCATGCCAAAGGCGTTTTTGCCCAGCTTCTCAATCTGCGCCTTGTTGGCCGCGACGATACGATCGATTATTGGAGCCAATTCGGCTTCTGTGAGCATTTTTAGGCCTAAAGCTGCAGTTGCGTCCTGCAAGGTCTTTTCGAGGTTCTTGGATAGCCAGGTAAAGACGCCTGAGATAGCTTCCTTGGCAAGTTCTCCCGCGCCTACTGCTCTAAAGATGGCGCTGATCTGCTCGTCGGAAACGTGCTCGGTATGTATGCCCTCGCGCTGTAGCGCTTTAACGGTTTCAGTCAGGAACGCTGCAATGGTGGATGCCTGTACGCCGCTGGTATTAGCCATCTCCTCGAAAATGGGCAGATACTCGGAGTCAATCAACTGCTTGCCCAGCTTCTCGTTTAGTCCATACTGCTTGATGAGGCGTTGCAGCTTCTTCTCTGCTGGCTTTGGCAGGTGCGCTTTAACTTCCTCGACAAGTGTCTGCGTGATTGGCTGCGGGGGAATGTCGGTTTCTGGGTACATTCTGGCTGCGCCCGGGCGTGGTCTCATAAAGCGGGTTGTGCCGTCGTCTTTGGCTGTGCGGGTCTCCTGTGGGATGCAACTGCAGGCTATCTGCGCGCGTTCAACGACTGCTTTTAGCGCGTCGTGGGTGTTTTCGGCTGTGTCAGCAACGAATACAACGGCGTCTGCCTCTGCGGCGCCCACGGCTTCTCTTAGGGCTTTAACTTCGTCTTCTGTGATTCCATAGTTAGCTAGTACCTCGTCGGTGTGGAATATGCCGCCGACTCTACCCCAGAACTTCGCGTAATCCGACAGTTCACTGCCCAAGCGGAAGTTGGGCATCAACTCGCGGCCGGTCAAACCTTTAAAGCCCTGTAGCTTGACGGCGAGCACTTTTTGATTTTTGTCTACTGCTTTTCTGATGACTTTGCTCTTGGTGGCTTTGAATAGGCCTGTGACGTCGACGAACTCCTCTTTAAGTGTGGCGGGGGTGATTCCGCGGTTGGCGAGTTCCTCTTTTAATGCAATAAGGTTTAGTTGGCGCTGGACTTCATAGTCAACAACAGTCGAGATCAATTCAAGCTCCTGTACGCCTTTGATCTCGATTAGGGCGCCGTTTGGCAAGGAAACGTTTAGGTCCTGTCTGATAGTGCCCAAACCGCGCATCACTTTCTGGGTGTCGCGTAGTATTCTGCCGATGGCAAATGCTACTTCCTGAGCTTCCTGCGGCGAATAAATCACCGGTGCGGTAGCGACTTCGATGAGCGGAATGCCAAGGCGGTCGATGCGGTAGCGGATGGTTTTGCCCTCGTCCTGTGTGCCGGTCTTGCGGGCTGCGTCCTCTTCGAGGCTGGCGGCCTGCATTGGGATTACTTTTTCGCCGACCTTTATCCAGCCATCCAACGCGATGATGGTGGTGCGTTGGAAGCCGGTGGTGTTGCTGCCGTCGATTACGGTTTTGCGCATGACGTGCACTTCGTCAACCGGCTGCATATTCATCATTAAAGATGCTGTAAGGACAACTTTGACGGCGTCCAAGTTAATCGGATGCGGCGGCTCCTCATCCATTTCCACTAGGCATGCGGTTTTGCGGTTGGCTTCGTAGAGGATTTTTACGCCTTTCTTGAATTCGAAGTATGCAGCTGGGTCAACTTGGCCAAGCTCGCTCTGGGTTGGGCGGAGTCGGCGTAGGAATGTTATTTCTGGGTCTTCTTTGAATAGTTCCGGTGGGCAGCTGCAGAAGAGTTTGCTTCCGACGTTTAGTTGCTGATGAATTTCTAAGCCGCATTTCAAGCCTACTTTAGCGTAATCAATCGGCATTATTGTGGTCCTCCTTCGACGATTTTGTCCTGTGGCAGCGTACGCGGCGTATATTCCCCTGCAACGTTAGCCTGTAAAAGCGCAATGGCTTCTTTGGGATCGTCTGTTTGCCCAAGCGCCCACATCAACTTTACAAGTCCTGTTTCGGGGAACATGTCCTCGAGTGGGACGACGCCGAAGTTTAACAGGTCGCGGCCTGTATCGTAGACGTTCATGTCCACGCGTCCCCAGATACACTGGGAAGCCAAAGCAACTACTACGCCTTTTGCGGTGGCGCGTTTGATTGCGTCAAAGCAGAACTTGCTCACATGCCCTAATCCGCTGCCTTCAAGTAGTATACCCTTGAAGCCTTGGTCAACGTAGAAGTCGATGACTGCTGGGTCCATGCCGGGGTAGAATTTGACAAGCGCCACTTTACTGCAGAAGTTCGGTTTCAAGACGAGTTTACGTTTTGGGTCACGCTTCTGGTAAGTGTCCGCTATCATGGTGACTTTGAGGTTCTCGACGCGGGCGATTGGGAAGCCATTTACTGATTTGAAGGTGTCTCTGCGGCTTGTGTGGCACTTGCGCACTTTGGTGCCGTGGTGAATCGCGATTGCCGTGTCAGAGGCGGTTTCGTGCATGGCTAAGCCGACCTCTGCGAAGGGTGCTTCGCCTGCGGCTTTTACTGCGCCGATGAGGTTGGTTGCGGCGTCGCTGCTTGGTCTGTCGGACGAGCGCTGAGCACCGACAAGGATAACTGGGACTGGGAGATTCTGCAACGCGAAGCTGAGTGCGGCTGCGGTGTAGCCCATGGTGTCTGTTCCATGCGCGATAACTACGCCGTCTACGCCTTGGTTGATGCGTTCAGCAACTTTTTCTGCTAGCGTAGTCCAGTCTTGCTGGCGCAGGTTCTCGCTGTAGATGCTGAAAACGATTTCTGTGTCGACTT
>JAAYYI010000058.1 GCA_012515445.1 Candidatus Bathyarchaeota archaeon | reverse complement strand
TCAGAAATAGAGTTTGAATGAAATCCGAATTGGTCGTTGTTGAACCCGACGCTTATGGCAGAGTAGCCGTTGTAGGCGACTTGCACGGCGACTACAGGGCGCTGCAGGGAATACTTCAGGCGGTCGATTTGAACTCTGAGCTACTGGTTTTCTTAGGCGATTACGCGGACCGGGGAGAATGCGGAGTGCAAGTCATCCGGACTGTTAAAGCGCTTCGTCAGATGCACCCCAAGAACGTAGTTGCCTTAATGGGTAACCATGAAGACTACACAGCCGAGGGAGTCCCGAACTTTAATCCGTGCACACTTATCGGCGAAGCAGAAGTCAAAACCGGCAGCTGGGGCCTCTATTACCTAAACGAGCTTAAACCCTTCATAGACAGCCTCAGCTTATCCGCGCTTATACCAGGTAACGCGCTGCTTGTACATGGAGGCGTTTCAAGTAGAATCCGAAGCGTCGAGGATCTTAGGGAGCCGTCGGATGAGCTGCGGATGGACCTACTGTGGTCTGACCCCGCTGAAGGTGATGGGGAGGACCCGAATTGGAGTCGCGGCGCAGGGGTCGAATTCGGCGTAGATGTGTCAGCGGCTGTCTGCGGCGTGTTAGGGGTTGAGAGGATTATTCGGAGTCATCAACCACAAACAGCACCGCAGGAGCCCCGCATAATGCATAGCGGACGGGTGGTCACTGTGAATTCGACGTCAGTGTATGGTGGTTCGCCGTTTGTCTACTTCCTTGAGCCTAAAACGCCCAAGAGGAACTATATCCGCACAGTCTAGGGCCAGTTACATACAATACACTACAACACACGTTTTTAGATAATAAGGGGCTTTTAACGTTTAGGGCACCTTGGCTGCTTGGAGCGGTCATGGTGATTGGTGAATTGCATTGGTTAAGAAAAGCATCCTTGTAGTGGATGATGACAAGGCGATTCTGCGTACGTTCAGCCGTATTCTTAGTAGATGTGGCTACGAGATTGAGACCGCTGAGTCAGGGCACGAAGCGATAGGTAAAGCTAGAAGCCGCCGCTTTGATATGGTGCTGCTTGATTTGCGGCTGCCGGATATGGACGGAACGGATATTCTTGTTAAGGCTAGGGAGCCGCTGCAGTCAACCGCTAAGATCATCATCACGGGGTTTCCGACGCTTGAAAGCGGCGTAGTGGCGCTCGATGAGGGAGCTGACGCGTACTTGACTAAGCCTGTGGCGCCTCAGGAGCTTTTGACTCTTGTGGACGATAAACTGGGGCACCCTGAGTATTGCAGCCCAGATAAATAGACGAAGCCATTTTTTACTAGTCAAGGGGCAGACGGATGATAAATTCGGTGCCCTCACCGAGTTCGCTTTCAAAACTTATTGAACCCTTGAGAGCTTCAATTATACGTTTAACGACAGCTAAACCTAAGCCTTGACCTTTAGCTTTAGTAGTCGTCATCGGTGTGAAAAGTTTGGGTTTAACTTCATCTGGAATGCCTGTTCCATTGTCGCTTATAGTGATTTGCGCCTCTGAGTCGGTTTTTTGTGCTTCGATTTGTAGTTTACCGCCCGTAGGCATGGCTTGCACCGCGTTTATTATTAGGTTGGTTACTGCGCGCCTTACAAGTGTAGGGTCAGTTTTTAATGTAAAGTCGGCGTCCACTTTGAGGGATACTTCGATATTGCTTGGTATATCCGTGTGGTCGATAAGGTCTTGAGCTAAACTGCAAAAGTTGACGGCGGAGTATTCGGGGTTTAGTTGACGTGCATAGTCCTGCAGGTCGGCAACGATTTTGTTTATGTAACTTACGTTTTTGTTTATTTCATCTATGCTTTCTGTAACCTCTATTTTTGTCTGTGACTTAGGCATGGAAACCAAGTATTCTTTTAGCAGGTAAAGATCGCCCTCTATTGCCTGCAGAGGGTTGCGAATATCGTGGCCGACCATGCCGGCCGTGGCTCCGATGGCGGATAGGCGCTTGTTCTGTTCTTCTTCTGTTTTGTCTTCGATGATTATTATTATGCCCTTTGAGGAGGGATAAGTGGAGATTTCAAAGATTGAGAGCTTCTTTGTTTCGTGGCTTACTACGTTCATCATGAATCGTGCAGGTTTTTTCTGTTGCAGCGCCTCAAAGTAGGGGGTGACATCTATGGTGGTCATTTCCGGTAGGACAGTGTAGAGTTTTTTTCCTAAGGCGTCGGCTGCTTTTAAGGTGGTGACGCGTTCAGCGGCTTTATTCCAGTGGATAACGTTGAATTCCCAGTCCGTCGCGATAAGCGCTTCACCGAAGCTATCGTAGATTTCGTGGTATTGCTTCTCGTTCTCAATTATCTGTCTTGTTCGAGCCTCTACAAGTTGCTCAAGTCGGCTTGTGTACTCGGTAAGCTTCTCAGCTAACCCCACCTGCCGAGTTATGTCTCTAAAAATTACGAGAATAGCGTTTTTACCAGCATATCTAATCGGTCCCCCGACTGCTTCTACAGGCACCCTTCTGCCGTCCAATCTGATTATTTCCTCTTGATTCGGCAGTATCCTTTTGCCCTCAGTTGATTCGCTGATTCTATCCTCGATACTCTTCCGAAGAGAAGGCACAATAAAATCCCATATTTTCCTGTTCTCTAGATCCTGTGAAGTTTCAGCTCCGAACAGTCGAAGAGCTGCCGGGTTAGCGAATAGAAAACGGCCGTTCAGGTGAACCACAATAGCGTTAACGGTTGTTTCGACTACTGTGCGGTACCGGTCTTCGCTTTCTTTTAGTTCCATTTCTGTCTGTATCTGCTTAGTGATATCGTTGAAGATCACGATTGTTGCGATTATGATGCTGTTGGCATCGTAGAGGGGCGCTGAGCTGACTAGTATGTGTAGTCGTTTGCCGTCGGCGCGTTTGATCATCACTTCGACGTTTCGTACAGGCTCACCTGATCTAACTGAGTTGAATATGGGCATTTCTCTTTCTGGAAAGGGGGAGCCGTCGCGTTTTAGTGCTTTGATTTTTGTGAATTCTTCTTCTAAGTTGAATCCTAGTGTGTTGAATCCAAATAGCTCTATTCCGCGGGAGTTTATGTAGAGGAATCGGCCTTTGGTGTCGGTTATAGCGACTCCGGAGGGGATGCTGTCTAGGATGGTTTCTAGGCTCTTGAAGGGAATGGTACCTAGAAGCGTGCTGCTGAAATCCATCCGAAAAACCACGATTATTTTATTCTCGGGAAGTCTTTTAAAGATTGTACTGGTGTAGGATAAAGTGTATTTGTGTTGTACAGTTGATTGAGAGATAGTATACTCAGTAAAGCTTTTAAATATTGAGTAGTAATACATACTATTGTAGGTGGGCTGGTACGCCGACCAAAACGGTGCAACAGTGACCTATGGGTCAACATGTCTTTGAGTTGCCCCCTCATCAGGGGGTTCTCCAATTAATTTTAACAAAAACTGGTTATGGTAGCTTTCACCACCCTTAATTCTAAATACGTGGTCACTATCCAGAGAAATTTTGAATGCCATAGGCTGTTTTGAACCGTTGCCTGTACAGGAAGGTAAGCGTCTTTAAGATGGCAATGCTGAACAACACTATAAAGTACAAATACAATACACCAAGAACAGGAGCAGAGACCAGCAGCCATTCAGAGAATGGATAACCAAAAGTTGCGTCGGCAGCATACTGCTATACCGTTTCAGCAGTCTGCAATAAAACATTGGAGACAGTTTAGCGATAGTACTTTTTTTGACAACAAATTAGCATATCAAATAATTGCACTCTGCCGCCTGCACGCAACGTCAGCTAAGCCCGTAGATGATCAGCTAAAGCTCCGCCGAATTCAATACACCTATCAATTTCGCCCTCCATCATTGGGCCGCGAACGCCACTGACCCTCAACGACAACCCAGGTAGAACCATTTTGAGGTTTGGCATTCTCATTTGCACTATAGCTTCAAGTTTCTTCATTGCCCTATCAACAGGCCGAGTTCGCCCAGCGTAGGTGCCGAAAACCGCGAAACCCGTGGCCTTCAAGTCAGCCACTGCCAGGTATTCAACGAATCGCTTCATGGCCCTCGATGGGCTAGCCATATGATTGGGCGCACCAAACACCAGCACGTCAGCGCAAACAGCGCCACTTAAGCGGACTTCCTTTATATCCGCCAAATCTACTTCGATGCCCTTTCTGCGTATTCCCTCAGCTATTTTTTCTGCAGCTAATCGTGTGTTACCGTATTTTGAGTCGTAGAATAATGATACCTTTACCATGTACTCGCCTAGTTATTGATGGTGGCGGCAACACATAATGTTTAACCCTGATATGTAAGGGATAAAATTCGCGTTAAGAGAGTAAAGGCTATGTTATAGTTGATTATGCCAAAGAAGTGATATCCGCAAATTAATCGGGGTACCGCATCAGAACTATAGAGGGGTCCTGTTAGGGCATCGTTTTTTATTAGGTATGGGAGGGGTAGTGTCTCTGAGACGGATAGGTCCTGCCTATGTTGCTTTTTTAGGGAATAGGGGAAGAAGCGGCAAAGCAGAATAAGTTTGAAATTGGTTTAGAAACGTTCTGCCAGAAAAGAGACAGTTAATACAAATAAAAACAAGCAGAACAAGATGCTCCGCTGCTCAAGAATTATAGTAAAAGAATTGAAAAGAAACCCTTTAGCATGCAAGATTGCTGGTTTGGGCTTTGACGTATATTCCGAGTTTCTTCTGTTTCCCCTTGCTCCTCCAGTTAAGCAAATGCTTTCTTAGGAGGTGATCCGGCCGCAGGTTCCCCTACGGCCACCTTGTTACGACTTTTCCCTCCTTGTGAAACTTAGATTCGATACCGCCAATTAGACGGCACCTCACCCAAGAGTCACTCGGATGGAACGACGGGCGGTGTGTGCAAGGAGCAGGGACGTATTCACCGCGCGCTAGTGACACGCGATTACTAGGGATTCCATGTTCATGAGGGTGGGTTTCAACCCTCAATTCCAACTACGGCAAGCTTTCGAGATTGCCTCCCCCTTTCGAGGTCGGAACCCATTGTACTTGCCATTGCAGCTCGCGTGTGGCCCGGGAGATTCGGGGCATACTGACCTGCCGTGGCCCGCTCCTTCCTCCACTTTATCAGTGGCGGTCTCCTCAGTGTGCCCAGCTCAAAGCTGGTTGCAACAGAGGACGCGGGTCTCGATCGTTGCCTGACTTAACAGGACACCTCACGGCACGAACTGGCGACGGCCATGCACCTCCTCTCAGCTCGTCTAGCAAGACCTTCAATCTGGCTTTCATACTGCT
>JAAYYI010000057.1 GCA_012515445.1 Candidatus Bathyarchaeota archaeon | reverse complement strand
TAATATAATATCCCCCATTTTGATTGGCTGTAATCGGCGTGCGGGATTCCCCAAGCCTGGTATGGGGCAGGCCTGCTAAGTCTGTGGTCGAAAGGCCGCGTGGGTTCAATTCCCACATCCCGCGCCATTTATACTGCTTATCTTCCGTTATCACTCTTTTTTACCGGTGTTTTTGTAGCTAAATAGATGGCGACGACTATAACACATACAGACACTATCACGAATGCTGCTACGATAGTGGCAAATATGGGGGTAAACAGCAGAGATAGCCCCAGAAGCGAGAGCACGGCGTTTGTGTCTATTGACGAAAATATAGTAGCATAGGACTCATATGTATGGAAGGTTACCGATGCTGAACCGGCTGACTCTTCAGTTTGCCCAGCGTAAACCGTTAACGTATGGTTGCCACCCGAGGTATAAAGTACCATATCCACGTTGGGGACCGCCAGCATTTTGGGTCCATCATCGAGGCTATATGCGCTCCACGCAACCTGCTGGTCCACGGAAAAATGCAGCGTACCCTGCCCTGATATGTACGATCCATTTTCAGGTGACTCAATAACCACTTTAGGCGCAATATAGGCTTCGGAGCTTGAAACCGTAAAAGCCAAGTTCTGGGATGCTCCAGTGTTGCCGTTTATGTCGATTGCATATACTATTACGCTGTATTGGCCGTTTGGCAGATTCGCCAACGTGGTGTTACCGTTTATTGTTTTGTTTAGGTAGCCGTTGAGTGAGTAAAAAATGGCGCTGGGTCGCTCATTAACATAGAAGGTTAAGGGTATATCTCTTTGTGTATAGGCTGTGGAGGCAGGCGAGGTTATCGTGACTTCAGGTGGTATTGTCTGGGCGCCTGATTTTAGGGCAACCTGATACCAGCTCATCTGCCAGTCGCCTTCAAGGCTGTTTTTTTGCTGTCCAACCATTACAAAATGGTTAGGCGATGCCTCAATTACTTCACGCATAACAACAGGGTACTTTTCCATGTATTCTGTATCGTTACCGGGGTTTCCATCGTACAACTGGCACCAATCTGTTCCGCCTGCGCTGTCAGTTAAGATTAACGCGGCGCGGTCCCCTGTTAAAGCGTAGCCCCCGTTGCTCATCCTAATTGCGTTGTATGCGCCTACTCCGCTGAAAAGTCTGCTCCATCTCAACTCACCAGACGAGCTGACTTTCAGTAGCCATGTATCATTTGTGCCGGAAGCATTCTGGCCTGTCCACCCAGCGATTGCGTATCCATCATCCACTGCAGCCACCGACTGAGTTGACGCCACAGCTCCAGGCGCAGGGTACGTTCTAGTCATGCCTATGTTGCCTGAAGAATCCATGGTAGTAAGCCCAAATGAATCGGAGTACTCTACAGCAAACGTGTATCCGTCGCTTTTGGCAACCACACTGTTCGCTGCTGTTCCAGCAAACGTTTTTTCCCACTGAAGCTCGCCTGAAGAATCAGTCTTTACAACCCACGCCGTTTGGGTATTAACGTTGGAGTTTGTGTATCCGACTAAAAGGTAGCCGCCGTCATAGGTTTGAATGAGGCAGTTTGCTGCGTCATCGCCTGCTCCTCCATAGGTTTTATTCCACTGAAGAGTTCCTTGAGCGTTGACTTTAACCAGGTACATGTCACTTCCGCCTGAGCCGAAAGACTTTGTGTATCCTGTAGCGGCGAATCCGCCGTCAGAGGATTGGATAACGGAGGCGGCTGCGTCATCGTTTGGGCCTCCAATGGTGATGTTCCATTTCTCCTGCTGAGATGACCCAGTGGCTCCATTCTCCATCGTGTATGATACAGGCGCAGTTTTTAGCAGCCACATATCCGAGCCTCCGTGGCCGAAGGATTTGGTGTAGCCAGTGAAGATCAAGCCCACGTCGCTTGTTAGTTTTAGGCTGTAGCCGGCGTCATCTCTGTGGCCACCATACATTGGGCCTCCTCCGCTTGAGACAGGCGCATAAGTTGTTGCTGCAGCAAAACAGGTAATGACGCAACAAAGCATTGTAATTGTTAGAAGTGAGGTGGATAATTTTGGTTTGATCCAGAAATGAAGCATATCTAAACCCTTAATATGACCGGTAGCTTGAGGTAACTTAAAAAATAATTGGATAAAAGGGGGGCACAGCAACCCTTTGGTTGAAGGGATGAAGGTATAACAAGCAATCCCTATTCGTTTCAATTTTCAGGGTGACTACAAAAAAACGTGAAATGTAGTCACCTCACTTGAGCATTTTCTTTAGCGCTCTGTACTCTTTTAGCATTAACTCTAACGTTGGGCGGATGTCATGGAGGTTCTCGTAAGCCTGCAACGCTAGGTAATATTCCTGCCTGTTTCTTAATTCAATGTTGAGCGGCGGAAGACCATTCTTTAAAAGTATATTATTTAGCAGGACTCTGCCGACTCGTCCGTTCCCGTCTTGGAAGGGGTGAATCATCTCGAACTGGTTATGGACAACAGCTGCTAAAACCAGCGGCGGATACTCCGTTCTGTTGTTGCTGTACCATGCTACGAGTTTCTTTAACAACTTTGAAATGTGCTCAGATGGGGCGCCACGGTGAACTAGGTTTCCTTGCGCATTTACTACCGCCACTTCGATGCCTTTCTTGCGGAATTCGCCTGCAAAAGACTTCGACTTCTTGAAAACAATGCGGTGAATATCTCTTATGAGCGCAAGCGAGATGTGCTCTTCTGTGGCTCTTATGTAATCTATTGCTTCGGCGACGCCATATGTTTCAGCAATGTCTTCTTTACTTTTGCCCTCTGGCCACTTATCCCCTCTTAAGATGGCGTTAACTTCTTTTGATTCAATGTAGGAGCCCTCTATTGCGTTGGTATTGTAAGTGAAGGTTTCTTTGAATCTACTCCAGTCTAAATCCGAGAGGTGGCATACGTCGATTTCTCCTCTGGCTTCTAATGTTTTTAGCTCTTCACATTCGGTGGGTGACAGTGCGGTAAAATAGGGTCGCTGATTGTCTGTGCTGCTCGAATTTTGTCCTCTAATTGTGATTTGGCGGCGCTTCTTTTTACTTCAAGTTCTTGGGGCGTGAGGTTTGAGCCTAAGTAAACGCTGACTTTCCTAACTTTGGTTCCAGCTCGGAAGGAGTGCGCTAAGTAATATTTTTTTGAACCGTTTTTCTGCCTAATTTCGGTATGCACAATAACATTTATGGGTGACTACATTTATTAAATTTATCTATGGGGTGACTACAAAAAGCCCATAAAACCTCAAATTCCCTTTCAAAGTAGGCCGGCTAAGTCTGTGGTCGAAAGGCCGCGTGGGTTCAAACCACTAACATTTCTAATACAGTTACTCTATAAGCGCTATGAAGTTGCAGCCACAAACAGCCAATCAATCGCCTCTTGGCTAGTTGTGGCCTGCCTGTTTTAAGCTTGCGTAGATTGCGTCAGCGATTACTTTTGCGCCATCAGCATCTGGGTGTACACCGTCTGTGTAGCTGCCCTCATGGTTAAGCATCGGAGTATACGCGTCCACTAAAGTGGCGCCGGTTTGATGTGCTGTTGCCGCTATGGCCGGGATGATTGTGTCTGTAAGTTTAGCGTTGCTTAATGTGGTGCTGTTAACGATGGGCGGCGGCTGCACAATAAACACTGCAGGTTTAGTCTGGAGCCCCTTGAATGTTTCCACCAGTGTTGTGTAGTCTTGAGTGAAGGATTCAGGCGATACATCTAGGCCAGCGTCGTTGGTTCCAAGCATGACAATGACTACGTTGGGCTGGAAACTTTGTGCAAGCTGAAAAGCTGACTCATTCATGTAGGGCTTCTCCGAATCC
>JAAYYI010000056.1 GCA_012515445.1 Candidatus Bathyarchaeota archaeon | reverse complement strand
TTTCTGATAAGGTGCTTTCATAATATAAGAAGTACCCAAAACTGTACACTCGACTGTAGACCCGAAAACGACTCAGAAGCGGAGCAACCTTTAAAAAACAAAAAACACCTCAACATCAGACTACCATGCAGCAAGTCAAGTTCAAAACCAAAGGCGTATTCCTAGACTTAGACGGAACCATAATAGACTCCACAGCCGCCTACCTCGAAGCAGCCAAAATAGCCTTTAAAGCAGTCAATAAGCCGATTCCAATAGATGAAGTAATGCTTGACTTACCCAAACGCCTTGAGCTAAGCCGACCCATCGAGCACATAACGCATGGCACAACCGACGAGTTCCTCCCCGTTTACCTGGATGCTTACCACTCTATATCCGAGCGGGAGGCAAAACTGTTACCTAACGTGGAGTCAACCCTAGCGTGCTTGTCTGGCAAGTTCAAATTAGGCCTCTTCACTATGCGCCATATGCCTAGCGAAATGCTCCACAAGGAGCTAGACGCGCACGGCATCGCCAAGTACTTCACTCACATCGTAACCGGATTAGACACGGATAAACCTAAACCCTCACCTGAAGGTTTACTGCTCTGCATCGACGCGCTCGACCTTGACATCTGCGACTGCATCATGGCCGGCGACTCAGTTAATGATCTGCGAGCAGGCAAAGCTGCGGGTGTACGTACCATTGGTTTCCTCTCTGGACTCTACACAAGACAAGAGCTGGAAATGGAGCAACCTGACCTCGTGCTGCCTGGACTTGGTGCACTACCCGAATACCTTGAATAATGCTCCTCTGATATATCGAGAGCTGAAATATACTGCGTTTTTTCTTACCCAGTTATATTCAAAAAATGTGAAATAAGGTTTAATTAAAACCTCATCTTACATCAATTATGTGGGAGAGGGTTTCAGCGGGAATCATAATGAATTTCGTGGAAATCATGATAGGGGAGAAACTGAAGGACGCCGATCCAGCCTTAGATATAATGGGTTCCGACCGGAAAGTTCTACAGGTAGCATGCCAAGACTTCACTAATTACTTAAAATTCCATTGGCAGCTAATCGGCAAAGAAAACAGCAATTGCGAAATAGTTGACAAACTAGAGGTGCTCTTCAGAGAAAACGCCGATGAACTAGACTCCTATCTGGCAATCTGGTGCAAAAACTGGTTCAAGAAGTGGCAGCAACGCGTAAAACTACTTATCGGCAACCAAGGCGCCAACAAATGGAGTAAAATGGCTAAAAACATCACTGACGCTGAACCAATCTGGCATAGAATCGACCACAAGCAGGAACTCCAAGAAATCGTTGTGTCAACACTTATCAAGAACGGGGAAATCTGCGGAACAGAAATCCTAGCGGAGAACCTTCTGAAACTTGAACTCGGCGAAAAATCCGTCCAGAGTATCACCGACGATAAAGAACGCTTGTTCACGGTGCTGAATAACACCCTGCGTAAGTCACGCGAGATGGCTCAGAGTAGAGGTCCACTGATTTTCGTAAAAGTGGACAAGGGTTACTATAACACTTCAGCCGAATAAGCAATTTCCCTATCTATCAATTCTTTTTCAATTTTTAGTTCCTATTTTTATGCGATTTTTTTATAAGCAAAAAAGCGCTTAAACCTATACTGATGGGCAATATGAAAGATCGAGCAGTAATAGTCATCTTTTTTGTCATAGGCATCATAGGTACATTGGCAGTCTCTACTCTCTACACATCCGTCATTGCACCGGCTCTTGCTCCGCCGCCGACACTAAACGAACGCTACATCGCCGCCATAGAAGACGCTATGATCGCCAAAGAATCTGAAGTAGCATCAAACCTAACTCCGATAACAAAAGACAACAGCAACTTAATCTGGCGTGGCGAAGGCGAAAACGCAACTGTGCTTGTCGTCGCGTGGACCAATTACCCCAATAGTTACCCCGTGGGACAAAACGTAACTACCAGTTGGGGTTACACGTGGGTAACAGTTGCTCCAGAAATCCAAACATTCTTCAAAAACGTTCCGGCAGATACTAATTATTCGCTGCGGACAGCGCAACTACTTGGATTACCCGCAAGCAATCCCAGTACATACTTTGTTGAGCTATGGGTTAAACCAGACCAACTATTCCGCCCCGCTCCCGACAATGAAATCACCGATACAACCGCCTCGCTAACTTTCCCAGCTAACGCAACAGCGGAATACAAGGAATGGTTCAACAATAACATAATCAGCAGCTACTACCCGATGAAGTATCCTTGGACGCGACTCGGCTACAGCTATGACTGGGGCGACTCTACACCTGTAGGCTTAAGCGAATTCATACTAATTAAGAACTCAACGGTGACAGTAGAGTCACTAACTCCGACAGTAGAGTATCTCCAAAATCCATAATTCTTTTTTTTCTTTTTATTAGAGCCCGCTCGGTTGATGGGCATTCTGCAAAACGCTTAAAGCCATCATACATTCAAAGGTTGAGCGATGCAAAATGGCTAAAACTAAACTTATAATCCCAGTTTTGCTAGTTATCCTGATTGTATCTTTAGCGTTCAACGCCTACCAGTTCAGCAATAGCTTCACAGTTAAACCCCAAAGTAATA
Organism: Candidatus Bathyarchaeota archaeon; assembly: GCA_012515445.1. Lineage (GTDB taxonomy): Archaea > Thermoproteota > Bathyarchaeia > Bathyarchaeales > Bathycorpusculaceae > Bathycorpusculum. The sequence continues at coordinate 2,531 of JAAYYI010000056.1, read as the reverse complement.
GCGAAGAAATGCCACTTCTACTGATCCATGACGCAGCCGAAATCAACAATGAACTACTGCAACTTGACCGCCTCCTGTCGGAAGCATGCCAAAAGCTGACCAGCACAGGGTTAACTGGGCAAGCAGCTGAGAAGGTAATGAGTGACCTATACACCGAGAACTCTGATATAATTGTAAACGCTGCAACAGCAGACAAAAACGATATTCTACTGGCAGTTCAACCCAGCAGTTATAGCGGTATAATCGGAGAAGACATTGCAGATCAGGAGCAGAACATTGAAATGCATAGAACCATGCGCCCAGCCCTTAGCAACCTCATAGGATTAGTTGAAGGCTTTCCAGGCATAGTTATGGTTGCCCCTGTTTTTAACGCAAACGGACAATTCATTGGTTCACTGAGCATCGTCTTCAAGCCATACGAGTTAATCCACCCGATCGTTCAAGATTCAGCTAAAGGTATCTACACTATCTATGCACTGCAGAACAACGGCACCTTAATCTACGACGATGGTCCAGAGCAGGGAAAAAACATTTTCACTGACCAAGAATACCAAGGCTATACCGAGCTACAGACGTTTATCCATACAGTTGTTGACACGCAGTCGGGCTACGGTACATACAGCTACTACGATGACCTTCAAGATTCAAGACCGCTTGTTAGCAAGGACTCATACTGGACGACAATCGGCATATACAACACAGATTGGCGGCTGGTAATAGCTCGCACCCTCTAAAATCAATTAATTCCTTTTTCCTTTTTTGGAAAAACTTGCGTAAAACTTAAAATTCTATTAGTGGAAATTGTAGCGGATGAACGATGGCTCGCTACAAAACAGTAATTTTTACCCTAATCGCAGTTTTAATAATTTCTGTAGGATTCAACGTCTACCAAATGATCGCAAATCAGGCTGCAACAAAAGAGAACCAGTCTGCTTCCACTAGGCAGGAAATGGTAAGTCAACTTATGCATACACAGAACAACGCAAATATGAAACTCGCCGAACTCGAAGCAACTATGAAAACCGCATGTCAGAAACTTTCCAGCGCAGGCTTAACCGGGCCACAAGCAGATGCGATTCTAATCGAAGCCGCGGCTAGTGACCCAATAATAATGAACTCAGCAGCTACAGACACGAAAGACATCTTGGTAAACGTTAAACCCGATCCCTACAACGTCACCGGCGACGACATAACCATGCAGGAACAGCAACTGATGATGCGTGAAACAATGCAGCCAGTCATGAGCAACGTGATAATGCTCGTCCAAGGCTACCCCGGTATAGTAATGGTAGCACCAATCTTTGACTCTCAAGACCAATTTATGGGAGCATTAAGCCTCGTTATTCAGCCAAGCGCACTCATCAACCAATCCATCGCATCAACCGGCGACAAAACCTACTCCATGTGGGCCATGCAATCAAACGGTACCCTAATCTACGACCCAGACCCCGCTCAGCAGGGTAAAAACCTCCTAACAGACCCAATCTATGAGGACTACCCAGAAGTCCAAGATTTCACCCGCCAAGTGGCAGCCCAACAAAGCGGTTACGGAACATACCAGTACTATGTTAAGAACCTCGATCAAACACAGAACCAAGTAGTATCCAAAGAGGCTTACTGGATAACCGTGGGTATCTATGGAACCGAGTGGCGACTCGTCATCTGGAACGCGCTATAATTAGAAGTGAAAAAATATGGTTGGATTAGCCGAAAACCTGTCAAGCACCCTTGGATTACTGGGCACCGCATGCTTCATGATCGTAGTAGCGTTGATCACGTCAGAATATGCTTTCTCGCACCTGAAGAGCCCTAAAAAAACGGCGGTAGCTAAAGTCATAGTAGGCATCGTGCTGGGTGTACTAGCGATTTTCGGTACACTTTGGGGTATGAAACTAGCCAACGGTACAGTAATCAACGTACGTGAACTCGCCTCCATGATCGCCGGTTCAGCCGCGGGGCCAGTCGGCGGCACAATCGCAGGATTAATCGGAGGCATCCACCGTTATGCATACGGCGGTGCCACTGCAGTACCATGCGCATTATCAACTATTCTCATAGGAGTAATCTCTGGCATTATCTCTACGAGGATTTCGGGCAAATGGTATCTTGTCAAAGCTGCAGTAGCCGGGTTCCTAATGGAGTCCATGGCTATGGCAATGATACTTGTCTTTGTACCGTGGACTCAGGCAATTCACATTGTTGAGACTATTGCTTTCTCTATGATTGGAGCTAACACGATAGGTTTTGTGCTGTGGGTTTATTTAGCTAACAAACTCGGGGTTATATGGTCCAAGAAGAAAAAGTCGCCTGTCAGCGGCTCAAAAGCTATGCCGGCAGGCAAAGACTACATTTCATAATTGGCAATAGGCTTCTGCTTTTGGCTGCTTTAACAGTGGATCAAAAAATTGTGTTGTTTGTAGTTGGGTTTTTTTTGTTTTGTGGGTGTGGTTTTTTCTGTAGTGTACTATCCCAGTTTTGGGTTGTGGGAAAGGTTGGTTTTTTGTTTTGGGTTGTTTTTTAAGTTGTATACG
>JAAYYI010000055.1 GCA_012515445.1 Candidatus Bathyarchaeota archaeon | reverse complement strand
TCCAAAACTGCGCTGGTCCAATCGAACTTGCCCTGCTTATCTCTATGACCCCGCAGACTAAGGTGAATTCTGCAGACGAATTGGTCATAGTTCGGTTTGAGCATTGTTTCATCAAAGTCCTTTCTTAAAAGTTGTCAATATAACAGTTAACATATAACCTAAGTGAATGCAAAAAAAACCATAAGTGCATAAGTAACATACAGGCCGTTTTGACTGCAGTTTTTTTATGCAATTGAATGTTTTCATTCCAATTACGCCTGTTTGTCCCGTTATTTTTAAGCAGATAAAATCAAGCCAAAAAGCAGTATACGAGCTATGGACTTATGGAAAAAAACAAAAACAAAAAAGCCCCTTAAGGCGGCAAATGATACCCGCCCAAAAAAGGGGAAGGACAACCTACCTACGTACTTACTTAGCTTTGCTGCTTAAGGTAAGGGTTAGATTCCATAGCTACACTATTCCGCAAATTGTGGGGCTGAAACCGCCACTCTCGCCAAACCCATACTTAAATCCGTTTCAAGAGCCGTATTTTTAAAGACCGTAAACGCCAACGACAACATTACTTTATCGCCGAGTTTAGTGCTTAGGTCACCAGCGGTGAAGTAGATCACTGCCCCCTCGCCGGCAGCGATAGTCATACCGTCTGCAGCAGCCACAGGCTCCAAATTGTGACCTGGTACAGGCTCATACGCACCCGGATTATGGGACGCCACTATCGAATCGAGATCAATCGCGTCTAAATTTCCAGAATACGCATACCAGTCAGTTACAGTTGCATAAAAGTATATACCTCTGATGAAGACGGCGTCGGCCCTGTTGTTGGTTATGACGAATGCGCACTGTGAAAACGCGGGGTCAGGGTCAGCAGCAGCACTATACCATGCTTTCGCCATCCTGATTGTGAAGTCGGGCTCATACTTGACTGATGGAACATATGCCAGCACGTTTGCCTCCACATAATACATCGCCTGCGCAGTATTCAGGGTGATGCTAACCGTTAATCCGACGTCATTTATGCTGATGCTATCCGGCTGGTTAATGTAGATTACCATAGACCAACCTGATTTAAGCGTCAACGAATCCTCTGCCTTCGTAAAACCTAAAGCACCATCACTATCCGAAAGCACAAAATCATTAATATTTGGCGCGTACGGCTGACAATTAAGATCATCCGAAACCGTCGCCTGAGTAGTAGTATAATACACATTACCCCAAGCAACCGTCTGCCCCCTAATAGAAAACTTTTGTATAACAACATCACGACCACCGGTATTAATAATCATGAGAGCCGCCTGGGTAGTGGAAATCGGATTACAAAGATCGTCATACCTCCCGGCTGAACTGTACCACACGTGCTGCTTTGTTAATGCCAGGCTTTCTTCCTGGACACGTGTAGATACGACGTTAATAGCGAAGTATGTAACTACACTTGCCAGCAACACCGAAATAACCAGAATAATCAATGTTGTAACAACAGTACTGAGAGCGAATCTGTTCATCATCAATCTATGAAGACGAAGATTAATGTTGATGTGTTTCGTTCTCAGTCCACCTCTGTCTGAGTGATTTCGGGTTTTAGTTTGCCTTTGACTCTTTTGGTCAGTAACGTCCTTCACTTGAAAACACAGGCAGGTTCAGCTTATAAAACTCTTGTGTAGCAAGATTTAATACACTGCCTATTGCTTGGAAATATGAACCAGCACTCCACCACCCACAAACAGCAAGGTTCCAACAATAAAAAACCATAAGTCCCTAGCGCGCTATGTAGAGCGGACAAAACTTTGCTAAATTGTCTCTCCCAAAAGAGTATCGCGCGCTGGTTTTTATAAGAATTTGGTGTATGTTTAACCAGCGGTAAAGTGGTAGTTGTGAAAAGAAAAATCATAGTTGTATTAGCCATCTTTCTTGTCGCCATTTCATTGACCGTTGGAATATTTTTAGCGAATTTAGAAAAAACCAACCTATTCACCTATCCACTTTCAGTTCGAGACAAAACTTACATCGTAACCGTGGAAACTAACTGGAATGCAGAGCGCTCCCCATCTGTTACTCTGCTTAATTCTTCCGAACCTAGCAGACATTCCATAGAACTTCACTTCCTTGGAAAAACCGTGAAAGACATCGGTTGGGAGAATATCACCTACACAATCACCATTCCAACTGACCTGCTTTGGGGAAACATCTCACTGATTCACAAGTATTATCAGGTAGACCCAGAAGGATACACTCTGATTAACAACGGCACTCACAACTCGTTGAAGATGACTTTTGAGTATGAGTACCACTTCTCAGGTATAGGATATTTTGAAATCTTGGGAACAGAAGGAGCTTGGTAGCTTTTCTATTTACTCAACATAGCGGTTTTTCGATGCCTTCTAAAAAGCAAAACAGCCACAACACATACCACCAAAACTATAACAATTGCACAAATAATCATAACGCCATCTATAGTAGGTGTGTCTTCAATTATTTCCTCCGACGAGATTGTAAGGTTGCCATTTTCGTTAAACACGTTCTTGCCCTCTTTAGCTGTGTTGCCTGAAACTCTACCACCTATTAATGTGGTATCTCCATTTCCAACATAAACTCCACCGCCAACGTAAGCATAATTATCCAAAATCTTGCCTTCAACCAGCGTAAAAGCGCCATCAGTACATATACCACCTCCAAGGTTAGTGGCGTTATTGTTAGAAATCACCCCCGTACCCGAAAGACTAGCAGTGCTGTTAAAAAAATTATACACACCGCCACCTTTTTCAGCAGTATTACCTAGTATTTTTCCACCAGACATTTCAAAATTAGCTTTAGCAATAATTTGACCATTAATTACGCCTCCGCCATTCACAGTGGCTATGTTGTTTGAAATCTCGCCACCATTCATAATGAAAATCCCATAATTGCCAACACCTCCACCTCGCCATGCGGTATTGCCCGAAATCAGTCCACCTGATAAAGTAAAACTGCCGCCGTATTGATCGTCACCAACCACTGCACCTCCCCAATTGTAGATGCCTCCGCCTGTAGCACCGCTGTTTCCCGATATTTCTCCACCCGACATTTCAAAAGTATTCTCGTTGTATACCCCGCCGCCATCGTTTCCTGCGCTGTTTCCCGAGATTTCTCCACCTGCCATTCTAAAGGTGCCTCTGTTACGTACGCCACCACCATCTATAGCAGAATTGTTAGAGATCTCGCCGCCCTGCATCAAAAAAGCGCCAATATTGTATACTCCTCCGATGTTGCTTGAGATTAAACCATTATACAGGATGAGTTTGCCGTTTTCATTAACGGTTATCACATATCCAAGGCGTGTATGTGTATGAGTTACACTGATGCCGTCAAGCTTTAAGGCTCCATTGCTTTCAACAGTGATAGTGCTAACGCTTGATCCTCCAACGATAACCCCATACTCTTCATAGGAGGTGCCGATTAGTTTGTATAATTCTGACTCTTTGTTGCTTGTCAGTGTGATGTCTTTGTTAACTGGGATAGTTAGGGTAGACTCGGTTAGGGTGATATCTCGGTCAAGAGCTATAACAACCGATTTTCCAGCTTGTGCATTATCGATTGCGTTTCTAAGTTCAGTCTCATTGCTAACAACCGTATCAGGTTCGCCTGACACAAAAAAAGGAACATCGTCAAACGTAACAGACAACATTAAACACAGTGATAAAAGCAGAAATAGTAATACCGATTTTTTACCCATAAAACCCACAAATAGCAAACTAGGCTTTAATGTATTTTCGTCAAACTTTCTTGACTAAGCCAAGTCCAAATTTCTTAACTAACTTTTGGTGGCGGGGGTGGGATTTGAACCCTTGACCCTCAGCTTAGAAGACCAAAAAGAATATGTTTTTGATATTGACCCATACAGAAAATATCTTAACAATAAATTCTCAAAGTGCTATGCCTCATCAATGGCTAGCAATGCAATAAAGCACTATGACTGTTATCTTAATCCTAGTAAGCTGTTAGCAGTAAAAGAGAGTAATAGGCATAATATCTTAGAAGCAATGGTAAACTTAGCAAAGTTTCTAGGCACTTATGAAGAGTATAAGGTTAAGCTAAAGAATTATGGGATTAAGTGGACTAGTGCAGATACAGCCTTCAATGGCTTTCTCTCAGTATTCTCTAAACAGCATAATACATTACCTCAATACATCAAAGATATACAACCACATCTAACAGCTAGTGAGAGAGTATTTGTAAAGTTTCTAGCTCTTAGCGGATTGAGAATGAATGAAGCTGTTACATCCTTCAATATGATAATCAGACTGAATAATGAAGGTAAACTTGGTGAGTACTATAACATTGAGCTAAATGTTCTAGAACACTTCAAACATAAGATATTCTTACATAAAACAAAGAATGCCTACATCAGCTTTGTATCACAACAGCTAATCAATGAAATATGCTCTAGTCAACCAATAACTTACAGTGCCATTCACAGTAGATTTGCTAGAAGAAATATCAAACTTAGGCTAAAAGAGCTAAGAAGCTACCACAACAGCTACTTGACGAAGAATGGAGTAATCTCTGAATTGATAGATATCTTGGCTGGGAGAGTTCCTAGGAACGTGTTCTGTAGGCATTATTTGGGTGAGGATCTCAAAGTGCTAGGTAAATCAGTATTAGCAATTGAGAGTGAATTAGAGAAAACTTTGCTTACTTACTAGCTTCTCAGTCTTATCTCTCTTATATTTTATTAGTGCTAGAATTGTTAACACTATCGCAATAATTCCTATTGTTATTAGAATCTGCTGATTCTTGTATAAGAAATTAGTATTAACTGAAAATTCAATGATTTGATCTATTCTACCTCTTTCTGTAGTAGCACCAATGTATAATTTGTAATCCCCATCCTTAAGCTCAGAAAGCGTCATGTTGTTAATTGGAAAGGGCTTATTAGGAATAGGATAACTAGACAAATAAGGAGAGATAGATAAGTCAACATAACCATCTGAAATATTACCATTCACATAGAAGACTAGTGGAACTTCTGATGTGGTGTAATTCTTATTCTGAGGCGATAAAACAGATAATTTGGGATACTCATAGCTTGTATCTACAGTAAAATTAGTTGTAGTGTTAGCTTTCAAACCGGCACTACTTGTAGAATAAGCAGTTAGTTTATGACTACCCTCAGCTAAGTCAACTAACAATGTCTTACCTTGGACTTCCCACCATCCATTTGACCATTGAAACATCTCCAAATCATTAAGTGGTGTAATAGAGTCGTTATCTAACTTGTATGAAATCTCTACTCCTTTTGGAGCAGCACGCACCCTATCAGACATCGCAAAAACAACAGTAATCCTTAACTCAACAGTTGTATTTCTTTCAACCTGTTTTCCAGAAGGGGATACAATTCTGATGGTTGCCTCTTCTATAGATTCACCCATAGATACATCGGTTGCATAAGCTAATGCTAAAGCCACAGCAATAATGAAGGTAAGACTGATTATTTTCTTAAACATTCAACCTGATTATTTTGATTTACCTTAATTTGGTTTTTTGTTTACACTTCTATACTAAGTTACGTCAAAGTTTCTTTACTAGATTAACAATCCTAGAGTTGGAAGTTTAGCTATGTTGTACGGTACAGCTTCCTTTCCTGTCTAAGACAGTTTTTTACTTTGCTATTGTGTGTGGTAACGCCTAGCTCTAGTTCTAACTTATGCATGGCTGAAACATGAGGTTTAGAGAATCTATCTATTATGGAGGATTTTAACTCTAACAAACTTGGTTTAAGCCTAATTTTTAGGTTAGGCGCTTCTATTTTACTAGAAATTGTACTAGTTATTACTTGAATAGAGTTAATTATAATATACTTAAGACTATTCCAACTTGATAGTTGGTTACACCCTATTACTTTCTTATGGATTTTGTTAGCTTTCTTAGAGATAGCAATTACTGCCTCAGAGTGTGATAATAATTTTCTATGCTTTGAGTCTATGTCTCTTTTATTATCGTAGTTTATTGCTTCTGTGTTGTTAGTCATATAGATGTTACAATCTCTAGGTGCCCAATCATCAGAATACCAACAACAAAAGACTCTACAGCCATTGAGTAGTCATAAGTTTAAACAATTTGACAAATAATTTGGGCAAATTATTACATAATTTATTATTTCAGAATTTTCATTAGATTTTTCTCTGCTTACAGGTATAACAGTCATTGCGTCTATTGCTTTATTACTAATTACTATTGCTTACCATATTGATAGAGAAAATGATTGGAAAAAACAACAACAATCACTCACACCTTCTACGCTCCAAAACTAGTTCTTAATGGCCATTATATACAACTTCTAGCTCTCAAGCGCCCAACTTGTGATAGATATGCAGATTAAGTGTAAACAGTTTAACTGTGAAGTTTGTGGTAAAGTTTCTAGCATCCAAGTTTTCCATAACAAGAGTGGAGAGATAAAATACGCTAGAGCTAGGCACTACCTAGGACTAATAAATGGTAAACCACAGTTTGAGTATCATCAACAAACTCTACAATACATAATTGGTCATATTGGTCATACAGTAAATGTTGACCTATTAAAGACAGAATTAGGCTCTAAAAGGGTGTTAGTGGCGGGCGGGAAGGGATTTGAACCCTTGACCCTCAGCTTAGAAGGCTGATGCTCTATCCGTACTGAGCTACTCGCCCACACGACTGCGAACGGCTCTTCTAATGGGACACTTCCAAATAAGATTTTGCCTCTTGTATATATCATGAATCCATGACATACGCCGCCACCAGCCACCAACCATCAGGAGACCTTTTAGTAAACCTTATTTTCATGTTTACCTCAAAGTTTGATGCCGCAAGAGTTTGCGGAGAGATTTTGAGGTTTTTTAGTTGATTACTGTTACTCTTGTTTATCCCTATTTTCATCCAAGGTTTGATAACTCTATTTTTCGGTTTCCACCCATAGGCTTAGGCTACATCGCTGCTTTCCTCCAACAACACAATATTTCGGTAGAAATCGTAGATTGCACGTTTCTTGATGAGAAGCAAGCCGTTGATAAAATCATTAAAAACAAACCCGCGATTATCGGAATCCAATCTATGTACTCCATGCGTGAACCTGCCCTAGAGCTCGCCCGCCTACTAAGGCCTCATTGTGGTCTGCTTGTAGCGGGAGGTGCGCTTCCCACCATTAATCCGGAGATGTTTCTTGTCGATTTTGACGTTGTGGTACAGGGCGAAGGGGAGCAGACTATGCTTGAACTCGTCAACCAATTCATTTCAGGCGGCGCGTTTGATGAAATAAAGGGCATTGCCTTTAAGGATAAAGCGACAGGTGAAATCAAACGAACAGCTTCCCGACCCTTAATCGAAAACTTGGATTCACTGCCCTTTCCATCCCGAGAATTATTCGATAATTCTTCTTACAAGAAATATTACAATCGGCGATTCGGCTATAAAACCACAGCTATCCTAACCTCACGGGGGTGCCCGTTTAATTGTGATTTCTGCAGTAAACCCATTTTTGGAAGCACTGTCAGAACCCGCTCGCCCATCAAAATTGTGGATGAGGTTGAAGCTGTGGTTTCTTTGGGATATGATAGAATATGGTTTGCGGATGACTGCTTTACTCTTGAAAAGAGCCGACTCATGGAGGTATGTGACAAGATTATCGATCGGGGTGTACGAGTCAAATGGGAGTGTTTGTCGCGTGTTGATACATTAGATTTAGAAATTGCCAATAAAATGAAGCAGGCGGGGTGCTTAAGAGTGTTTTTTGGAATAGAATCCGGAAATGATTATATTCTTAAAATAATGAAAAAACAAATAACCACCAAGCAAGCCGCTAATGCCATAAAAATCTGCAAAAAAACTGGCATCAAAGCAGGCGCCTTCTTCATCGTCGGATACCCGGGCGAAAACTACCGCACCATACAAGACACCGTGAAACTGGCTTCGTCTCTTCCTCTGGATTATTTGTCGTTTACTTTGCCTTATCCTATTCCCGGGACACCATTGTTTGAGCGGATAAAAGGGGACTTGGAGCTTGATGAGTGGCAGGAACCCAAGAATATTAAATTGATTAAGCACAAGTTGCTGTTTGATTCTGAGATTACTGAGAGCTGGCTGAAATCCATTATTGTCAAGGGTCTGGTGCAATTTCGTATTCGGAAATATCTAGGAGAAAAGGGCTACACTATCGTGGGGGCGCCTTTTGAGAGAATCACTGATGTCCTTCTTACAAGAGACAAAGAGTTCGATGAACCTATGCGTGGGGAACTGGAAAAGTGAACCCACCCCTAACCGCCGAATTAAATGAACACCTTTCAGTAAAACTATACGAGGATTCCCGCCCAAACTATCTCGAAACCGCACCGCTACAGAAAGGATTGGTCCTTGTCTTAAACGGGAAAGAACTCATCGAAGAAGGCATGGGATTTGGGGCACCCGTGGTTCTATTTGAAAATCGTACCTATTTTTCCAGATCAGCCGAAACATCCGTCACACAAATAGGCAACTCCAAAATTTTAACAAAAAAATTCATCTTCGACACAATTTTACGGAAAAAAATCGGCGATGCATTCTACATAAACGATTACCTATACAGTTATTACCATAAGTGGTTTCAAAAAATCTACACTGAACACAAAGGTTTCGCACTGATTTCAACTAAATTAATTGAACTCTCCAGAAGAATCGGGGTTGCAACGGAATTCCAAAAAGTCACCTCGATAGGAAATGTCACCGTAAAGTACTCTTGCCTAACTGACTCGATTAGCATTGAGGTTCTTTCTCAGCTCCAAAGAGGCTACCGCGAAGTAGCCGTACTTAATGAGCAGGGGGCTTCAATTTTTAGAAAATACTCCGATACAGATGGATTGACTCTTCTAGACACTCAGATAGGCGCTTGGGAGGTTGTGGAGGCGGGTGAAGCGTCTCTTTCGCATATTGATGGCAGCGTTAGTTTTTCCTTGCCTAACCATAGAAAATCGAGGTTTTTTCGGGGTCGAGAAAAAATAGATGACCAGTATTCTTGGGTGGGTTTCTGTTATTATCTTGCCCCCGAGGTTTCTATGTTTCAGTATTTAATCAAGCTCAAAACGGGTTAAGCAGCAAACATGCCATTTTAAAAAATCAAGCCACACCCCCAACACAATCGCCGACTAGATTCCTCATACGAAAGTGTGGATGGTGTGGATTAGTCTAAACAGCTCGGTCAACCAAGTTTATGTTAAGTCTTCCAGCCTGGACCCGACTTTCTGCCGCCGATAACCTGAACCATACCCACAATCACAAATATCCACCAAAGCGACGAGTAAAAGAAGTAATACAGGAACAGCTCATGCAGCTTCATGTCCCTGAATCCCAGCTTTCGCCCAAACGCGTAGAAGACCCCGGCTGTAATGCCGAAACCCGCAAGCGACATAACAACGATTTTTAGCAAGTCAGCAGTCGCAAGTGAAACCAGAAACAGCGGCAACGCGAAATTAAGTTTCACTGATAGAAACAGTGAGAAAAACAGCATCCCGTTATACATCCAGACGCTGGGAATAAGCGCGCTGAGCGCAAAAACCGTGACTGATGGGTAAAGGAAAAACAAGCTAGGCAGAAAAACCTGAGGCTTCTTAGCAAATTTACGCAGAAGATCCTTATACCAGTCCATAACCCAAAGGGCTTGACCAATCGACCATCGCCTGCGCTGCGTGTACCACTTGTGCCAGTCATTATAGACGACGTTTTTAACTTCTACATCCTGAGTGTAAGCGAAGCTGCCCTCTGCAAGAAAAGCCCTCGTCGCCAAATCAATGTCTTCAGCTACCACCTTGCGGAAGCCGTGCACCTTGTCAAACATTTCCCGCTTAATCGCGAATGCTGCGCCGTTAACCGCTGGACACTTCTTCATGAAACGCGAGGAAAGCCAGGCGCTCATGTTAAACGTTAGGTACTCATAGTAAGCCATCTTGGAGAGGAAAGTTTTGTCTTTAGTTACCTCTTTTTTGATGTCTAAGATGTCGGTTTTCTGCATCTCCATAACGATTTTGCGCAGGTAATCAGGGTCCGCTGATAAGCTTACGTCGGCGTCTAAAAACAGCAGGATACCGCCCGATGAGAGCTTGACGGTTTCGTTGCAGGCGTTCGCTTTGCCTGTGCGTTCCTTGTTAACGATCACAGTAACGTTTTCCCGCTTTATCTTCGCTAACCTCTGCGCAAAAGACTCAGAGGGTTCATCAACAGTTATAAAAATTTCTTTAGAAACATTCTGTGAACAAAGAACATCCAGCATCCCTTCTAGTTGAATCGATTCTTTAAATATCGGGATAAAGATGCTGATATCCACAGTTTCTCCTCGATCGCCTTTACAAGACCAACAGTCTATTATCATATGAGTATATAATTAATTCGACTCAAGCGCTAACCCGTTAAATAAAATAGAGAGCAAGCTAATCTTAAGGAGACACTATGTTTTCAATAGACGCCAAAGAAATTGGGCCTATACGGAACAGCACCTCGGCTTCGTGACCGTCGCCATCAAAGTCTTCCTCGCTAAACAATACGCTTTTACTGCATTTAGCGCCCAGCATCTCCGCTATCGCCAAATAATTCTTCTCAGAAACGTGATTTGAAGGATTAACTGTACCCTCAAAGTACTCGGCTCTAGTGATACGGAGCTGCTCAAGTAGCAACTTCTTCTGTAATCCGTTCCCGCGGTATTTCTCGTCAACCACTATTTCCCAGTTAAAGAAAGTATCAGGGCGCGATGGTGGAACATACCCCGAAGAGAAGGCAACAAGGCGGTACCTATCTAGCGCTACTATGCAAGTATCGCTGAAGTCTCTTGCAAGCAGATAGTAGGTGTATCGGCTGTTGAGTCCAACGTAGGGTCTGTTTGCGGTTAGCAGCTTGTAGACGTCAGGTATGTCGTCAATTCTGACTTTTCGAATAGTTAGATCATTTAGGGTTCTCTGCATTCTACTGTTCCTTGCAGTTGCCATTTTTTCTCCGTACAAGTCTAAGGTTGCCTTTAGGAACAAGAGATATCGTCTTGTCTGAGTCCGCCAAAAGCTTCTCTACGCCAATCGGAGCCTTATCGTCCTCTTCCAGCTGCAGATTACATTTCAGGCATTTCAAATTACATTTAGCCGGTTTGTAATCGTCAGGTTCCTGATAAGTCGTGATTACACCTTCATAATTACGCAGCACCATCTTGTTAGTAGACCAGGAAAGCACATAATTAGGCATAACAGGTATTTTGCCGCCTCCGCCCGGTGCATCAATCACAAACGTAGGTACAGCAAATCCGCTGGTGTGACCACGCAAGCTCTCCATGATCTCGATACCTTTGCCGATTGAAGTGCGGAAATGCGTTAATCCCTCTGAGAGGTCACATTGGAATAAGTAATATGGCCGCACCCTGTTCTGGACGAGCTTCTGGTTAAGCTTCTTCATAATCTGGGGGCAATCATTGACGCCTGATAGCAGCACTGACTGGTTACCGAGTGGTATTCCTGCATCGGCGAGTTTACTTAGCGCATCGCGAGCGGATGGCGTAAGTTCCCGTGGGTGATTAAAGTGTGTATTCAACCATATTGGATGGTGACGTCTGAGCATCGCCACTAATTTGTCGGTTATGCGGTATGGAAGAACAACCGGCGTTCTTGTCCCGATGCGCACTACTTCAACATGGGGCATGCTGTTAAGTTCAGTTAATATCCAATCTAGATAATCGTCAGGCAGCATCAATGCATCGCCGCCACTTAACAATACATCGCGGATTTCAGTGTGGTTGCGGATGTAGTCTAAACCAGCTATAATCTGCTGTTTGGATGGAATATGGTCTGGGTCGCCGACTTTTCTTTTTCTTGTACAATGCCTGCAATACATCGCACATCGATTGCTGATAAGAAACAGCACCCGATCAGGGTAACGGTGGGTTATGCCCTCTGTTGGGCTATCCTTATCCTCATGCAATGGATCTTTCATATCCTGTTTTGAGATGATCAGTTCAGCAGGATTCGGGAAAGCTTGCTTGTAAATCGGATCATTATACATGTTTTCTGTATCAATAAGCGACGCATAGTAGGGCGTTATACAGAGCGGGAATTTCTTAACGGTTTTCTCAAGCTCTCTGCGTTCTTTTTTGGGAAAAGTTATACCCATGAAACTCTCGAAAGCTTCGATGGTTCGGATCGAATTCTTCATTTGCCAATTGAAATCGGTCCACTCAATGAGTGATATGGATGCATCGAGCCCTTTAGATAGGTAGGATTTGTAGCTGGTCAGGCGCTCTGTCTTTTCAACAATCAGTTTTTTCTCCTCCAAACGCTTTCTTGAATAATAATTTTTATAGGTTCTTGCCAAGCGGGCTTCGCAAAATAGCGAAACATCGTTAACAAGCAGCAAAGCCACGGAGATGCTCCCGCAAAGCATTTTTACTGAAGAGGTACATTATTATTCGCCTACTGAAGCTTATTTCAGTGTTATGAGCAAGGTTAAAGCCATAAGCCTATTCTCAGGTGGCTTAGACAGCATTCTCGCAACTGAACTCGTCCGCCGCCAAGGCATCGAAGTAATCGCTTACAACCTAAAAACGCCCTTTGGCACCGCCAAGAAGGGCGGTAAAAGTGAAGCACAGCAAGGCGCAGAACAACTTAAAGTTCCTCTGGTAGTGCAGAGTTTCGATAAAGAATACATCAATATGCTGCTTAAACCCAAGCATGGCTACGGGAAAAACATCAACCCATGCGTGGACTGCAAAATCTTCATACTAAAAAAAGCCAAAAAGTACGCTAAAGAAGTCGGCGCAGACTTCCTTTTCACAGGCGAAGTTCTAGGTGAGCGCCCAATGTCACAGCATGGTCCAGCACTGAGAACCATCGAAAAAGAAGCTGGACTTGAGGGAAAGCTTCTGCGGCCGCTCTCCGCCAAGCTTCTAGCTGAGACTGAAGCGGAAAAGAAGGGCTTAATCGACCGTAACAAGCTCCTGAGCATCTCTGGCAGGGGACGCAAACCCCAGATGGAACTCGCCAAAGAATTCGGTATCAAAACGTATCCTTCACCCGCCGGCGGATGCCTCTTAACCTGCGAGGAGTACGCGAAAAAGCTCAGCGACCTATTCGAAAATAAAAAGCACATAGCAACAACAGATGTTGATTTGCTTCGGTTCGGCAGACACTTCAGGGTGGGCAAGAACAAGTTCGTAATCGGCAGAAACTACGCTGAGAACACTTACCTTCAAGCTCACAGGGCAAAGGGTGACTACTACTTTGAACTGCAAGACATCGTCGGCCCAACCACGCTACTGCAGGGACCAAAAACCAGAGCAGCAATCGAAACTGCAGCGAAGCTAACTGCAGTTTACTCTGACGCAAAAACTCCTGAGGCAACGGTTAAGTACGGCAAAGAAAGCCTCAACAAAACGATCAAAGTCACCCTGCCAGAAAAATCTGAAGTAGATAAGCTTAGGGTGGGCGCTGAACAGACAAAAGTATGCACGAAGTAAGCGATAAGATGATTGACACAGTATATTTACACTTAGAATTCCAAACAAAAAGCGGCATATTGTCAATTAACCTGCCTTTTGTATGTGACCAATGCGGCGTATGCTGTAAACTCGAAGACTTCTTAACAGCAGGCCCAGTCAAAGTAAACCCAGCTGATAATCCACAATTAACTGCCAAGCTTAAAGAAATCTATGAAGACACAGGCAGAAAATGGGAAGCAGACCCAGAAGAATACGAGCGATGCATAACAACCACGCCATGCCCGTTTGTCAAAGACAAGAAATGCACAATCTACTCGTATAGACCAGATGGCTGTCGGCAGTTCCCCAACACCCCGTTTGGGATGCTAAGCCAAGACTGCGCTGCACTAGACAGGTTCAAAAAGCAGGCTACAGCGGTTTGCAGAGGCAGAAAAACAAAGAAGGCATACCACTTTACCTCAGAGCCAATTGCGCCAGTTAAAACATCACAAAAGCAGTACCAAAACTGCATAACAAAATTACGTAAGGCGGGAATAACAGAAGAGGAATACGCCCTCTTTGAGAGCCTAAACAGATAGAGAACGGATTTTGTTTATTGGGAGTGTTTGTCTAGTTTTTTGGCCAGCTTGTTTACTCTTGTAGATCGGTTGACAACTTGCATGTAGGTTCTTAGCCTGACAAACGAGCAGTTACGTTTGCACCATGTCACTGCTTCCTCTGTGAAGCCAGCGTTGGAAACAAGTACGCCGAGATTTGCTTGGTTTTTTTCTCTGGCGAATGCTACTTTGGAGCAGAACCTTTGAACTTCAAGGAGACCTGCTGGTTCAGTGTGGGGTTTGCATTCGACGAGGACTTTTTGTTTTTCTTTGGGGTGATCTAGGTGGGCGTGGATATGTTTTGGGCGGGTATGGAGTGTAGTGTTAGTTCTTGTGTTATACCCCATGTGCCTGTAGAATACTTCTACGTTTTCTTCAAAGTGACGCTCATTCTGTTGCATCGTCAACTTCTAGTCCCCTACATTCCTGAAAAAAATCAGCTCATATATATCTTGCGCAATATTGTTTCGTTTTTTTGCCTGAAACGAGAAATTTTTATAGTAATTGATATGCATAATACTAACTTTTTATTAATTCTAACTGAAAAATCACGAAAGATTTAATGCATCATATACGCCAACCTTTTAGCACACACACGCATATTTGATAAACCTTTCAGGACAACACGCCAAATTCTCAAACAAACAAAATTTCCCGTCTTAAAAGCGGGGGAGGGAAGTACTGTCATGCCAGCACTTACAGATAACCCGCAATATTCCCATTGCAGCTGCTACCTATCAACAACTGAGAGTCAAAAGAAAAATCGCAGGCTTAATCGCGTTTCATTGCTTCGTCTTTTAGCTCTTTTGGCATCAGCTCTATTGCGTAGCGTAGCGCTGTTCTTGGCATAGTCTTTCTGTGCGCTACTACATAGTCGTAGACTTCTTTTGTGTGCTGTCGACTTTCCTCTTTAAGCAGCCAACCATAGCCCTTCTGCACCAAGTCACCACCGTCCATCAGCAATACATCGCAGATTTCAAACGCCTCAGCAAGGTACTCACCGCGTCTGGCTGGAAGGATGAAGGAGACTGCGGAAGCGCGTTTCATCCAGCGGTTTTGGCTTTTGGCCCAGCTTTTTACTTCGGGTACAATCTCGGGGAACTTATCGATTAGGTCGCCGATGGTGTGGTTGCAGAAGCCGTCGCATTCAGCCCAGTTAGAGATGTAGGTGTCTATCCAGCGCCTGAAAGTAGCTATATCCGACGCTTGCAAATTGTTGATGTAGCGTGGCATCCAGTCGGATACGATGAAGGCTTCCTCCATGTAGCCTGACTTGTAGAGTTCCTCACATAACTCGAAAATTTCTTGTTTGGGCAGAATTTTGACTCGTGTCCAGTGCTCTTTTGCGATTCTCCCGACATCTGCGGTTTTAACTCCGTAGACTTTGATTGCTTCTTTGAAGTAGCGTTTTGCGGATTCCTTGGTGTGTTGGTCAACGTTTGCGTCTAGGTCTTGGCGGATCTGCTGAATAGTTGGGTTCATAGCAGAAGAGGCATAGCTCAAAAGATATAGGCTTTATTTAGCGGGTTATGTTAAAAGTTGGGGTTGGAAGAGTTTAGAAGTCTTCCATTTGGTAGAGGCCTAAATCGATGTTTAGGCACTTTTCGGGGCCGTGTGTGTCTTCAAGGTCGTAGAGGTGGCTTGTTGCTTTATCTAAGCGTGTTTTTCTTGTTGTCACTTTTGGCTTATCCATCCTTACCTTGACTTTCTTGGGTTTTGTAACGAGTCCTGGTGCAGTGATCACCAAGGAGTTGTCGATGAGTGCAGGGGAAACCGGCGAAACATGTGCGACTTCAACTTTACCTGCGTCGATTGAGAGGTTGCATTTCATTTCTTCGTGTAATTGTTTAGTCAACGCCCTTTCTCCTCCAGACTTCAGCACTGATTAGATCTCTTATTGCGACGCGAATAGCTTCGGCTCGGTTAGGGTAGAACCGCTCGTCCACTAACTGGTCTAAAGCTTTTATATACGTTTCAGGTAGATACAGAGTGATTAGTTTCAAGTGAGTATTAACTCCCCTGCTGCTTTTACAACTATATTCTGCCACTAGACACTTATACTCATACATGTTATGCTACAAATATGCTAACAACATGTTGGTTCCACACTATATAAGCAGAAAAACATGGAGTATATAGGATAATGTCAAATATGCCTCTCTAATGAACACGTTTTTATGGCAAGACAAAGCAACTAACGTGCAGGTCAAAACATGCACAGCAAGATAAAAATCATCAATTACGGCTGCAGCTCAAACCTAGCAGATGGAGAAACACTTGCAGGATGCCTAAAGCAAGCAGGCTACACACTCACCGCCACTGAAGCAGAAGCAGACCTCATCATTTTCAACAGCTGTGCAGTCAAAGGACCCACCGAGAACCGCATAATCGATGACATAAAACATGCCCCGTGTGGCAAAAAAATCGTCGTCGCCGGTTGCCTACCCAAAATCAGCTACGAACGCCTAGCTCGTGAGGTGCACTTTGACGCTGCTGTCGGCCCCGCAAAAGGAAAAAGCATAGTTGAAGTAATAAAGCGCGTGTTAATGGGCGAAAAAGTAGTCGAGTTAGCATCTGAGAGGGAAATTCCGCCGCTTACCCTACCCAAATTGCCTACAAATCCTATAGTCAGCGTTGTTCCCATCAACTTTGGCTGCTTGGGAAGCTGCGCTTACTGCTGCGTGGTGCAAGCACGTGGACATTTAAGGAGTTACAACATTGCGGATGTAACCCAGCGAATAAAAGCAGATTATGCTGCTGGCGCACGCGAGTTCTGGTTAACTTCGCAGGATACAGCGAGCTACGGCAGAGAAATCCACACAGACCTCGCTGATTTGCTCTGCGCAGTCGGCAACTTGGAGGGCGATTTCCGCGTCAGAGTTGGTATGATGACACCCAACCTCGTCAGCGATATCCAAGAGAAGCTAATAGCCGCTTACGAAAACCAGAAAATCTTCAAATTTCTTCATTTGCCTATCCAGAGCGGCGACAATACTGTGCTGAAAGGCATGCGTAGATTCTACACAGCAGAAGAATTCCTCTCGATTGCAGATGGGTTCCGTGAATCCTTCCCCGACTTGACGCTGGCAACGGATGTAATCGTGGGTTACCCCGGCGAATCCGAGGAAGCCTTCAACAACACGCTTGAAGTAATGCGAAAAGTCCAGCCGGATGTTACTAATGTGTCAAAGTTTTTTGCGCGGCCTAAAACTGCCGCTTGGGAAATCCGCGATGGCTTAGTGGATAAGGAAGAGACTAAACGCAGAAGCACTGTAACTGCAGAATTAGCTAAAGAAATCTCTGCTGCTCAGAACAGGAAGTGGGTTGGCTGGAGCGGCGAAGTGCTGGTTGATGAGAAGGGAAAAGTTGAGGGTTCATGGATAGGTCGGAATTTTGCTTACAAGCCAGTTGTGGTTAAATGCGGCGATGATCTCATGGGCAGGACGTTGAGGGTTGAGGTGGTTGAGGCTTCTCAGACGTATTTGAGGGGCAAAATTGTCGATCAGCAGGCAAACGGCGAGTATGGCTACGTTGTTATTTGATTCTGGGCGCTGACAGGTTAAGCGAACTTGCATTTAAGAAAGTTAATGACAAGAAAAAAGAGAAAAAGTTGTTGTTTTATGCCGAGTGGTGGACGCTTAGTCGCCAGTCTTGGCCGAAAGCGTTTATGGTTGTCCAGTAAAGCTGCCAGTTGGTGCCTTCGTAGTCGTAGAGGTAGTATCCGGAGATGTATTCGGCGGTTTGGCGTACTGAATTAATGATTAGATTATAGTCGGATAATGTTGTGTTGGTTAGAAGGTTTATGCCTTGGTATTCTGGTTCAGAGTCATATATGCAGTAGCCATCGGTTTGCATTACTGCGAATTCGTATTTGTCGCCTTCTGTTGTTTGTGCGATGCACGCGCTGACGAGTTCCTGTGGATTAAAGATAACGCTGACTGTGCCGATCATTTCTTTGTTTGTGTTGAAGATTGGAGCAGCCATTGCTATTCCTTCTGAGCCTTCAACTAGCGGTATAACTGGAGTCATCATAGGTTTTATTGAACCATGAGGGTTAGTGTTTAGCCAAGTTTGTTCGCCGACGTCGAGGCCAAGTACGTTGCTGCATGATGGAGGCTGCACGGCGACCATTATGTTGTTCAGGTCCTCTGTTCCTGCGTCGATGATGAAGGTGCTGTTTGCAGCTAATGCGCTTAGTATTGCGTCTGCTTGCACACCGGTTAAGCCTGTGTTAGTCAGTTGTTCTGAAGCATAGGCAAGGCTGCAGCCAATCCGTTGCAGTTCCCTGTCTATGTTGACTTGAACCTGTGAGAGAGCTGAAACCATTCCAAGCTTGGTTTGGTCATTGCTGTTCGGTGCTATTGTGAAGCCTGCGAAGAAGACGTTTGCCCCTATGGATGCGATTAGTAATACTGCTAAGAATATTATGATTAATTTGGACTTATTCATTTCAACATATCTTCCTATGTTAGATACAAGTTGTTACTGAACTGGTTATAGGCATTGCTGTTTACCAATAAACGTTTGAAATAAACAGGCTATTGATGTAGATTTTAGATTCTTAGCTTATTGAGTGCTGGAGTGCTATGCGCCATTGCTGCCCATAAGCAGAAACGGTAGTCCAGTAGCATTCCTTGTTGATAATTATCGGAGAGGCTGCGTCTATGGTGAATTGGTATGTCCCATAGCCTGAACTGTACTGGGATACATGGCGTCCGAGCAGTATTAGCTGGGTGTAGTTAGCGTATGCTGGATCGGTGAACATATTTTTGTACTGCTGCAGTTGGTCAGTGTCGTAGATCATTAAGCCGTCGACCTGCATGACAGTCGTTGTATAAGATGTACCCGCTAACGCGGCAGATATGGTGTCGTTTAGAAGTCTTGCTGGGTCAAAAATTACGCTAATGTAACCGATGAGTTCTCTGTCGCCATCAAAGACTGGAGCTGCCATAATGTTTGCCATCATGTCAGATTGAACGGGAACAAGAGGAGTCATCACGGGCGTAATTTCTCCATGCGGGTTTGGGTTAAGATGGGTTTGTTCGCCGACATTTCTGCCTATAATGTAGCTCCAATCAGCTGGCGCTGCAGCCACGATGGCGTTGTCTAAGTTTTCGGTTGCGGCGTTGATTATGTAGGTGCTGTTTGAGGCTAAGGCGTTTAGGATTTCGTTGGCTTGGCTGCCGCTGATTCCAGAGGTTGAGAGCTGCTTTGAGGCGTAGATGAGGCTTTCGCCGATGCGCTGAAGCTCTGAGTCGGTGCTGGTTTGCGCCTCTGCAAGTGTGGCAACCATGTCAACTTTAGCCGTGTAGGCGCTTTTTTCACTGTTAAGTGTACTGTTTTGGCTGGCAAGGTAAACGTTCACAGATAAAGAGACTACTACAAGTACTGCCAATATGATTGCTGACGTCTTGGTTTTATTCACTGTATACTTTTCCTCAGCTCAGCATAAAGTTAGCCGTGAAAAATAGGTTTATCTGTAAAGCAAAAAGGAAAAAGATGGTTAGATTGTGTGGTGGATTATCAGTCGCCAATCTTGGCTGTATTGGCTGATGGTGGTCCAGTAACACTGCTTATGGAGGCTTTCGCTTATGTTGTATGTGCTGTAACCCGATGAAGTCTGCGCAATTTTGCTACCTACAGTTAGGATCTCTGTGTTGCTGGTTTCATCAAAGAGGTTTGTGCCGACTTCTGCGCCCATGGAGTCGAATAGTATTGCGCCGTTGGTTTGTATGGCGGTGAATTCATACTGTGGGTCGGTTGTTACTGCGGTGATTGCGTCAGAGAGAAGTTCCTGCGGGTTGAAGACGACGCTGACGGTTCCAATCTGCTGCTTGTTACTGTTAAAGACTGGTGCAGCCATGGCGACGCCCGTTAGGTCCTCGATTAGCGGGATTACTGGCGTCATAGTGGGTGTGATTGCGCCGTCTGGGTTAGTGTTTAGCCATTTCTGTTCACCGACGTTTTTGCCGATTGAACCACTGTAGGTTGAAGGCTGAATTGCAGCCATTACGCAGTTCATGTCCTGTGTTCCAGCGTCGATTATGTAGCTGCTATTGGCGGCTAACGCGGATAGGATTACGTCTACCTGTGCACCCGTTAAGCCTGCGCTGCTAAGCTGCTCGGCGGCGTAGATTAGGCTTTGCCCAATGCATGTTAGTTCTTCGTCTACTTTAGCTTGAACCTCTGAAAGCACGGAGGTCATGTCTACTCGGGTCTTGTATGGATCTCCTCCGACGCTTACCGTGAAGGTTTGCACGCCGATGTAGATGTTGGCGGCTGCCGAGATGATTAATGCCACTGCTAAAACGGTAACGACTAATTTGGGGTTCATGTGGTTTCTTCCTAAATACCAGCAACGACTTAGCCCAAAATTGGTTATAGATGTTGTGTACTAATAATACAACTTTAAAATCAACTAAGATACCTACGATTTCTGAATAGGCGTTTGTTGCTCTCAAGGTACCTTCCTACGCCTATATTAAGCGGTAAAAGGCGCAGGTACCCCCTCTATAGGTGTTATGCATAGTTCGGATATTAGGATGTAAATAGAGCACATAGGCAAAAAGCTATAGATAACCCAGTGTACTTAAAAGAAGAAGAGAACTCGGCTGCTACATATACCTTAAATAATTTCGTCTCCAAACCTTCTACTTGAGCTGAGAAAGTGACTACTAACGAACCGATTTGCCTTTTCAACACACTAAGTCGCAAAAAAGAAACCTTCGCACCCATCAAAGAGGGGCAGGTTGAAATGTACACTTGCGGTCCAACAGTTTACGATTACGCCCACATAGGCAACTTCCGCGCTTTCCTCTTCGAGGACCTACTGAAACGGTGGCTACAGTACAAGGGCTACAAAGTTACCCACGTCATGAACTTAACCGATATCGACGACAAAACCATTAAGGGCAGCCAGAAACAGGGCATTCCTCTGCGCCAGTACACGGACTTCTACGCAGCCGCATTCTTTGAGGACATAAAGGCATTGAACATCGCCCCAGCCGACGTGTACCCAAGAGCCACCGACCACATCCCGGAAATGGTCCAAATCATCAAAAAGCTCCTTTCAAAAGGCGTGGCGTACAAGGGCGATGACGGCTCAATCTACTTCTCAGTCGCTAAGTTCCCAGACTACGGCAAACTCAGCCACCTTAAAGTCGGCGAACTCAAAGCCGGTGCACGCGTCAACCAAGATGAATACGCCAAAGAAGAGGCACAGGATTTCGCCCTCTGGAAGGCATGGACACCCGAAGACGGCGATGTTTACTGGGAAACCGAACTTGGCAAAGGACGACCCGGATGGCACATCGAATGCTCCGCTATGAGCACGAAGTACCTCGGCGAAACCTTTGACATCCACTGCGGCGGAGTCGACAATATGTTCCCCCACCACGAAAACGAAATCGCCCAAACCGAAGCGGCAACCGACAAAACCTTCGTGAACTACTGGATGCATAACGAGCATCTCCAAGTCGAAGGCAAAAAGATGAGCAAACGCTTTGGCAACTTCTACACGCTCCGCGACCTACTCGCCAAGGGCTATGACCCGATCACGATCCGCTACCTGCTCATCTCTACGCATTACCGCCAGCAGTTCAACTTCACGTTTGAAGGCTTAGAGTCAGCTAAAGCCGCAGTAGAGCGCCTACGCAACTTCGTTAGGCGACTCCACGAGGCTGAAGGCACAATCGCAACGGAAAAAGTCGCCACCTTAACCGCTAAACTCGAAGCATGCTTTAGCGGCTCAATGGACGACGACTTAAACGTCGCTGTAGCGCTATCATCGGTGTTTGATTTTGTCAGAGAAATGAACGCTTTACTTGATACCAATCTAGTTAGTAAGGAGCAAGCAGCTGATATCGGTGGGTTGATGATGCGCATAGATGGTGTGCTCGGAGTAATCGGCAAAGTTGAAGTTGAAGAGGCACTGTCCGCAGACATCGACGCTATGGTTCAGAAGCGTGAGGAAGCACGTAAAGCTAAGAACTGGAAGGAAGCAGACGCCATCCGCGCACAGCTCAAAGCCATGGGTATCGTGCTTGAGGACACCGCTCAGGGCATCCGATGGCATAAAGAGAAAAAGTAGTCTTAAGCGGTTTTTCCGCTTAGGTTCCACTCTTTTGTCTGGTACTTTTCTTTGTAGAGTTTAGCTGCTAGCTCTTTTTCTTCTGTTGTTAGTTCGCCTTCTTCCATCTGTGCTTTGAGCATGATGCGGAAGCCCTGCTGGAGCGCTGACGCGACGGTGTCGAGGCTGATTCTGTGCCCGAGTTCGGCTTCGATGCTTGTGATTTTTTCTTTAGCTATGTCTGCGGCTTGGCTGCAGCTGGCGCCTTTAAGCTGGAGCAGCTGGAACATCCGCTCATAATCCACTCGGCGGAGCAGTGTCCCGTGTTGGAGGACGACGCCGCGGGTGATTGTTTGGCTGCTGCCGCTGATCTTTTTATCATTTATTGTGAGGTTTGGGCAGTTCTTCGCGTCGCCAGCACTGAAGTCCGAACCTGTGCCCATTATGCGAAGGCCGTCTTTTACGCAAATATAGATTTTATTATAAACTGTAGTGACATCGGCGTTGCCTAAGTCGGCGGTTCTGGCGATTATGGCGTAGGTTACTTCGCCTTCGTAGTCATGGTAGACGGTTCCGCCGCCGCTTAGCCTGCGCACTACGTCCACGCCCAGCTTCTCTGCGTTTTCAAGATAGACTTGCTCTTCGGGGTTCTGGTTGCGTCCGACTGTGACGGCTGAGGGTTGCCAGCGGTATAACCGAAGGGTGTTGGGCACTTTGTCGGCGGCACGCGCCTGTAAAATTGCCTCATCAATAGCCATGTTCATTGCTGCATTATTAGTTGAAAGGGGAATGAAGCGCCAAGTAATCATATGGGTTCACTTTGGTGTTTACCACTGTTCGGCAACGGTTAAAAACTTAGCTTACTGCTTCTTCTTTTCCATCTGTGCAGTTATAGCCGCTATGTTGCCGTCAACCATTTTTAGCCACTCGGCATTCTTGGCTGGGTCAAGTGCTTTATCGGTGAAGAGTTGCTTAGCCCGCTGAAGCGCCTCAATCGCTGCTGGAAAACAGCCCAATGCGGCCAACGCAGCGCCCTGATTTACCTGAGCCATCAACCACCTGCCCGTGTCAGCAAGGTATTTGTCGCCGCATTGATCGTAAAAGGCAAGCGCCATGTTTGCCGCCGCAAAGCTTTCCATGTGCTTCTCCAGTCGGCCCAGTGCGCCTGATAAGCCGGCGTAGCATGAAGCTTCAAAGCGGCCTCTGTCAAACTCCTGCTCGGCGGGTAGCGACTCGCAGAGCTTAAGCGCCTTTCGGTAGCTATCAACGGAGCCCTGATAGTCACATTTGTGGAAAGCCTGATCTGCTTGGCGGTAAGCATCCTGCATAACCTTCATTACATCTAAAATCTTCATCGCGCACTCAATGGGTTATGTTGCAGACCGGTTTATTGAAGCTTCTTCAACAATTTCATACAATGCGTGATGCAGCTTTTTTCAGAGATAACGCTTAAAACCACAATATGCATTCCTAAACTGCAAGAGGAAACAGCATTGAAGATTATCTCTGGCCCCGCATCCAAACCCTTAGCTGAAGCAGTATCAGCCCAAACCGGATACCCAAACATTCCGGTAGTCGCAAAGATTTTCCCAGACGGCGAATCCTACGTCCGCTTAGACGGCGACGTCAAAGGCGATGAAGTTGCAATCATCCAAACCACCTGCCCACCAATGCAGGACGGCAGACTATTCCAAATCTCGTTTTTAGCAGACGCAGCTAAACGTGCGGGCGCAACAAAAGTCACCGCGGTAATCCCATACATGGCCTACGCGCGGCAAGACAAAATCTTCCTATCAGGCGAAGGCATCGGCGTCGAAACCATCGCGCGCATGCTAAAAGCCGCAGGAATCGACGAGTTCCTCACAGTCAACCTCCACTCCGAAATGTCACTTAAGCAGTTCCCTATGCCAGCCAGAACCGTAAGCGCCATCCCACTCATCGCAGACTACTTTGTCCAGAAAGGCTACAAAGGCGCCTACGCGCTCTCACCAGACAAGGGCGCAATGTACATCGCCAAGCAGGCACAAGCGGTGCTCGGCGGCGACGCAGGCCACCTCAACAAGACCCGTGACCGCTACACAGGCCAAACCGTCCAAACCGCAGAGGGCCTAAACGTTAAAGACCAAAACGTAATCATCCTAGACGACATCATCAGCACCGGCGGCACCATCGTAGGCGCGGCAAAAATACTTCGCGAAAACGGCGCTAAACACATATTTTGCGGCTGCGTACACGGCCTCTTAATCGGCGACGCAGAGAAACGCATCCTAGACGCAGGCGTAGAAGAAATCGTCGGCACAGACAGCGTTCCCGGCGCAGTAAGCAAGGTCTCGCTTGCACCGCTAATTAGCGAAGCACTAAAAGGCGCAGTATAGTGCCTAAACTCTTCTTTTTACTCTCAGGCGAGAACGGCACGCTTCCAGCCTCCGAAATCAAGGCGATTCTGGAAGCTGAAGGCTACGCTTACTGTAACGTTTGCGAGTTCGATCAAATTCTCCGCTTGGAAGCGCCGCTGGAAAGCGTAAAAGTTGTACCAGTCCGCTCCGCATATACAAGGGTCTGTGCACAGGAACTAATGGTTTCAAACGCAACCTACAAGGACATCGCCGACGCAGCAGCAAAAGTAGATTTCACCCAAGTTATCCAACCCGGCGAATCCTTCGTTGTACGCATCAACCGCATCAAAAACTACGCCGACGCCGAAATCAACACCATGACCCTTGAAATTAAACTCGGCGGCCAAATTCTTAGGCAAACCCCCGGCGCTAAAGTGAACCTCAAAAACCCTGATAAAACCATAATCGGCATCATAACAAACAACCAGCTGATTATAGGTCTAAAACTAACAGACATCACAAGCAAAACCTTCTCCGAGAGGCGCCCCCGCAAGAAACCATTCTTCCACCCATCCGCAATGCCCTCAAAAATGGCACGCTGCATGGTTAACTTGGCACATGCAAAAGCCGAGTCAGTACTGCTTGACCCATTCTGCGGCACAGGCACCTCACTGATCGAGGCGACATTCATCGGCTGCAGGGCAGTGGGCATCGACGCCCAGCGCCGCATGGTAGCTGGCACAAAAAAGAACCTTGAGCACTTTGGCATACGAGCAGAGGGGCTGCTACATGCGGATTCACGCAGGATACCTCTCTGGAAAGTTGACGCCATCGTAACTGACCCGCCTTATGGCCGCTCATCCAGCACCCTGAAATCCACCACAAAACAGCTGGTGAAGGATGTTTTGGCGGCTTCTGCGGTGCTACTCGGCGTTGGGCAACGTATCTGCATTGCTATGCCTATCAGTCCGGACAGCGCGGGGAAAGTTACGCGTATGTCAGATGAAATATCTGTCTTCGTCGGCGAGTTAGGGTTCGTAGCGCTTGAGAGCCACCAAGTGTACATTCATGCAACCTTAACTCGCGAGATAGTCGTGTATGAGAGAAGACGTTAACGCAGAGTTGGGTTAGCTGAGGCCCCCGATCCTATCAGAAGAAAGAGAGATGTAATGTGATTACGATGCCCTGCAATCATCGTAAATCCAAATTCGGAGACCCTCTCAGCCCCATTCTGCATTTCTCTAACAAAAAAAGGAAAAAGGAAGATTGTTGGTTTTTGTGGTTTTATGGTTTTTTGCGTAGCGCCATCAGGATTAAGCCGATGCCGACGACTAGTACGACTAGTATGACTGCGACTGCTGGTACAAAGTAGGCGTCAGTGATTGATTGTGGTTGCGCTGTTGGCTCTGTGGTTGCTGCTGGAGCTTCTTTGACTAGGAATGCGTCTTGGCCTGTTGAGCTGTAGTATGCGTCTGATCCTGCGAAGGTTGCGAATACTGTGTATTTACCGGCTATGTCTGGTTGCCATGCATAGCTGAATTTGCCGTTTATGTCAGCGGTTGTTGTACCGATTGCTCTGTAGTTGCCGTTTGCGTCGATTACGGATAGGATTACTTCTACTCCGGTTGCGTTGGTTGGGCATTCGAATTGTTTGTAGACGTATAGCATCCATTGGCTTTGGCTTGGATCAGATACTGCTGGTACTCCGTTGGGGAAGCGCATTTTGATTTCTGCTGTTGCTGTGCCTGGTGAGATGTCGATTACTGATCCAGTGATTAGTACTGGGTCGCCGCCGTTTACTGCTAGGTCAGGTGCTGAAACTGTTGTTTGTGAGGGTCCTTTTCCGATTGCGTAGACGCGTTGGTCGTAGGTGTCCATGGTTGCGATGATGCTGTCTCCGATGATGCCGTTTCCGCCCCATCTGGTTTCTCGGAACATGCCGTTGACTCGCCAGATTTCTGCGCCGTTAGATGCGTTGACTGCAGCGTATGGTGCTCCTCTTGGTAGCGGGTTTTCTGCTGAGTGCTCAAGTGTGCCAACGTAGACTTTGCCGTCAGCGATTAGGTCGATCCATCCCCACCAGTTTTCGCCGGTGATTGGCTCGCCGTACGCATCGTTGAGGGCGTAAGTCCATTCAGTGTTGCCTGTCTTTAGGTCATAGGCATATAGAATACCGCCGACACCGATAGAGAACAGTTTGCCATAGGCAAAGTACCAAGTGTGCTCCATAGAGCCCCAACCGTAAGAGTCGAGGTAGTGTTCTGAGTCAGTTTCCCAGAGGTATTTTCCGGTGGTTACGCTAAAGCCGTAGTGGGTTCTTAGTTCTTTATCCCATACTGCAATAACACCGTCACCGTATGTTGGGTCTGTTACCCAGTTGGATGCACCTGTGTATGCCATTGTGTTTGTGCCCTCTATCCATTCTGATGGTGGAGTCCACGATTGGTCATAGAGTACTGATGCCTGTGTAGATGCTGAGTTCAGGTTTGCAGTGTTAAGTGCCCAAACGCGTACTCTGCTTTGATTGACAAATAAGCCAACTACTCTGTCATCAACATAGATTTTTGTTCCAGTTGCCGATAAGCCCTTGGGTATTGTAACGTTCCATGTGTAGCATCGTGGGTTGGTGCCGTTTAGTCCCTTGTTCTGCAGTGATGTTCCGTGTGCAGTGTTTCCCCAGCTGCCATAGTCAGGTGTTCCGATAACTGCGTTTTGTAGACCTGCATCTGTTGAGTTCCAGAGTGCCATCCAGCCTGCGTTATAGTTAATTTGGTAGATCAAGATTTCGCCGTGTGGCCCGTAGACTCTTGTGCCGGAGGGTACGTTGGTGATTTGCATCTGTTGGTTGCCGGTGAATGGATCATATGCTGTCCAAGTGCTGCCAGAGACTGACCAGACGTATGTGAATACGCCGTCGAAGTTGTAGCTGTCAAAGTAGAATACTTGGCCGAAGGATAGAACGGTGTTGTTTCTGAACATCCATTCTTCGCCTGTGTGTAAGTCGATTGCCATAATTGCCGGTGCTGTTTCCCTTCTAGTGTCTGTTCTTTGGTAGTATAGTACGCCGTTCAGTATAACTGAGCCTGGGAATTTGCCTTCATATGCGTCGCCTGTTTCTGATGCAACAGGTACACCAGCGATTAAGCCGCCAGCCATACCGCCAGTTGTCAATGGATTAGCCCATAGTACGTGTGCTGTGTCCGGTGCATTGTCATTATATTCTACAACGGAGTTATCTGGTCTTGCTACCCAGTTGCCTGAGACGCTGTACCATTCTCTGAGCTGTGGGTCGATTGGACGACTCCAATACTCAGTTGGCAGAGCATGACCCGGATACTGTGGCGATGCCTCTTGGGTTACGGTGAAGGAGCTTTTTTCTGTGCTTGCTAGCATAATGGTGCCTTTAGCGATCATTGCGCCTCTTTCAACTGCCATGGTGTTTACTGGCATTTCCTGCTGTGGGAAATTAGTTGTAATGTTGTATACACCCATTTGGTCTGGTGTATAGAGTGTGTAGGTTGAGCCAGTAGAGTCAGTGGTGAATGGTCCAAGTGTCTGGGTTGCGCCGTCTGGTTTAACGACGGTTATTGTGATACCGGTCCATCCGTATGCTTGTGATGCTAATGCTTCAGTGATACCGCATTTGAGCAAAACTTGCTCGCCCATTCCGACTGTGCGAGGGATAGCGTCAGAAATTGCATAGGTCTTCTGTGTTACTGCTGCGTCTACTTCAATGCTTATCAGAGGTAATGATACTACGATTGATATTGCAAGGATAGCGACTAGTGCCCATACAAGATTTTTTCTAGTATTCATCTTTTTATTTTCCTTAAATATTTTAAGGCATGCGTCCTTTTGCAGAAGAAACGCTTACCTGATTAGTTATTCCACTAGTTTTAGTTATAAGCCTTTAGTAATAAAACTGCAACCAACCGTTTTTCCTTATATACCCCCTAATAACAATCACCAGAAATTGAACTATCCAGATACTAAAAAGTAGTAAACGCAAAAAGCAAACAACAAAGAAAATATCATTAAAATAAGACAAAAGAGCTAACCAATACACAAGTGCACAGCCATGAGCATTCGAATAGTATTCCTAGGAACAAGCGGCAGCGTACCCACCATGAAACGCAGCCTACCATGTGTAGTCGTGCAATGCCCGAAGGAACAGTGGATGTTCGACTGCGGCGAAAACGTCCAGCACCAGATGATGGGAGCCAAAGTAAGTTTCCACCGCAAAATGAAAATCTTCATTAGCCACCTACACGGCGACCACGTACTAGGCTTACCAGGCCTGCTGCAAACCATGGCACTCATGGAGCGCAAAGAACCCCTACAGGTTTATGGCCCCATTGGTATCAAAAAATTCCTCGAATGCACAGCGGAAACCCTGCACTTCGGCGTCAACTACCCCCTTGAAATCATAGAAATCACCGGCGAAGGCCCAATTATTGAGCAAGGCGAATACCATTTAGCCGCCGTCAAATCAAACCATGCAGTTGAAAGTTACTGCTTCGCCTTCACCGAGCACCCACGCCCCGGCAGATTCTACCCGGATAAAGCCAAAGCACTCGGCATCCCACAGGGGGAACTGTGGTCTAAGCTGCAGAGCGGCAAAGAAGTCATCGCCCCCAACGGCAACACCGTGAAACCAACCGATGTTATGGGCCCATTGCGGTCTGGCAGAAAAATCGTCTACACCGGTGACACCAAACCCTTCGACGCCTTCGCGGATTTTGCAAAAGACGCTGACTTAGTTATCCACGACTGCACATTCGACGATTCATTGACGCAAAAAGCAGATGTTGACGGGCACTCGACCCCAACTCAGGCTGCGGGGCAAGCGAAATCAGCGAATGCAAAGCAGCTAGCCCTATCGCATATTAGCGCAAGATATCCCGACGCTACACCGCTGCTGGAGCAGGCAAAAAAGGTTTTTCCCAACACGGTGCTCGCAGAGGACTTCTTAGAAATAGAGTTACCTCTAAGCAAGAATCTGCTTTAGCTTGGCTATGCTCTCAGGCACCTTCTTTATGGATTCAACCATAACCCATTTGTCGTAGCCGATTCTTCGCAGATTCTCAACAAACTGGCTGTAATCTATGTTGCCGTCTTCTACTCCGTTGTGGTCGTCCTGCTTGCCGTAGTTGTTGCTGGCGTGGATATGCACTATTTTGTCGGCTAACTGGTCAAAGAAGGGCTGAATCTGACGGTCAAGATGCGCATGGCCCAAATCCAACGTGATGCCTATGGGCAGGTTGGTTTCTTTGTAGAGCCGCTGGAACTCCTCGGGTTTACTCATCAAATAACCATACTGTGAGGGCAGATTCTCAAGCGCCACATTGACGCCGTAATCCTCCGCGACGGCATACAGCTCCTTTATACTCTCGAACGACTGCTTGAAGAGTCCATCAGGGTAGAAGGCGCTGATACCCGTGAACTGTGCCGGGTGGAAAGTCCACATCTTCGCGTCAAGTTCGTTAGCATTGGCTAGGGATTGTTTGAGGCGTTTTAAGCCGGCGGCGAGCATGGGCTTGGCGGGTGAACCGATGTTTATATCCACAAACGGTGCATGCACGCTATAGGTGAGATCTAAGGATTTGGCGGCTTCCTTTAGCTGCGCTACTCGAGACTTATTGAGGTCATAGGTGCCGTCGTCAAGTATCTCTATGTATTTTGTTTCCATTGTTGCTAGGCGTTTAACCATGCGGTTGTATGGTTCGCCTAGGCTGTAGAGCATTGAAACACCGACTTTTGGTTTAGACATATAGTTGCCTTCTAGCGGAAGTGTTTGTGCTTAAAAGTGGTTTCAGATTTATGAAGTTACTGCCAATTTTTGCTGGATATCGTTGTTTTCTGAAATATAGACCTAAAATTTATTTCCGCCATTCAAACCCAATGCGCCCAGTTGCGTGATGCTGAAACTCCCGTGTGCCAAGCGCGATTTCGACAAACTCTTTAATCGTCTGGTTCTGAAACTCCCAAGTCGGCTTGCCATACCGTACCCCACTACACATGTTATCGACGTAGATGTAAACCTCTTTTCCATCATAATTGAAAGCTGCTAAGTCCTCATCGCCATACTTGGGTTCGGCCGCCACTTTAAATGGCCAGATTTTGCATGCCTCAGGCTTTGTCGCCTGCAACCCGCAGTAGTACTTCAGCGATTTACAGCCTAGAAATGCGCAGTCGCCGTTGCTGTGGCGCTTGATGTAGAAGCGGCTCAAATCAGACTCTGCGGCGCCTTGTCCGTACGTTTGAGTCAGACGCAGGTATTCACCGAAGTTCAGCACTACCGAATAGAGTTTACAGCAGTAACCACATGCTTTGCATTGCCAACTGTTAACGTTTCGCCAAGGGACGTATTGCATTGAAGTCAGTTGAGAAAATGGGGGATCGCGGATTAAGTTTTTGCTTAAAAAAACTATATTTCAGCGTTTACGATAGGAGCTTTATGCAGACGAAGGCCACAAGGAAAAGAGTGCTTGCAATCAGAAACGCCGGCAAATAACCGATAACACCGGCTAGAAATGGGCCTAAGAAGGATCCAGTTGCAGTGCCTAAACTAGCTAATACGTCGATTATGCCTGTTTTTCCTTGGGGTACAAGAGCCATCGAGTTACAGAGCATCAGAATAGAGTAAACCGCGAATGCGAAGCCTAAACCGATCAGCATCAACCCAGAAAGCGCCAGGGCGTTAAATGATAAACTCACAACCACAACAGTCAAGAAAACCAGCAGACTTCGAAGCAGTATCATTCGGCTTATTCGGCTTTTCACATTACCCCCAAAAGCCCTGTTCCGAACGTAAAAATACCCAGAAGTTGCTCCGACTGAGCATAGCACGTAGACTATGAAGACTAAGCTAGGTTCTAATCCTAAGTAGTCGGTGAAGAATACGGGAAGTGGCGTAAAGAATACGCTTGTTGCCAATGTGAAGAACAGTATTGCCAAACCGAAGCCTAAGAAGCGAGTCTGCTTGAAACCTGATATATCCATGTTACCGCGCCACATTTTAGACAAGGTTTGAAAGCCGCTATTGACGAAGTTAAGCTTGTTTTCCATGCCTACCAAGCGGCGCTCAAAATTCACTAACGGATCAGCGATGAAGAACAATGACAGCAAAAAGGCGATGAAGCTAAGGATGCTGCAGACATAGAACGAGTGTATTGCGTTTATGCCGAAGCTGATTGACGCGCTGAAAGTGAAGAAGCCTATGCCTAAACCGATTATTAGCCCTATTTCGGTTACCCCTTCATATACGGCGTATGCTCTACCCCACTGATCATGTGAATAGTTCTCTGCCACTAAGACGTTTTTCGGCGATTCATGAGCTATGTGCAGAACACTCATCAGAATGTAGAGCGCAGCAAACACAGCCAAGTTCTGTGCAAAAGAAAACGTTAACAGGAACAGTATCACCGCCGAGGAAAGAAAAGACAGCAGGATGAAGATTTTATAGCGGCGTATTCGGTCGCATATCCAGCCCCAGAAGTAAGCGGCAGGAATCGTGAATACAACGGAGAGGGCAGTGATCAAGCCTAAGTCGAATAAGCTTCCCCCTAAACCGCCAAGCGCAGCCGATGTGACGATGTACATTGGGATGAATACGGATAGTAAACCGTAAGCCATCTCATGAAAGAAAGTTCCTAGCCGCCACATATGAGCAATCATTAGTTCGGATGAATTAAAATCTGTCCCCGTAAATCAGCGTAAATCAGCGATGCTCTACGTGGCTATTTGCCTATTTGCTCTAGTAGGATAGCCATGCAGCAACCTGTAGAAAGGATCTCTAAGCATTTGATAGGGAGAGGGCCTCACTCTGAGACGGGTAGGTCTTAAATTGGCGCTTTTTATAAGGGGAGGGAGGTAGCTTGAGAGCAACAGACGCATCCAAACCCCAAAAAGCGTATACCCCAGAAACAGATATAAGAAAAAAATCGTGTCCATGCAGCAATCATGTAAACTTCGCAGTAGGCAATCAGCAATCGCGTGTTTCTCAGCTTCTTCTCTCAGCAAACGTTGAGCCTATAAATAAGGGGGCTATAAAAAAAACCGCAGTCGACCAGAAGCCAAACCTGCCGTTCAGGTTTTTCTGTATAGGTAAATCGTATGCGAAGGATACCCCAGTTGCGGGTTTTCGCAGAAGGTCTCTATCTTCTCGGGATGCCAGCCGACTACTTCGTAATCGTGGCTGACGACTCGTGCGCCCTTTTTAAGGTCGCGTTCCAGCTTAGGCTTGATCTTCTCATTGGCGCTCGTCGTCAAATACAGGTAAACCACATCCGCCGCAGTCAAGTTAACGTTAAACATGTCATCGTTAACGATCGTCACGCGGTCATCCAAACCGCTCTCGTGGATTGAACCCATCGCCTTCTTCGCCAAGTCCTCCCGCAACTCGATACCGACGCCACGTGCGCCAAACGCTTTCGCCGCCATAATCACCGTTCTGCCGTCGCCCGCTCCCATGTCAAAAAGGACTTCACCTGACTTCAAATCTGCAAGCTTAAGCATGTATGCTACTACAAGCGATGGACTTGGAACAAACGGAGCGATAAACATACCAATCTACCTCAGAATGCTTCTCTGCTCGCTATGATACGTAGGCATCGTTTTTGGGGCGCTGTGGACGCTTTGCTTCGCCGCATTTGACGCAGCTCTGAGCGCAGAGATCCAGATATTTTTCTTCGTCTCCGCTTCCGATTGCCGCAGCCGCTTTGGTGCAGAGCTCGCTTGGTTCGCTGCAGCCTTCTTCTTTGCAGAGTCCGCTTATATGCATACATATGTCCTCTACGTCTTTTGGCTCCAGAACTGCCCTGTTGGTGCGTACGAGTAGGCATAGTTCCCTCGCCATGACGCAGGTGCGGACGAATTTTATGCGTTCCAGAACTTCGTTGCGTAGGTTTTTTCGGCTTATCTCCACACGCTATAACTCCTATTACATAACAAGCAAACAAGTTAAAATAGAAAGTTCTAGGCTAAAAAGATGCTGTATTTTTGATACCATCAAAAGTCTAAAATGATTTTGTAGACAGTACTTATCTAGAGAAGAACTAAGTGTTAGCGGAAAACAAGAAAAAAGCACTTGCTGCAGTCATCATAGTAGCGTTGGCATTAAACGTCGCCACCTTCATCGAAGCTTACCCCCGCACGTTCAAGCAGCTAGACTCAACCTACGCAGCTGACTTCTCAGCCTACTACATCGGCGCATGGCGACTAATCCAGAACCCCACCGCCATCTACTACTCAGGCGACTACATCCAAGGGGACTACGTGATTTTACCTAAACCACAGACATTCATGTATCCACCGTCTTTTCTAGTCTTCTTCTCGCCCCTTCTGACATTAGATTACCAGACCGCCCTAAACGTCTTCGACTTCATACAGTTAATCTCGATCTTTGCGCTTGCATTTCTACTCTATAAGCTGCTTCAAGGCAAACCGCTACTTTTAGGCTCCATCGCTATCGTCGTGGTCCTGCTATTGCCAGTAGCCGACTTGAACCATTTTGGCTTAATGTACCTCTTCCAAGGCTACTACTGGGGTTACGCACTGGCAAACGCGCATGTAATCCAGACAGCACTCATAGCCGCAGCAATCTACTTTGCCTTCATAAAAAAGCCCTGGCATTCCGCATTTCTGGTGGCATTGTCCTCTTTTGATCCAAGAGTAACATTGCTGGCTATCCCAATACTCCTCTGGTACAACAGGGCAAACCTCAAAAAGTTCCTAATCTGCTCAATCGGATTAATTGCAGCTTTTAATCTGCCGTTCTTCTTCTACAGCAACATCGCTTTAACCTTTCTTGAAAAGAGGGTTAACGGCTCAGTTGGCGACATGTACGCTTACGATTGGCTTCCAATAGTCGCAGTCGCCGCCTTAACCGCTGTGGAGTTCATCGCTGTTTTCGCCGCAAAACGAAAAAATAAGCATGAGAAAAATGAGATTACGGCTTGTTAGCATGGAAACGCCTGTTGAGAACCTTACGTTCCGCCTCCAAAACAAGCTCGTAGAACCTATCCGAAAGTTTAGGCTCCTTTTCTAGAACTTCGCCGATGTCAGCAATACTAACATGCCGAGCGCTCAAACCAACAGCCGCAGCCTTACCGTACTTCTCAACCAAACAGGCGGTTTTCTTAGCCATTGTCTGCATCTTCTCCTCGTCCTTCGCCAGATTCTCGCCCTTCTTATCAAGCAATCCAGCGGCTTTTTCCTCCTCAACTTTAAGCATTCCGATCGCATTTGAGCCACAACGTGGACACTTCAGCTTATCCGGCAGGTCCTTGATTCTGATCATCTCCATGTAGTCCCAGCAGCTGGTACATACAAAGTTGCCTGTCTCGTTGAGCAGCCGCGCCTTCGCTGATTCAACGAGCACTGCACGCATCTGCTCCGGCGGAATCAAATCAGTTTTCATACTAACACGCTCGATGCCAACACGCGCCACAGGGGTTGCATTACCACCTGTCTCAACCACTTGAAGCCTGACTTCACCCTCGCGTAGCCTTCTAAGGACCATAACCAGTCCGTCAGCGTCCAAGTCTTTGCTAAAAACCTCTTTGAGGCCTTCCTCGTAGATCGGTGTTCCCTCAAAGCTGCTGATGAGCTTCTGCAAGCTGACGTTGCTGAAGTCCGCCCACTTCTTGAGTGCGCCGAAGCGTCTCGCAACTTGGATGACTCTGCGCTTAAACAGGCCAGTTTTGACAGTAGATAACGTTAAGGTGCTTCTGATGGCCTGCTCTGGCATATCCTTGATCTCTTTTAACACTTCAACCAGCCGCTCAGCGCTCATTGCACCCATAGTCTGAACGAATATCCTGTATGGATCATGCTGTACCACGATGCCTCTTCC
Source organism: Candidatus Bathyarchaeota archaeon (assembly GCA_012515445.1). Lineage (GTDB taxonomy): Archaea > Thermoproteota > Bathyarchaeia > Bathyarchaeales > Bathycorpusculaceae > Bathycorpusculum. The sequence goes on along the minus strand of JAAYYI010000055.1, from coordinate 84,938 downwards.
CAGCTTATCTGATAATACTTGACCGAGCAACTGCGCCAACGCGCGATTAGTGTTCGAGCCAAAGTTCGAGTGTATAATTATGAATTCTGTCCAGTCCTCTACAACGATGCGTTTGGGTGTGGGCACCGGGAAGCCGCTGTGCACCTGCTCCAAGGTCTCGACCAAAGCATGCAGGATGTTTTCTGGGCTTGCTGGGTACTTTTCTGATAATTCGCGACTGATTTCCTCTGGTGTACAGCCACGCTGGTTCTCGTCCTCGACGAAACCTCGTATTTCTGCCAGCTCCTGCGCAATCTCGTATGGCACGGGGATTTCCTCGCCGATCCAGCTAGGAATAGAACCTGTGGGGTCATCAACTGGCCGCACGTACACTTTGTCTTCGGTGGCGTGAATAATCTGCCATGGGCTTCCACGTATGATGAATTTGGTTCCGGGTTTGCCGTACTCAGCCATAAACGCTTCATCTAAGACACCGATTGAGGAATCTGCTGACTCGTCTATGACAAGAAACTGCTTTTCCACTGGGATCATAGAGAGGTTGTCGAAGTAGTATTCAAAGAGGGCTTTAGTGCGCTGCGGTTTTAGCACAACTTGATCCTCAAGGCTTGCCCACGCTAACCTTGGAAAGCGTTCATGCATGTACTTGATAACTTTCTCAACGTCGGCGAGGGTGAGGTTCTCGAAAGGCGTCGCTTTTTTGCAGGTATCAAGAATTTCTTGGAATGTTAAGCGCCTATTTTTAAGCAGTAATCCGGCGACTTGATGTGTCAAGACATCATAGGGTTTGTCTGGTATAGTGATTGGCTCAAGCTGCTCGTTTAAGGCTCTGCGTGCGATCACGAGAGCTTCTAGTGTGTCATCGGAGTCCATGCCTATGATTAAGCCTTCTGAGAGGTTACCGTACGTGTGGCCTGCCCTACCGACACGCTGAATAAGCCTTGAAACTTGACGTGGACTCATATATTGGATTACGAAGTCGATGTGGCCGACATCTATGCCGAGTTCGAGGCTACTTGTCGCGATTAAACCTTTGAGGTCACCGCGTTTGAGCCCTGCTTCGGCTGCTATACGTGAAGGCTTCGCAAGTGAACCATGGTGGATTGAGATTGGGAAATCTACGTCCCATACTTTGAAACGCGAAGCTAAAACCTCTGAAACCGATCGCGTGTTAGTGAAGAGAAGAACAGATTTGCGTTTGGTCATGTAGTCACGGATAATTCGCAGTCGAGCGGCGACTTCTGGATGCGTATAGATTTTGCCCGCAAACCTCACATCCTCCTCGGTTGGTTTAGGATAAATCACCTTCAGATTAACCATCTTTGCAACTGAGACCCTGACGATTTCAACCTGCCTCTGGTTGCCGACGAGGAACTGTGCGACTTTTTCTGGGCTACCAACCGTCGCCGATAAACCAACCATCTGAAAGTCCCGCCCAATTAAACCTCTTACGCGTTCCAAGGCTAACGCGAGTTGGCTGCCTCTTTTGCTGTCGGATAACTCGTGTACTTCGTCGATTACTACCCACTTGAGGGCCTGAAGATGCTGCCGCAGAAGCCACCCGGAAAGTATTGCCTGAAGTGTTTCGGGCGTGGTGATTAATATGTCTGGTGGGCACTGGCTTTGTCTTGTGCGTTCCTTCTGTTCGGTGTCCCCATGTCGTACGGCGAGTTTGATGTCGAGGTTGTTGCACCACCACTGCATCCGCTCTAGCATGTCCCGGTTTAATGCACGCAGAGGTGTGATGTAGAGGACTTTTATGCCGGGTGTTTTAGGCTGCTGGAGTAGCATGCTTAGAACCGGCAGGAATGCTGCTTCGGTTTTCCCTGTTGCTGTAGGAGAGATTAAGAGAACGTTTTTTCCTTCTAGGATTTTAGGGATTACTTTTTCCTGTGGTTCTGTGGGTTTGGTGAATCCTCTCTGTTCAATTAGCTTTCGTATAGGCTTTACGAGTATTTCAAAAGCATTCTCAGAAGCGGCTTGCAATATAAATTAACCTTCAGGTTGATTAGATGATAGCTTTGTTTTTGCAATAAAAAATGTTGCGGCTTCAACCTGTAATTAACAGGTTAAATCTTCGGTTTTGCATTTATGTGGTGTATACCTGTTTTATTGGTGTTGTTCTTGATGATTATTCATGTACTGAATAGAGTGTTTCTACATTTACAAAACCAGTTTGCCATGCCTTAAACATGTTTATGTCTAAACTGCATGTTGTACAATAAAATATGTATTTGAATTCAATGGAAACTTTTTTATCCAATAAGGCGAATGGCATCAAAGCGATAATACGGAGGAAATCTAACAAATGGCAAAATGTCCAAAATGTGGAACTGAAGTAAAAACAGCAAAGAAGACATGGAAAATGGCAGGCCGCCCAGACAAAACAGGAAAACGCATGCAACTAGAAATCGGCCTGTACGAATGCTCCAAATGCGGCAACGTATTCCGCGAAGTATTAAGCAAGAGCAAAATTTAGTCAACTAATAGTAGTGCCAGAATAGAGTGCACTCGCTATTTTTCTTTTTCCTATCGGTAGTTTTAAAACCATCCCGGCAGTCACCCTACCTTATTAGGAGAACGGTAACTGTGGCTAGCAAACCTAAACGTATCCTAAACAGCGAGTTTGTTAAAACCCTAATCGCAATCGGCCTAGTCATAGTGATCGTTTTAGGCGGATACTTCGTTCTAGGTCTTGCTTTAGGCACTGATACGCCGATACGGGTTGTTGAAAGCGGCAGCATGTGTATAGCGGCAGGTAGATGCGATGGCTTGTCAGATGTATTTACCCAAACTCTACACATCGGCGACTTAATCATCATTCAGAGATTAGATAATGTTGAGGAATACAACGTTAACTACCCAAACAGTGACATAATAGTCTACCGCAATCCTGAATTGGAAGTCAACTTGGGAGCCACTCCGATTGTGCATCGTATAGTGGCAAGATACGAAGTCAACGGAACATATTATTTCCAAACAAAAGGCGACGGCAACGGCCACCATTGGCCCGCAAGCATCACATCCACAGAGTACGACTCGTACACATTTTGGAATACAGGGCAAGGCGTGACAGAGGAGCAAATTTTGGGAAGAGTAGTCATGCGTGTTCCATATGTGGGCTGGACTACCCTGCTTATGCGGAATACTTACTGGGCTCTGCCAATCGTGGTCGCTGTAATCATGATCCTAGTGATAGCGGAGTTTGTTTTACCAGCGATAAAGCCTAAATCTGCTAAGCAAACCGTTGGTGGAGAACAAAAAGAGGCATCTATCGCGGTATAGATGTATTTATAAATAAAGCTTTCAATAGGTGACTATTCAAGGGCGTATAGCAAGAGGAGACTGGATTGCCTAAAACTAAAGCTCAGGTAAGCATCGAAAACGTGGTTGCTTCCGCCACGCTTAATCAGAAGGTTGACCTGAACTCGGTTGTTAAAGGTTATCCGGGCGTTGAGTATCGTCCTGAACAGTTCCCGGGGTTAGTTTTTAGGCTTAAGCGGCCTAAGACTGCAACGTTGATTTTCAGTTCAGGTAAGATGGTTTGCACAGGTGCTAAGTCAGAGAAGGAAGCAAAACGTGCGGTGCTTAAAGTCATTAAAGAGCTAAAGAAAGGCGGCATAATCATTATCGGTAAACCCGACGTTAAAATACAGAATATAGTTGCTTCCGGCGGACTCGGCGGCATGATTGATCTTGAAAAAGCTGCTTACTCGCTGGGGCGTGCTATGTATGAGCCGGAGCAGTTTCCAGGTTTAATTTATCGTATGGAGGAGCCTAAAGTGGTTATTCTGCTTTTTGCTAGCGGCAAACTTGTGTGTACGGGTGCAAAGAAGGAGCCTGATTCTTATGATGCGGTGGAGAAGCTACAGGTGCTTCTGGAAGAAGCCAATTTGATCTACTACGAGTAGACCTATGCTTTTTTTATTTGTTTTAGGATTGTTCTTAGTGATTCTTTGTCTATTGCGCCTAACTCGTATAGTGTGTGTGCTACTTCGCTGATTTTCAGCAGTGGATGTAGTTTTACGCCTGCTTGCTCTAAGATTTGTTTGCCGCCTTCTTCGCGGTCTAGAAAGACGATGGCGTCGGTTACGATTCCGCCTTCGGCGCGTGTGGCTTCGGCGGCTTCTTTGAGTGTTAAGCCTGTGGTTAGTAAGTCGTCGATTAAGAGCACTTTGTCTCCTGAAACGAGTATGCCTTCGACTCTGCGTTCTCGTCCATGGTGCTTGATGTTTTTTCGGACGTAGAGGAACGGTTTTTTGAGGTTGTATGCGATTTGGCTGGCGAATGGGATGCCTGCGATTGGGACGCCGGCGATGCGGTCAAAGTTTGACAGGCCGATTTCGTTTTGGATTTGTTCTGCGTACGTGTCGCAGATTTCGCGGAAGGCATCGGGGAAGCTTGGAATCACCCTTAAATCGATGTAGTAGGGACTTTGTTTTCCGCTTGAAAGCTCGAATACGCCGAATTTTACGGCGTCAATTTTGAAAAGGATGTTTGCCATCCTGTCCTTTTTTTCTAGCGCTACTTTCTCGGTATTCATTTGTCTTCCCTCTTAGTAACCTGATAGATTATTTTCTGTTCAGGAATCAAGCATGCCGTTCTTTTCAGCTTCTTTTTGACGATTTCCTCAAAACGCTTCTGCTGCTCTACTGAACCAGTATGGTAAGGAACCGCTAATCCGGGTTTGGTTAACCATGCGATTTCTGCGCCGGTTTCTGGTGTTGCGCCTGGGGCTACTCCGACTGTGCAGAAGACGATGTCGATCTTCTGGTTTTGGCCCATTGTGCCCATTTCGGGGTATGGGTTGCTGTCGGATGTGTGGAAGACTTCTATGTTGTCCTCAGTTGTGATGAGGTAAGTGTTGGGGGCTTTGGCTGGCGGGTGGTTGGATTTCTGGGCTTTTAGGGTGACTTGTCCGAGCGCGATCTTCATGCCTGGTCGGATTTCATGGAGTTTGCCTGCTGGGATGCTTGGCTGGAGTTTGGGGGTGGATGCTTGGTCGGCGATGACTTCGCAGTCGGTGTTTTTCTGGATGGATGCTACGAGTGGTACATCGAGGTGGTCGTAGTGCTCGTGCGTGATTAGTATTGCGTCCAACGTTGGGAAGTCTTTTACTTTTACATCTACGGGGTCTACGAGGATGGTTTTGCTGGGTGTTTTTAGTAGGACGCAACTGTAGCTGTTGAGCCACGTGAAGAAGATGGTGTTGTGCTCTGGGGTTTTCTGGATGGACATAACTTGTTTCCTATTGATCTAGTATGCGGGGTGGTTTTAAAGAAGTATCGCCTTACTAATACCATCCTGAAAAGATAAGCCGTCTTGTACCGCCCGCAGCCCAACGGGATGGCCCACAGAAAGCACAAACCACAGGCCCCAGCGGCAAAAAGGCAGCAAAGACACTCAGCAAACAATCCACTTTCCAAAATGCCTTTTAGCTCGCTCTTTTTTGTCCTGATCTTGATAAGGCTTAATAGTTTCTGGCGCCGTGTAAATTCTAATGTACGTGACTTGGCATGGTTGATGTTTGGTTACCTTACGGAAGAACAGACGTTTGTGTGCGGATTCCAGCTCGAAACCTTTTGGGGTCGATTGAACCTAAAGACAGAGCAGGCGCCGCTGACCAGAAAGCAGAAGTTGAACGTGCACTCAAAGAACCCATCAATTCAAAGCGCTTAGTTGAAATCGCCAAGCCAGAATCTAAAGTCGCAATCGTTGTAGATGACGCCACACGCAAAGCCCCCAGCGAACGTATGCTAATGCCCGTTCTGGCGGAGTTGAATGCGGCAGGCGTCAAAGACGAAAACGTCACAGTAATTTTTGGCTGCGGAACCCACCGCCCAGCTACAACCCAAGAAGCCGCAGAGATCCTAGGCGAAGAAGCCCTAAAGCGCGTCAAGGTAGTCAGCCACAACGCATCAGCCCCCGACTTAGTAAACATCGGTACAACTAAAACCTACGGCAATAAAGTTATGGTTAACCGCATCTTCGTGGAGGCAGACGTGCGCATTCTTCTGGGTGACGTAAACTACCACTACTACGCAGGCTATGGCGGCGGCAGGAAAAGCGTGCTTCCGGCAGTCTGCGGCGCGGACACAATACAGCGCAACCACGCCATGCTGGTCAACCCAAATGCCCACACAGGCAACTTGGAGAATAATCCCGTGCACATAGACATGACCGAAGCCGCAAGATTAGCCAAAGTGGACTTCATAGTTAACGTGGTAGAGAACAAGAAGAGCGAAATCGTCAAAGCCTTCGCAGGCGACCTCGAAGCAGCCTTCCTCGAAGCCGTGAAGCTCTACGACGAAATGTACCTAGTCACAGTCGACCGACGGGCGGAAGTCATCGTGGTCAGCGCAGGTGGTCACCCATCAGACATTAACCTCTACCAAGCCTACAAAGGCCTCGACAACGCACTAGACGCGGTTAAACGCGGCGGAGTAATCATCCTCGTCGCCGAATGCCTTGAAGGACACGGCAACCAAGTTTTCTACGACTGGATGACAAAGCTCCCAGACGTTAAAGCAGCCGAGAAAGAGGTCCGCCACCGCTTCGTAATGGGCGGGCATAAAGCACTCTACCTCATGAAGGCGCTGCAGAACCACCAGATCATCTTGGTCTCGTCGATGCCTGACTTCTACGCGCAAAGCATCTTCAAGCTAAAAACAGCCCGCGCCGTAAACGACGCCTTAACCGAAGCATTCAAGCTTGCAGGTTCCTCAGCACGCGTCTGGGCGATGCCGCAGGGCAGCTACACGTTACCAATCTACAAAGCGCCTGAAGAAACCAAAGCCTAACATGGCGAATCCATCAGTGCATGGTGGATGTCTGAAGCGTAACCTTTAAGTCTAAACAGATAAATCCTGTTTAGGCAAAGGCGAAACGATGCCATCACCATTTACATTACGTAAATTCGTCTCTGACGACCTGCAAGCAGTCATGCAAATCAACCGCGTCTGCCTACCGGAAAATTATACTGACTTCTTCTTTGTGGATCTGCATCAGCGGTTCCCGGAAACATTCATAGTTGCTGAGGAAGAGGGGAAACTCATCGGCTATATCATGTGCCGTATCGAAGTCGGACTGTCAAACTATGGCTTCGGCGGCTTAGTGAGAAAAGGCCATGTGGTCTCCATCGCGGTTTTGCCGCAGTACCGCCGCAGAGGCGTCGCGCAGGCAATCATCAACCGCGCCCTGCAGGGCATGGAATACTATAAGGCGAAACAGGGTTTCCTTGAGGTCCGCGTCACCAACGAAGCAGCGATTTCACTGTACAAGAAACTGGGTTTCGAGATTACACGCACCATCAACGGGTACTACAGCGACGGCGAAGATGCCTACGTAATGACAAAAAAACTATGCTAATTTCCCTCAACTTTCTGTTGTTGCTTTCTATCAACCCACATATCCTTAAAAATTGTCCCTAACCCAACTTAGTTTAGGTGACAGTTACACTTTTGTCCAAACCCAAAATGAGCGAGAAAGACCGGAAGGAAGCCCAAACCGACGACATCACCATAACCGAAGAAGAAACCCGCACCAGTGGAACTCCCGACAAGAAATCGGAGTTGTACAAGACAAGGGAGTCCCTCGAGGACTAGAGAGGTGAAACATTTTGGTTGATCCAAGAGATAAACATCACAGAGTAGAGTTAAACGACGCAGCCTCCGAGGACGGGGAAGTTAAACCAAAAGACCCCACAACTACTGTGCCGACGCGTGAAGGTATCAAGCATAAGCCTGACACGCAGATGGACCTCTACCAACGAAGGCAACGCCGTAGCAAACAGCACCTCTAATGCGGCTTAAAGCTTAGCTGACCACGGGGACGCAAAGTTAGGTACCGCAGAGCCAACGGAGCAGCAACATCAAGCCCCGCAATCAAGGCAACCAAATCAAACCGTACACTCGACGCCAACAAAGCGGTGTCAACGAATAACTGGAAGTTCTGTGCGCCCGCAAACAGGTTCATAGACGCCATCGAAATTGTAACCAGTGTATAGGGCACAGCGGCGTATAATGCCACGTTTCCTTTTAACCTGAACAGTAAAACGTATGATAATGCAACTGTGGGTATATAGTAGGCGGCGGCGCCCAGTATGCCCATAGGCCAGCCGAGCGGGTTTAACTCGGTGGCTAAACCGGTGATGTTGATCGCGTAGTAAGTGGTGGCTACGTCGTATGTCCAGAAGGCTAAGGCGGCGCCCTGGAAGCCGAAGAGCAGATGACGCCAGTTAACTGTGCCTACCCCAACTGCATTGGGGCGTAGCAGTTTCAGCGCCGTGTAGCCAGTTATAGGGAACAGCATGATCAAAAGATAAGCTAGACCTAGCCATGCGTCACCGCCCCTAACCAATGCGATGATGCAGCAAACCCATACAACGCCGACAGCAACCAGGTACCCCTGGCCTAGACTTTTCAGTGCCTCCACGCTTATTCCTTCTCCCCACTTTGGCAATCAGCTGTTGACGTAAATAACCTTTATTCCCATAACCCAACTTTAGGTAAATAGTTCTACAGCACAACAATTATAAGCGCAAGCTCCGACGGCTACTCGGGGATTCAGATGATAAACACAGCTACAATTAGGCCACGCAAAAGAATAGCACTCATAGCCCACGACAACAAAAAAGAAGACATGCTGGAATGGGCAAAATACAATGCAGGCACACTCGAGAAGCACATCCTCTATGCTACCGGCACAACCGGTAAACTGCTTGAGAAGGAACTCGGATTAGAAATCAACGTACTAGAATCGGGACCACTGGGCGGCGACATGCAGGTTGGCGCACGCATATCCAACGGCGAAATAGACTTCATGATATTCTTCTGGGATCCCCTCTGCCCGCTGCCGCATGACCCGGACGTTAAAGCACTCCTACGGGTGGCGGTTGTATGGAACATCCCCATCGCGATGAACCGCTCATCCGCTGATTTCATCATAAGCTCAAGCCTCATGGCGCAGGAGTACTGCCGCAAGCTACCGGATTACGAGAACTACAGACGCCGCTTAGACAAATAAGCAGCCTATTCTTTCTGTTGCAGCCAACGGCATGTAACAAACCATTAAATATTCCAAACCGCCAAGTTTTTTGTAGAGGTGAAAAGTTCTGACTTTTTTAACTGCCCTACAGATAGCTATACCCACGGATTTTACATCGCTACTGTGGATACTGTTAATTCTCATCATCATCGGAATAATCATAATTGTAGTCTTAGGCTTCCTCTTCGCGTTACCGATCGCGGTATTAGCGGCGCTTCTTGTCTGGGTGTTAACCGGCGGGCTTTCAGGCGGCGGAGACCTCTTCCTGACGGCGGTAACATTCCTAGTAGTAGCGTTGATTTCAGCGATAATAGGCAGAGTTTGGCGTGCATCTTACCGCACTGGACACACTCATGGGGAAGGACATACACACGAACATGGGCATGAGCACGAGCATGAACATGTAGATTAGAATCATATCCTCTTTTTTAGGCTCTTTTTTAGAATTTAGTAAAGATACTAGAATTTAGTAAAGATTTAAGAAAGGAAAAGGGTTTAGGAAGCTTTAGGCTTAGCTTTTGCTTCTAAGCTTGATGCTTCTGCGTTGGCTTTACGGATCAAGTCGCCGATTGTCTCTTTAGTTGGGAATGCTGCACCGACTGACAGTGAAACTGCCTTCTGGTGTGCGCGCTGTAGCAGTGGCTTGATTGTGTCTTTGCTTGCATAGCCGATTTCGAGCGCAAGTGCGAATGCTTCTTGGTTGCTGACTTCTACGCTGCGTTTTGTTGCTGGAACGTCTACTTTTAGCTGGTCGCCGGAGATCATCATTCCGTTGTCGTATACTGCACGCATGGAGATGCCGAGTTCAACTGATTTGATGCCCAGCTTTGAGAGGACACCGGCTAATCGGTCGTTGATCGGTTCGCCTTTGCGTACAACCAAGGTGTCTTTGCTAACCCAGACGCTGCCGTTCTCGATTCTTGTCGGAAGACCGACGCCGTTGAGTTGGCTGATGACTGGTCCTGGTGGTTGACCTGTGTTGCTTGATGGAACAATGATGTCTTCTGCTGCGACGTCGTTTGCTTTAGCGAAGGTTTTGACTTTGCCCTTCTCCAGCATCAGTGCTAGCTTGAAGGGGTTTAAGTCAGTGAAGAGGAAAACGTTTGATCCTTCCAAGTATTCCTCAAGCTTCTTGAGTTCTGCTTGGTTGAGTTCTTCGATGGCGATTTTAATCAGTGTGTTCTTTAGGACGCGGAGGTAAACTTGGCCTTTCATGGATTTCTTGAGTTCTTGTAACTGTGATGCGCGAACCTTCTGTAAGCTGGCGATGCCGACGGACTTGTATTCTTTGAAGATTTCTTTGATTACTTCTACTTCGCTTGATTTTTGATCTAATACTTGTTGGGATGGCATACTATTTCTCTCGCTTATGGTTTGATTTTAACTGGCTCGCCCATACTGGTCTTGATGAACGCGAACTTTACGTTCTTTAGTCCACGCTTCAATTTACCGTCAAGGACACGAAGAATCACCATCGTGTTATCGGTGAGGTCTTCATCTTTCATCTGCTGCGAGCCGACTGAAACTTGAATGATCGGCTGGTTACGCATGCGCACAACCACCGTTTTGCGGTGTTTTGCAATTATAGCAGCTATGTCTGAGTTTGGCGGAACAGGAATAGGCATTTTGCCTCTTGGACCCAGAACTGGACCCAAAATCCTACCGACCAGCGGCATGAATTGAACTTCGCAAATGAAGACGTCATACTGGCTGGCTAATTGACGCAGCTCTTTCTTTTTGCCGTTTAAGTCGTCAAGGTCTGCGCGTTCAACTACACGGTCAGCGCCTGCGTTCTTTGCTTTTAATGCAGTTTCGCCTGCAGCAATAACACAGACAGTGTTGGGTTTCAGAGTGTCGTGTGGAAGCTCAACGATCTCCTGTATTTTGCCTTCAGGTGCCTTCATGTCGATTTCTTGAATGTCAAGAATCAGGTCTATGGTCTGGTTGAACTTCTTGTCTCCAGCTTTAGACTTTGCCTGTTTTATTGCTTCGAGTATTGTCTTGTTGTCTAGGGGCATTTTTAAGCCTCGTGCCAATAGGGGATAAGAAACCACTTATAAAAATATTCGCTTAAAGCTTAAGCGAATACTTTATCGTAGTTACCTTCGTCGATTTCTTTCTGAACATCGCGGGGATCTTTGCCTTCAACCGTTACGCCTATGGAGACGCATGTACCAAGCAACTCTTTTGCTGCTGCCTTAGGGGTTGGTGCTAAGAGCTGTGGCCCTTTGATCTGGGCGATCTTTACGATTTGCTCCATGGTGAGGTCGCCAACTTTAACGCTGTTAGGTGTACCTGAACCTTTTTCGATTTTGAGTTCAGCTACGATTAGTGCGGATGCTGTTGGTGTACCGACGGTTACTTCGAAGGTTTTATCCTCGGTGTCAACTGCCACCTTTACTGGAACTTTCATTCCAGCATAAGCTTTAGTGACTTCGTTGATTTTGTTAACAATAGCCACTATGTTGACGCCTAATGGACCCAATGCTGGACCTAACGGTGGACCTGCGTTAGCTTGACCGCCGCTGACGATTACTTCTACAACTTTTTTATCTGCCATAATGTATCACTTTATGCTTTTCCTTTTTCAACTAGTTTTACATAGTCTGAATGTACTGTGATGGGCAAGGTGAAGGTTGCCTCAAGTAACTCGAGGGTGACTTCTCCTTTGGATTTATCGAGTCTTGTGATCTTTGCGCGCATTCCTTTGAAGGGTCCACCGGTGATTTCTACGACGTCATCTTCGGTGAGGTCTTCCATTACTGGTTTGCGTACGATGTAGCGCTCGATTTCGTTGAAGCTGATTAAGCCGGGTATTCTGGATCGGACGTGTCTTACGCCTGAGATGGCTTCCTCTACTAGGTGTGGCCCGTCTGCTTCGATGAAGACGTAGCCTTTTAGGGTGTCTGGTACAAGAAGAGCTTTGATTGGTATATGGGTCATTTCCACTTTGGTTGCGATTAGTCTTGCAACGTTACGTTCCTGACCTGTCGTGGTTTTTATTGCGAATATTTTTACTTGTGATAGCTCTTCTTTTTTGTCCACCATGAAAATTATCCTTCTATGCACTCATCTGGGATATGCCCCAGGAGATGACTTTTATGACGAAACCGATTAAGCCGACTGCACCGATGCCAAGGAGGCTGATTTTTACGGATAGCCAAAGCTCTTCACGGTCTGGTTTAACGGCAAGTTTCAGTGTTCTGCCTGCCTGTTGTAGCCAAGATTTAATTCCCATATTTACCGCACACTCAAGATTTCATCAGCTATAATAAACATTGCTGTAATTTTTAAGTTTACAAAATACTCGGTGTACGCTTTTAAACGTTACTTCAACCAGTCCTACAGTATAACCTATATTTTCTTGTAGGGCAACCCAGCGGACTCCAGAGCCGCAATTAAGCCAAGTTTATCCTCGCTTTTAATCCCCTTCCAGTCCAGCAGCGCATAAGGCACCTTTTCTAGTGTTCTTTCCACACACTGTTTAACCATTTCGGCATCAATCTGCGATACCGCATATTTAGGTATCATGTGGCCAAAGGTTGCTGCACCCATCAACGCCATTAATGTAAATTGCTGGTTGTAGTGTGTGCCGCCTATGCCAAGCGCCGCGGAGCAGGATGCGTTGGGCGCTTCAAAGTTTGCGATGGCAGTCATGGCACTGTGCGCGACAGCTTCCGCAGCAACAAGGTCACCCCACTGCTCTGGGCTGCTACCTAACTCAACGAACATCGTTGGTATGCTTAAGCTGGGTCCATGATGGGTAACCTCGTATGAAACTTCATAATTTCTAAGCCCGAACTGCTCCTGGTAATGCACCAGCGCCTTAAGCGCCGTCTGCATTGCAAGCGCTGGGCAAACGGAGACACAACGGGGTAAGCCGCCGAGTTCTGCATCTGCAAAGTTTCCCGGAGTATGCACGGTCAGGGTTGGTTTGGCGCTTTGGCTACTATGGCGCGAGATGAAAACGACCAGTTTGGCGTCTGGAAACTTTCCTGGCAGATCTTGCGCTTGCACGGATTCTTTGCTTAGTGTTATGAAGGTGACTTGTTTTTCGTTTACGTCAGCTGTATAGGTGGGGTTTCCTTCGTATTCGCCGCCGGTTTGGTTGAAGATATAGTTTTTCAGGATTTGCTCTTTAATGCTGAGGCTTGCGGGGTCTTTGTTTGATGCTACCAGGAGAATCATGTCTGTTCCTTATAGGGTATTGTGTGGTTCTATGGAAAAGGCTTTTGCATAAAGCTTATTATTGCAGGCTTGATTCAAGCGTACTGAAGGTACAAAATAAGATGCATCTGCTTAACTTCAAAGAATTCAGCGGTAAAGACCTCGAAGCACTCGTAGATTTAGCCATAGAAGTCAAATCCAACCCGAACAAGTACCTTAGAACTTTCGAGGGCAAATCCGCAGCACTCATATTCCAAAAAACATCCACACGCACACGCGTCTCCTTTGAAGTCGCCATGACACAGCTAGGCGGCCACGCGCTCTACATTGACTGGCGAACCACCAACTTTGCCTTAGCAGACATCTCTGATGAACTCCAGTACCTGTCACGAAACGTTGACTGCATCATGGCACGCATGCTCTACGACACAGACGTGCAGAAGATGATGAAGGCATCCCGTGTGCCCGTAATCAACGGCTGCGACGACATGTACCACCCAAGCCAAATACTCGCCGACTTGATCACCGTGAAAGAAAAACGGGGCAAACTAAAAGGCGCAAAACTCGTCTACATAGGCGTCCACAACAACGTAACAAACTCACTCATAGAAGGCTGCACAAAGACAGGCATGAAAATCACTACAGTCTCACCCATCTTCAACGAAGCCGCACGCGACGAGCAAATCCTCTCTGAAGCCAAACAGTCGGGGCTTTGGGAATCAACCCTTGACGTAAAAGCAGCAGTAAAAGACGCAGACTTCGTCTACACAGACACATGGATTGACATGGAATTCTTCACAGACCCCAAGTTCGAGACTGAAAAGGAGAAGCGAATCAAACTCATGATGCCATACCAGATCAACGCTGAACTGCTAAAGGGCAGCGATGCATACGTCATGCATGACATGCCTATCCACCGCGGCTACGAAATCAGCGCAGACGCAATAGAGAGCCCGAAGTCAGTGATTTATGAGCAGGCGGAAAACAGGCTCTACTCGGCAAAAGCGATTTTTCTAAAACTGATTAACCCATAAAGGACCACTTTTTAAAGTCCCTGAATTTCCCTTGCAGGTTTTATCTCAAACTTAGGGTTTATTGATGCTCTATGTTCGAGGAACTTCGCGTTTTTATTTAGACCATTAATCACTTGGTCTTCTGTTACAAAAGTGTCAGCATTATTGAGAGCGGTGGATAATATTATACAATCAATGAAATCTTTCATTAGAAATCGCAAAGATAATGCTGATAACAAGATTTGACTATTATATGAAGGGATTTTTTTAATGTTCTCATCATGTAATAACGAACGTATGCCAAGAGTAACACGCTCAGACGTAAGAAGACCATCTTGGACGCGCGCGCTATTTTGCAGCTTTTGCGGATAACTCAAAAAAGGTAATCTCACTAATACTTAATTCGTAATTCTTTGAGAGTAATTTAATTACTGTATCTTTTGATATTTCCTTAATTGCAACACCAACAGTTGGTAGCAGATAAGTTGTGTCGAGTAAAACTCTCAAGCTTCAGCCTGCCTAGATAACTCACGCCGCGCCTTATGGAACTCTTCAAGAGTAATTTCTACAGGTGTACCCATTGCGATGGCTTCTTCGATAGTGGGAACAGGTTCAACAATAAGACGACCAAATTCGATTGTGAAAACCACTTTAGAACATGCTTTTAAGCCAAGTTTTTCACGGATTTCTTTAGATGGAAACAATTCCCCTTTGGAGCCGACTCGACCTTCCTGCATTTTTCCGATTCACCGGATAATTAAATATCTGCCAGATAAAGTTAAGTTTTTCTGCGAGATTAGTTGTTTAAGTAGTTGGCGTTGTATTCTGCGCCGTTAACTATCACTTTTATCGGCGCCCTAATGATGTTTAGCTGGCTTAAGACTTTCTCAGGCGGATACAACAAGATGGGCGTCAGCATCGTCACAGTCGAGTACGGCTCAGGAGGCGTATAAGTGACAACTGCAATCGTCGAGTGTGTTAAGCGATTGTATTTCTGCATGTCAAGGTACTCCACGCTGCCTTTACCGGCTAGATAGATTACTGCACCATACTTTGCGAACTGAGAGGCTACACGCTCCGTGGTGTCGTCGCCTTCTGCAGCGTAAGATATAGAGAGGTAAGTTCTGATCCGTAGCAGGTCACGTATCCATGTGATCAGGCGCAGGTTAAGCTCCCAGAGGTGGCTATAGCCGAAGAATATCTCTTTTAGCTCTGTTTTGTAGCTTGGCCAGAGGGGATAGCTTTTGTAGACTTGCTCAAGTATACTCCAGCGTTCACTCAAGAGGTGAGTTTTTAGTTTCACATCCAGGATTGAGCAGCCGTTATGCGCCTCAACTGGTAGAGTTAGCCATTGCCAGTTGTGGTCGGTGCCGATTTTGACGCGGTGCTGGTACCGGTCGCTATGACAGCTGAAAGGGTCGTAGGGGCAGATGTCCATGATGTTTGAGTGGAACATTCGGTAGAAGAAGCCGGGGTAGGGGAGAAGTGTTGGTTGGTGTCCACTTAGGATTAACGCATTGTTTAACGTTAGAGTTTCTGGTTGCGGGGGAAGCCTCGGGTGGTTGGTGGCATAAACCGTGGGCGGCCGCTGCTTTAGTTTTACCCTATTCAAAAGTTGAACCCTTAGTGTATTTACATTTCGTTTGCTAGTGGATATAAGGGTATGTGGTAGTAGCAGGAGAGCAACAACTAATTAGGCAATAAAAAGGGTAAACCAAGCTTGAGTAGGAAGAATGCTGAAGCATCCGGGCTCTTCGTCTATCAGCTATTTACGGTTGGGCACCCAGCGATATTTCGGATCCAAACTTTTAGGCTTGGGACCCTGATAACTGCATTTGTAGCATTTGCCGTCATGCACTGAAACAACGTCACCGCAGCTTGGGCAACAGTACCGCTCTGTTTGGCTTTTCAGGAACGCATCCATCCCCTTTTCCTTAATCATCTTCAGGTTCTCAACGAAACTTACGCCGTAACGGATTTGGTAGTGCTCGTCTAACTTAACTAGCCTTTCACATGGAACATCGGGGCATTCGCTACATGAGTAAAGGCTTTTCCCCACTTTTCTGGGGCAATCGCGTTTAACGAATGCGCAGTTCTTGTTTCGGGCTCGGCAGCCGCTGCAATGTGACACTTTTCCCTTCTGAGCTGGGACGCCTCGGCTGTAGGCAAGGTAGGCTTTGCATAATCCACAGTTCATACCGCATGGACCGATGAGTTCAGCAGTGAATTTTGGTTCCATACTCGACTTATTGGTGCTGTTTTACTTAAGATTGTTATTGACAGATTATTGGCAAAAAAAATTAAATACAGATCATCCGCAATACTATTTTGAGGAATAACTTATTACACCTAAAGTTTTAAAACTAAACAATATGGATGCTACTCATTTCTATTCACTCAACCAGCCACCCGAAGAAGAAGCTCTAAACGCGGCATTACAGTACGCTAAAAACAGCGACTTAACAGAGCAAAACGCACGGCTCTTTGGCCGAAACATCTACCCAACCGACAAACCCGAACCACACGGATACGAATACCTCATAACAACAGACAACAACAAACCAGGCAGTACGGAAGAAAAGGACGTGGTTTCGGGGGGATTGTATGCAATGCAGGAAATAAAAGGACTCTTTGGCTTAGCTGAAGGCTGGAAAGGCCTTATGGATTGGGCAGCAGCAAACGGGTATATGGCGGTCGGAGTAAAGAAGGGACCGCATGGATGGGTTAACAGCGCATACGAGGAGCTGCTTGATTGGGCACAGCAGAAGCCGCCGGAGGAGTGGCGTTTTCGCCTCTGGCTTCAACTCCGAGAGTAGATAGGGCAGAAAAAGTTTTTACTCTGCCGCGTTTTCCTTTCTGTGACCAGCGATGCCTAAACCCAGACAGAAGCTAAAACCTAAGGCGAAACCTAAAGAGGAGACACCTGAAGAGGAGCAGCTGGATAAAACTTCACTGACTTACCTTGCGATTCTAGGAATCTTGGGCTTAATCTTGATAATAGCAGGTATAGCCGCAATTATTCTGGCGTCCATGTTTATCGGGGCAGCATTGATAGTTTTAGGCATAATCGTTTATGTAATATTTTATATTATGGAAAAAAGGCTGAAAATCATCTAAAACCGCTTTTTCGCCTTTACCTCCGCTTCACACCCTTATCTTGGCTGTTTTTCTGCAAAATTCTTAATTATGCGTTTGCTAGTTGGAGTGGCGAGGAATTACACAAATGGTAAAGATGGATTTCGGTGGCGTACAAGAAGACGTCATCACCAGAAATGAATTTACAGTGGCAAAAGCCCAACAAGTCCTAAAAGACGAAGTCGTCGTTTCCTTGGGCTACGGTATTCAAGGTGCAGCCCAATCGCTAAACATGAGAGACAACGGCATAAAAGTAATCATCGGACAAGAAAAAGAAGGCATATTCAAAAAAGAATGGGATAAAGCAGTCGCTGACGGATGGGTCCCAGGCGAAAACCTGTTCCCACTCGAAGAAGCAGCAAAGAAAGGCACAATCAAAATGTTCCTTCTAACCGATGCTGCACAGAAAGCAGTATGGCCGAGAGTAAAAGCTACACTCAAAAAAGGAGACGCACTCTACTTCAGCCACGGCTTCAGCATCGTCTACAAAGACCAGACAGGCGTTATCCCACCAGCAGACATCGACGTCATCCTTGTCGCGCCAAAAGGCAGCGGCACAAGCGTACGCCGCAACTTCGTTGACGGATCAGGCATCAATTGCAGCTTCGCAGTCTTCCAAGACGCAACAGGCAAAGCTGAAGAACGCGCAAAAGCACTCGGCATCGCCATCGGCGGAGGATACCTCTTCCCAACAACATTCGAGAAAGAAGTCTACAGCGACCTAACCGGCGAACGCGGCACACTAATGGGTGCACTCGCAGGCATACTAGAAGCCCAATACAACACTCTACGCGCAAACGGTCACAGCCCAAGTGAAGCCTTCAACGAAACCGTCGAAGAACTCACACAAAGCCTCATCCGACTGGTAGACGAGAACGGCATGGACTGGATGTACTGCAACTGCAGCGAAACCGCCCGCATCGGCGCACTCCGCTGGAAAGAACGCTTCCGCAGCGCAACACAACCAGTATTCGATAGCCTCTACGAGTTAACTGCAGCAGGCGAAGAAACACGCATTGTACTCGAAAAGAGCAAAGCACCAGACTACCGCCAGAAACTAGCAGACGAACTCAAGGCAATGGGCCAAAGCGAAATGTGGCGCGCAGGCGAAACCGTGCGTTCACTACGCCCAAACAAACAAAAGAAAGAGTAAACCCACTCTTTTCTTCTTCTTTCTATTTCTTGATTTTTGCCGTTATTACATTTTAATTCTGCCCTGTTTGGTTAGCTATTCTTTTATAGCCGAATAGAGCGCCTGCATTGGTATGCGAGGCTCCCTTTGGACTACGTAGCCGCTGCGGCTCTCTTGATATTTGTTTTAACTTTGGTTCTGATGATTAAGCGGCCACGGGGCATCAAGATAGGCTACGCAGCGGGCATCGGCGCGTTGGCTTCGCTTCTCGTGGGCACGGTATCTTTGGGTCAGGCTGCTGAATCGTTTCTGGACATCTGGGACGCTGCGTTGGCTTTCATCGGCATAGTCGCGTTCTCGGTAATATTGGATGCGATGGGCTTCTTCAAGTGGGCGGCACTGAAAGTGGTTAGGGCAGCGAGGGGCAGCGGTTTGCGGCTCTACATCTACATCTCGCTCTTGACAGCGGCAGTCAGCATACTTTTCGCCAACGACAGCGCAGTCCTAATCCTCACGCCCATCGTGCTGGAAATAATCAGCCAGCTCAAAATCGACGGCAAAGGCAGATTAGCGTACCTCTTCGCCGCTGGCCTCATCGCCGACACCGCCGCTATGCCGCTAATCACAAGCAACCCCATCAACATCTTAAGCGCGGACTTCTTCGGATACACCTTCATCGACCACCTCATCATTATGGCGCCCATCGCCGTCGCCACAATCATGAGTAGCTTAGCAATCGTCTATTTGATGTTCCGCAAGAAAATCCCACAAAGCTACGACACGACAGCGGTGGACATATTGGCGTGGTCCTCGCCGATTAAGCCGCAGATGCTCAAAGTCTGCATCGCAACACTGGTCGCCATCGACGTCGGCTACGTTGCAGCTTCAATGGCCCGAATCCCAGTTTCGGTAGTCATCTGTTCGGTCGCGGTCTTTCTCTTAGCCTTCTACATGGCAAGCCTCAACGGCGAAATCATCCGAGGTGAACGTAAAGGCCTCAAAGGTTTAGCCCGAGACATCAACTGGGACATAGTCATCTTTATGCTTGCCAGCTTTATCGTTGTAGAGGGCTTAGCGAATGCGGGGATAACAGAGGTTCTTTCATCGGCGCTTCTTCAAGCCAGCAGCTTGCCCTCGGTTCTAAGCGTTTTTGTGCCCAGCATAATCGTCACGATAGGTGCTTCGTTCATGAACAACTGGCCTATGACTATTCTCGGGTTAGTCTCCATTGATGGCATCGCCGCCACAGTCGCCTTAAGCGGTGAAACCTTCACTACGTTGGTGTTCTCAAACATCATCGGTAACAATTTGGGGCCGCACTTTTTCCCGCTGGGGTCTCTGGCGATTCTGATGTGGCTTGAGATCATGAAGCGCAAAGGCGTTAACATCAGCCTCATAAGCTACCTAAAAGTCGGCGCTGTACTGTCTATTGTTGAGGTGCTTGTGGCGTCGGCTGTGCTGTGGGTTGAAATCGCCGTTTTGGGCTTAACCCTGACCGTTTAGCGGGAGCCGCAAACAGAGCAGTTGGGGTTCTTGGGCAGCGGCACAGTCATGAAGCTCATGTCGGTGAAGTCGCAGACCAGCATTTTGCCCGACAGGTTTGAGCCTACATCGGCGATGAGTTTGATAGTTTCCAGAGCTTCTAAACTGCCCATTATGCCCGCTGCTGCGCCGATTATGCCAAAAACCCTTTTCGGCGAGTTTTCTTTTTGGCTATGCATCGTGCATTCTAGGCAACCGGTATCGGGTGGGTTGAAGATTGCGAGGTTTCCTTCTAGGCCTGTTACTGCAGCGAAGACGTATGGTACGCCGAGTTTTATGCAGGCACGGTTAACAAGGTATCTGGTCTGGAAGTTATCGAGGCAGTCAACTACCACGTCAACGTCTTCCAGTAATGTCTCAACGTTTAAGGCGTCTACTTTCTCGATTACAGCATTGACCTTTATCAGCGGGTTCTTTTTTCTAAGAAGCTTGGCTGCGAGTTCCGCTTTAGGATGGCCAACCTCGTCGGCGCTGTAGAGAATCTGACGATGCAGATTGTGAATTGCAACAGTGTCGGGATCGATCAGGCGCAGGTAACCCACTCCGGCCAAAGCAAGATAAAGCGAACAGACAGAACCCAAACCGCCAACGCCAACTACCGCAACTCTGGCTCCCGAGAGCTTCTCTTGTCCGGCGGCTCCCAACTGCTCAATGAGCAACTGACGACTGTAGAATTGAGATGCGAATTGTTCCCGATCAACCTCATCCAACGACATTATCGCTCCAAGGATTGCTGCTTAACTCTGTGCAGATTCGCCAATTAAGCTATTCGCATCCAGAGGTCCCCGTATTTAGCCATTAACCCGGCTTCGTCTACTTCAAGCTGCGCTTTAAAGCCTAATGTGGGCGCTTCATAGCGGTAGCTTCGGTCACCGACTCGACTGTACCGTTGCTTTAGGCGTTCAAGCTTTAAGCTGGGGAAACGAACCCAAACTGCAGTGGTTTCCGCTGATTCGCCAACCTTTAGGTTAAGTCGGCGGATAGGTAAAGTGTTAGTCGAGGGTGAAATTTCGAAGTCAACATCAAACCAGCCATCGGCGAACTGCAGATGAACATGGTTTTCTTGCCAGCGCTGATTCTCATCTACATCAAGCGACAGTTTGCTCACTTTTCCCACGTGTTCTTGAAGCACCTCGACGTGTCTTGTTCGCCATTGGCTATCGCAGTTTACCCTGTATGTGACTTTAGCAGGCGAATCCTCTAAAATCAAGATGACAGTGCCTTCCAAAACAGAACCATCACCGCCACGATGCAGTACAGAATACTCAATGCTGGTGTTATCCGCTTTTCTCCACAAAACCGTTCTGAGATGCACCATTCAAATCAACCCCCTATTTCAGGCAACTTGCCCTTGGTCTTAAACTGCCGCTCATAAATCTCCCTGACCTGCCCAATCGTGCTTGCTTCATCTGGGCTTTTATCGTCTCTGATGCGTGTGATTCTGGCGAAACGCAGCGCCATTCTGCTTTTGTATTTGGGGCTCTGCTGCACCTCGTTGTAAGCTACTTCCACAACGATTCTGGGCAAAACCATTATCTTGTGACTTTGCTGGGATACGGCGATTTCCTTAAGGCGCACAGTTAAGCCGGTGAGTTCGGCGTCTGTTAAGCCCTTAAACGTTTTGCCGACATCCCAGAATTCGCCAGTTTGAGGGTCTCTTGCGCCGAGGTAATAGTCAGATAGCCACTCTTTGCGTCTGCCATAACCATACTCTGCGGCGGTGATGACGAGGTCGAGTGGTTCAAGGACTGTTTTGATTTTTAGCCAACGTTTGCCTCTTCGTCCGGGCGTGTATGGGCTGTCGGGTTTTTTAGCCATTAAACCTTCGTGCCCTGCCGAGAGGGCTTCCTTCAGGTACGCTTGTGCTTCGGCTGCATCGGCGGTGAGTATTTGGCTGGTAAGGGCGATTTTGCCCGCGTTCTCGGCTAGAAGCTGTCTGCGTTCCGTGTAGGGTTTAGCGATTGTGCTTTCGCCGTTGAGGAACAGTACGTCAAAGAGGTAGAGGGTGAGCGGAATCTGCGTGCGTAATTCGCCGATTTCTTTTGTGCGTTTGAAGCGGCGCATTAGATGCTGAAACGCAATCGGGTAACCAGATGCGCCGAGCGCGATGACTTCACCTTCCACAATTGCGCTGTCAGCACTGATATTCTGCGTTACAGCCTCAACAATGTCTGGTAAGCTTTCGGTAACATCGGTTAGTCTTCGGCTGAAAACTCTGACTGCTGGTCCCTGCTTGTGAATCTGCACCCTTGCACCGTCGTATTTGTACTCGAATGCGGATGCGCCGCCTTGCTCCGATAGTGCTTCTTCGACCGTTTGAGCGGTCTGCGCCAGCATCAACTTGACAGGCCGGAAAACACAGAATCCCGCTTTCCCCAAGGATTCGACACCTTGGGTTTTTAGTTTACACGCAACTTCGCCTATGTCGCCTAAAACCATCGCTGCATACTGAACCTTTGCAAGCGGAATATCGAAAGCGCGTGCGACTGATTGCTCCATTAGGCCCTCATGTAAACCAGTGCGCATTTCACCCGTGAAAACCTTAACGAGGTACTTGGCTTCGACTGGCGATGCTTGGCTTAATAGCACGGCGATTTGGCGTTCCTTTTTGGTGCGGCTTCCTGCGCCCTGTGTTTGGGCTATGACGTCGAGTGCGCGGCGAACTTCGAGGATTGTTAGCGGGGTTTGGGTTAGCTGCGTTTGGCGTTTGCCCTTCGACTGCTCGAGTACGGTTTTTGTGGCTGAGCCGATGTCGCCTGTTTTAGCCATTACCTCTC
This sequence comes from Candidatus Bathyarchaeota archaeon, assembly GCA_012515445.1. GTDB lineage: Archaea > Thermoproteota > Bathyarchaeia > Bathyarchaeales > Bathycorpusculaceae > Bathycorpusculum. The sequence goes on along the minus strand of JAAYYI010000055.1, from coordinate 62,130 downwards.
GGAACATGTTCCAGTCGAAAACCGCGATCTGCGTTAGGATACGCTGGAGTATTGCCCATGAAACGTCAAGGGTTTTTTGGCTGTACTTAGGAAATGCTCTACCCACCATCATGTTAACTGCTGGCTCCAGCTCTTCCGCGTCGAGTGTTTTGAGGTAATTTGCGGTTTCATCTATGATTTGGAGGCGTTTCTTGGTTGATTCAACCTTTTCAAGCAGTAAACCCAGAGATTGAAATGTAGCAGGCATAAATGCAGCCTAAATTAAGATTAATGAACTAAATGACAGAAATAGAAAAAGGAACCGAAAACGGTTCGCTGGCTTAAGAGAATACCGAGAATGAGGATTCTTCTTCAGGCTGCTCGTTCTTCTTTTTGATTTCGGCGATTTTGCCGTTAATCTCTTCAACAGCCTTGGTGTTGCCAAGCGCTTTATGTGCGTCTCGTGCACCTTCCAGTGCAGTGATGCCGTATCGTTCAAAGCCCTTTGCAAACGAGATATCTGAGGATTTAGTGTAAAACTCAACAGCTTTCTCGTATTCTTTGAGGTTGCTGCTGCATTCGCCTGCTTTATAATTCATTTCTGCTGAGCCAAAGTAGTTTTGACCCTTATAGTAGAGATCTGCAACTCTAGCGAAGAGGTCACGTGCCTCTGCACATTTACCACTCTCCATTAAAGCTTGAGCGTCTTTGTGGAGTTTAATTACGTCTACTTTTTCAGACATTAATCATCAACGGCAAATAGTTGAAGGAACTTAGATTTAGAATTTTCCCTACCGAAGCAGCGCCTGCTCAACTGCGATGTCCAACTAGACCCCTCTTATTTAAAGACGCAAACATGAGTTCAACTATGGCGTGAAGAAATGCCTGTGCTCACTTCCGTGAGACACCGCCTTCCGGTTGATGCCATTTGATTATCCCCGAAAATCAAAATAACAGCGGCGACGCATTACTGGTAGTATGAACATTACCCTCATTGGTATGTCAGGCGTCGGGAAAACACGCATCGGCAGCCTCCTGTCAGCGAAGCTCAGCTATCGCTTCATAGACATTGATAGAATTATAGAGGAAAACAGCGGCAAGAAACTTCAGGAGCTAATCGACGGCTTAGGCAACGAAGAATTCCTCGAAATGGAAGAGAACGCTATACTAAACATAACAGACACCAGCAACACGGTTATCTCACCGGGAGGCAGTGCAATCTACTCCGAGAAAGCAATGAATTTTCTGAAGAGCATCTCAACGGTAGTATTTCTGGATGCAGCTTTAACGGAAATCAAGAGGCGCAACTCAGACTTCTTCGATAGAGGTATTGTTGGGTTGAAGGAGAAGGGTCTTAAGAGGCTCTTTGAGGAGAGGATACCGCTTTACAGGAAATACGCGGATATAACCATCAATGTAGAGGGTTTTAGCGATGAACAGATCGCGGATGGGCTGATCAAAGCCCCAGCTTACATTAAAACCCAAACCACAGGCTCCGACAGATAGCAGCCCAGACCGGTCGGATGAAGAAATTTATTTAGCATAAAACTCCAAAAAGGAGCCTAAACAAATTAGTACACCTACAGCAATACTCTAACGGCAACTTAATCAATAACACAGTTATAATATTGGCGAGGTATATGAAAAAACAAGCAGCCCTAAAAATCGCACTCGCAGCAGTCTTCGCCGCACTCGTTGCAGCCGCCACCCTAACCTTCGTCATACCCATCCCCGCTACAAACGGATACTTCAACCTAGGCGAGACAATCATCTACATCGCCGCCCTCCTCTTCGGTCCCTTCGTTGGCGCCATCGCAGGAGCAGGAGCCAGCCTAGCGGATTTGCTTTTGGGCTACGGAATATTCGCCCCAGGTACACTCATTATCAAAGGATTCGAAGGGGCAATAGTTGGATTCCTATTCTTGAAATTACAGAAGCACATCAAGAATACCACTGTCTGCGCCTCCATAGCAATCATAGTTGGAGGGTTAGAGATGGTTTTAGGCTACTTCATATACGAGCTGATCGTCCCCGGTTACCCGTTAGCACAAGCCCTTGCTGAAGTACCTATTAACATCGTGCAAATGGTCGTCGGGTTAATAATAGCAGTGCCAGTCATGCACGCTATACACCGCATTTTCCCACAGCTTAAAAGCTACCTCTAACAAGTGATTATCTATGAAGCTTCAGCCCGGAAAAATCCCCCCTGACATCCTAAAAGACGTCGTGTTCAAGAACCTCGGCGCATTCCGAAGCGAAGTCACTCTTGGCCCAGCATCAGGCATAGACGGCGCAGTAATCGACATGGGCAGCAAAGACGCCGTCGTATCCATGGATCCCATAACGGGCGCAGTAGACCGCATCGGAGCGGAAGCCATCCACATAAACGCCAACGACATCGCCACCTTTGGCGTCGAACCAGCGTTCTTCTTCAGCTGCATCATGCTCCCCTCGGGCGCTGACAGCAAAATCATCGACACCATAAGCACACAGATGCACCACGCCGCCAAGGAACTAGGCATCGCCATAGTGGGCGGCCACTGCGAAATTACCCCAACCATCACCAGCCCCATCGTCGTAGGCTGCATCATGGGCTTAACCGAGAAAGGCAAATACGTAACAGCCGCCGGAGCAAAAGCAGGCGACAAAATTATTCTTACAAAAACCGCAGGCATAGAAGGCACCGCGATACTTGCCACCGACCGCGAGGAGCAACTGCGCAAAATCTTCAACCAGACGTTACTCGACGGCGCCAAAGCCTTCTACAATCAGATCAGCGTCGTCAAAGATGCTTTAACCGCTTACCGCACAGGCGGAGTGCACGCGATGCATGACCCAACAGAGGGAGGCATCCTAAATGGCATTCACGAGATGGCGGACGCAGCGAACTTGGGCGTGAGGGTACAGCAGGAGAAGATCAATGTTGAGCCGGAAACCGCAAAGATATGCCGCTACTACGAGATTGACCCGCTGCAGCTCATAAGTTCCGGTGCACTGCTGATAGCCGCTGACCCAGAGTCGGCGCCTAAAATCATCGAAGCACTCGCCGTAGAGCACATCTACGCCGACGTAATAGGCGAATTCACGCCGAACACCAACAAGCGGCTCCTAATCCACGCGGACGATTCGGCAGAGATGCTACAGAGACCAGTTTCAGATCATCTGTGGATAGCACTCAGCCATTAACTACAACGCGCGGTCTTCGATGCGATCAGCCTCTGTAAAGAAGTAAGCTAAAGGCTGTTTATTTCTTAACACAACTTGTAGATACGCAACAACCAGCAATCAACGCCTTTCCAACACAGAATCCAAAACAGTTGTTTCTGCAAAAAATTGGAAGATGAAGTAGCAGGGCAGCACTCTCTTCTTCTAATTTAAAAATATAATCATGACTTACTTCTTCTGAATATCGTTTCTCAACCCATTAAGCGGCAACTGTATCATCCAGTACAGGAAAAACACCGGATAAAACAGCATGTACTCGTACACATGCGAATAGACCAGTCCACACTGCAAATCTGTGATTCCCGCTTTGATGCCGGTGTTTAGGTTCCAGCTGTCCGGCGGCTTGCAATGTAGACAGCAGACGTCACTCGCAACCTGCACACTGTAGCCCTGCTTCTCAATATAGCGCACAATGTAAGCATCCTCGTACGTGTGCAACTCCTCTGGGATACGGATACCATCAACCGCCTTTCTAAGGATCAGGGTGTCATGCATGCCGCCCCGAAGATTAAAGCACTGCCGGGCGATGATTCCCTGAAAGCGCAAAATCCAGGGGTTAGCTATGCTGGGTAACTTGTCGATGTTCAAACCCCAAACCGCGCCAACACCTTCCGCTAAATCAGCCTGCACACGGCGGTACCACCCTTTACAGAGCAGCACATCACTGTCCAAAAACATGAACCAGTCTGTTTTTACCCTGCAAATGCCCTCGGTTCGCGCCGCCGCCCGTGAACCATCCATCTGGTGGACCTCTACGTTTCCGTATCGGCGGTTGAAGCTCTCAAGGATTTCAAGTGTGCGGTCAGTTGAGTAGCCATCTATAACTATGAGGCGCTTGATGGGCACGTTTCGGTAGGCGCTGCTTAAGCATCGGCTCAGCATATACTGACTGTTCTTGGTTAACAGTATAACATCGATTTCGGCAGGGGGCTTTGGAGTGTTCATTCTGCTACTATTTGGTTAGCCTATGCTTAAAAAAGTTAAACTAATCCGTCCAATTATCAGGCCCGACGGGCTTAATTTCCAATGACCGAATGTGATAATTGTTTTTATAGTGCCAGCTTGAATACTTGTTAACAATCAAAAATTATGGCAGTGACAGTTTGGCGTCAGGCATAAAAAAGGCAGCATCCATCGCATCACGGGCGCTTTCTAGAGGCAAACCACAACATGCACAGTGGCTAGTCACCAGAAAATGCAACTACAGATGCGTCGGCTGCAACGTCTGGAAAGAACAAGACGAGCGAGAACTGTCAGCAACAGAAATCAAAAAAGGCATGGATATACTCAAAAAAGTCGGCGTCGTCGAACTCGTCATCTCTGGAGGCGACCCACTGCTACGTCCCGACATCGACGAAATCATCGACTACGCCACAGACCGCTTCATCACTACAGTCTACGACAACGGAAGCATGGCAGCAAAAAAAGCCGATGCCCTACACAAGGCAGACTTCGTCGCTATATCAATCGACAGCTTAGACGAAGCAAAAAACGACGCAATAAAAGCGGTACCGGGCGCATTCAAAAAAGCCATGGAAACCGTAGAGTACCTACACCACGAAGGCATCAAAGTCGCCGTGACACCAACTATTTCCCAGAAAAACCTCAACGAAATCGTAGATATAACAAACTACTTCACAGGCAAAGACATCCCCGTCTGGTACTGCCTCTACTCATATGACACCTCAAGAGACAGCAACCAACTGTTCCGCATTGGCAAAGCAAACGACGAATTCGTAATAACAGACAAAAAGGGCATGGTTGACCTCTGTAACCGGCTTATCGAATTACAGAAAAAGAATAAAAAAATCCTGATGACCGCCAAACTAATGGAGGCCGTGCGTGACCTCTACAACGAAGAGGAAAAGAGAGATTGGAAATGCCATGCGCTACAAAACTTTTTAGTCATCGATCATCTGGGCAGAATCTCCGGTTGCCACCACCACAACTACGTTTGCTCAGTCTTTGATTTGCCCGCTAAATGGAACAGCACTGAATTCCAGAACCTGCGAAGCTTCTACCATGACTGTTCGCAGTGTAATTACCTATGCTACATCGCATATTCAATTTACAGTGGCCCACGAGGATACGCTGCACTTGCTAAGGATCAATGGCGAAACGCAAGGATGCTGCTGCGGTAATTACGTTTCCAAGTTGGACAGTAAAGGGAAAATTACTGAGAATTTAGGCATAGGTTTGAGTGCTATGAGCGGCTTTTCACTGTCTATCGTAATTATATGAGGGATGAAGGTTTTGCCAACGTCGGCGATAACGCGGGGGCCGGCATCTCGGGGCCGCTTCAACTCGATGGTTGCAGGTATAAAGGAAAGCAAAGAAACCAAAAAAACAGGCAAAACAACGCTAATAGCTAATGCTGCGATAGCTTCGGTGGATAGTATAGATATTAAATCGGCTGCTTGAAATAGTTCTATAAACATGTTTTTGTATTTCCCAAATGTTCAGTTTTAACCCAATGGCCTCTACGACCTGTAAGCTTGTCAAAAATTAAACTCAGGAAAGCCTTAGCGCAGATTGGCATGTTGAGTAGAAAAGAGAAAATCATCAATGGCATGAGCCACTGCACCTGTCGTCTCCTATCCAGATAAGCACCTATACTGACTTCAAAAAACGGAGCATAATTACCCACAAAACTGTACATCGACACAGGCACTACAAACCATAACGTTTCAGCAACGGCTAAGTGAACGAAAAGCAGGTAAACACCGATAACTAGGGAAACAAGAGATAACAATGGCATGAAATAGACGTTGAGCAGAAGCAGACTATCGAGTTTCTGCCTAAAAGTCAACCTCTTACTACCTAGAACAGCAAACTCATGCTTAAAGCAAACCTGCATATGCCCCTTTGCCCAACGAGTCCGCTGCCTCCAGTAGGTGGGCCATGAAGCGACTGCTTCCTCGTAGCATTCAGCCGCCTCAACATACCGTACTCTGTATCCGGCTAAAACAAGCTCGAAAGTCAAATCTGTATCCTCGGTTAACATGGACTCGTCAAATCCGCCTAACGCAGATATGAGATTCCGTCTGAATCCGCCGACTGTACCGCCGAATTGCGGCACTAAACTTAATAGTTCACGGGCTTGCTGGTCGATCTTGTAGCCGCCTATCCTCTCAAGCGTAATTAATCGGGTTATGACATTTTGGGGTTCATTAAGTACCACGGGTCTCCCTTGGACGGCGCCCACGGCCGGATCCGCGAACTCTGCAGCAAGTATACGTACAAGGTCTGGGTGAGGCGTGTAGTCGGCATCAAAGCAGAGGACAATTTCGTTGTGTGCATACTTTAATGCGGCGTTTAGGGCTGCCGGTTTGCCTTTTCCGCCCTCTACGGGTTTTCTATGCAGCACTTTTATGAAGTGATAACGTTTTGAGTATTCATCGGCGATTTTACCGGTGGCATCCCTTGAAGCGTCGTTTATAGTTATTACTTCGAGTTTTTCTTTTGGATAGTTGGTTTCGGCTATCCTTTGGAGTAGCGCCCCGATTACTTTTTCTTCGTTATGTGCCGGTATGAGGATAGAGACTGTCGGTTCATAATCGCCAGCCATGATAGGGCTTTGTCGGGTGGATTTTTTTGCCGCTCTTAAAACTATTACAGTAAATACATAATGGCGGACCAAGTATGCAGTGATTAGTATCACGGTTAACAGGAAAAAGGCAGTGAGGACTGGAGTTAACATAATCTAAGTAGCCGCCTCTTTAGAAGTAGTTAGCTGGGGTAGGAAACTGAGACTGATCGACCAGAAGGGCACCATCCAGAGCAAAGTAAGGATGGGATAAACTATTGAAAAAACAACGTTAGAAGAATCTCCGAAAAAGCTGTATCCTACTTTAGCGAGGTTCTGATAAAGCCAACTCCAGAATAACCCAAGCAGGTTGCCGGCTGCTAAGATAACTGTTTTTGTTATCTTACTGCCGTTTAACTGGAAGAAAAGTGAAGCGAAAAAAACGTTGAATACTATTAACGCTAAAGTAAACCGGTCACTGAGGCGGTAAGAGAAGACAAGGCAGAAGGCGATTACGACCAGAAATAGGCAAATCAGTAGATGATGGATTAGTCTATTTAATCGCCCCTTCAACGCTTCTTCGATCCTCGGGGGCATAATTGTCGGGTTTTGGTTTTAAGCTGTCTGAAACTTTATTCTAGTAAATAATCCACTCAGAAAGCGAAGAATCAAGCGCTACTTGGACGAAACTACTTTATCGATAACTTGGCAGAGCACTTCATACACTTCGTTAGCGTTCAAGTTATCTGTGTCTAAGACGAAGTCAAACGGCGCCAGATCCTCACCTAACGTGAAACCGTAAAGCGACTTGTAGATAGCCTTAGTACGGCTCTCCTTCTCGTCCAGCATTTTTAGTGCCTCTTCGTAGGTCATGCCGTCTCTTTCTGCAACACGAGCCGCGCGTCTCTCAAAGGAAGCTTCCAGCCAGATTTTGTAGCCGCTCTTAAGCAGCCAAGGCATAGTCCAGCTGTCTAAAAGCACGTTACCCTGATCAGCGTAAGATAACAGTTTGTCATCTACTGCCCTGTCGAATTTAGGATCACTTAGCCTTGTTTGGAGAAACTGCAGGCCGATTGCGCTTTCCCACCAACCAGCCACTGAAATATCGTAGCCTTCTTCCTTCGCCAAGTCTTTTAGAGCGTCCCCGCCAGAGTAATATTTTAGGTTGTATTTTTTGGCGAGTTTCTTGGCTAAGGTGCTTTTGCCTGTTCCAGCCATGCCTGAAATGCAGAGTACCATTTTAGGGGTAGCCCGGCGGGTTTCTTCGGTTGGCATATTTTGGGTTCTCCAGCTATTGCTTCTTAGTGTTCTATTGGGTTGATGCCGAGTATGCGTTGTGATAGTAGCGCTAGGAAGAACGAGAATATCGGGTAGAGCCAAACTACTGGTAGTGGTCCGAAGCCTGGCAGGTATGCTATGCTTGTTGTGCCGAAGACGGGTATTAAGACGAGGAACCAGACGAGGATGTAGAGGAATGATATGCCGATCTGGATAAACTGGGGCTTCATCATTTTCTGCTGCATATTAGTGATTTGGGACTGTTTCTTCTTGAGTTTCTCCATGCGTTTCTGGTCGCCTGCGCGTGCTGCAGCCATTTGTTCTGAGCGGAACTCAGCCATTTCCTTCTGCATTACGCGGTACTGTTCCCAACCGATGAAGTAGCCGACTAGAATCCTATTTATGCCCGAGTTCAAGAAGGCGATTGCTGCTGCGATTATGAAGATTTCGATTGCCGGAATTATTGATGTAATTGCGATTGTATATGTTGTAGTTACAGTGGTTGCTGCTCCAGTTGCCTGTGAACTCCACTGGTATGTTCCGGCCGTTATGGGGTTTGTGGCTTGGAACGTAACTGTTATGCTTTGTCCGTTTGATAAGCCGGTGCCAGATGTGGATAGGTTGATTACACCTTCGCTGTAGTTGCCTGTCCATGATGACGGGGAAACGGACGGTTGACCTATGTTAGAGTAGTCGCCTGGAATGGTGACGTTGAATCCAGTCAGCGTTGATGAGCCATTGTTAGTGATGACTAGCGTGTAGGTTGAAACTTCGTTGACGCCTTTGTTGCTACTGGATACATCTAGTGTATAGGTTCCAGCTGTTTGAGCGTTAGCTACACTGACTATAACTGCTAGAGTACATATTGTAAGCAATGCAAGTACCGTAGCAAAGGCAAATCTTTTTCCTAACTTCATGGCTCTTGTCACTTCAATTCTGCTGCTCAGGTAGGCTCTATATCCCACAGCAACACTTTAGACTATGCGTACATATTCCAAGTTAATAACTATTTTCACCTGTTTGCAGATAAAAGGACTAGCTAAGTTCTCTTTACAGAATTACGAAGCGCTAAAAATAGGGAAAAGAAAGACTAAGTTGTACTCTGGGCTATTTTAGCTACTTCGTGACCCCAGGCTTCAATAGCCGCCCAATCACGGGTGTCATGAACGCTGGCTGTGTCTAAGCCATTCTTGCGCAGGTTTCTGCGGTTAACGCGCACTATTATGTCAACTAGCAGGCCGTGGCTGTAGCTGAAATCCATCAAGCCGCCGAAGTACCCCATGGCTATGGGTGTTAAACTGTATTTTGCTGCAAAGTCGTCTAGATATCGTTTCTTGCCGACGTTGTAGCCTTCGTCTTTGCGGTCAGCCATAGAGCAGCTAACGTAAAGCGCTAACTTCTTGGCCTTAAGGGCGGCAGCGTTTTTCTCTACGAACGCCTCTGATTCTTTGGTCCATTTGTCAGCGCGCAAGCCGCTGCCGACAAGGATTAAGTCGTAGGCGGCGATGCTTTCGGGCGCTTCTTTAACGTCAACCACTTCTACTACGTGGCCTTCGTCTTGCAGTGCTTTACCAATAGTTTGGGCAACTTTCTCGGTGCCGCCCCATCTTGTGCCATAGAGTACTAGAACATTCAAGCTTTCAGCTTCCAATATTAACTGATATTTGGAGAAGCAACACCTTTATGGAGACTTATTAACTCACCCGCTGGTTTTCAAGTAAAACAGCGGTTTTCTTATGATTCATCGATCACGCAGAACCCTACCAGAATGTCTATAAAAGCATAGAGAGGGTGTTGAGAGAGCATCTTTTTTCGTTAGGTAGGGAGGGGGAGGTTACTCTAAGACGGGTAGGTCCACTCTATTTTTTGAGCTAAAAGTGAACTACTCGCCGCTTTCGCGGCGGGACGCATTCATCCTGCCGCTAACGCGGCAGGTATTCTGCTAGGTTTTTTTATAAAAAAGGAAATGGAAGATGGGTGTCTTCCGTTTTTATGGCTTCCTCAGGATGAGGACTGTTGCGACTGCGAGTGCAACCATAATGGCTACGCCCATGGCGACGACGTATAGTTCTGTAGGTGGAGGCGTGATTTGTGGTTGGGCTGTTGCTGTCGGTGCCGCTGCGGAGACAACGAATGATGATTCAGCTGATGATGGGTAGTACGATTCTGTGCCTGCAAAGCTTGCTATGACTTTAAAGTCGCCTTCGATGTCTGGTGTCCAAGTGAAAGTGTAGAAGCCGCCTGCATCGCTTGTGGCTGTACCGACAGTTCTGTAGTTGCCGTTGGAGTCAATAACGTTAATTGCGACTTGCACACCGAGGACGTTGGTTGGTTTTGGTTTCTGCATGTAGATATATTCCATCCATGCACCCATGCTTTCGTCGGAGACTGCTGGAACACCGTTGGGGAAGCGTGCTGCCTGTTCATCCTGCGTTGTGCCGGCTGCAATGTCAGTGATTGTACCGCGAATTATAACAGGGGTACCTGATGAAACGGCGATGTCTGGTGCGGACACTGTTAATGCGCTTGGGCCTTTACCGTAGCAGTAGATTCTTGCATCATATGAGTTGAGTGTCGTCAAGTAGCCGTCTGCGATTGGTGATTGGCCACCATACATTTGGTTACCGTAGTCAAGGATTGTCCAGATTTCTGTTCCGTCGGTTGCGTTTAAGCATCTTAGTTTAGCGTCTTTGTAGAGTGGAGCGTTAGGCGAGTGCTCTGTTGTGGTAGTATACACTTTTCCATCTGCGATTGTGCTAACGAAGACTGGGTAGCGTCCGTATGGTGTTACGAAGCCGCTGTATGTGCTGTTACCTTCTCCGCCGTTACCATAGCTCCACAGTAAATCGCCTGTCTTAACGTCATAGCAGTAGATTACGCCAGCGTAGCCGGAGACGTAGAGTTTGTCATATGCTATTCGCTCTAGGCATTGTGCCATAAAGTTGTAGTCGATTCCGCTGTCAATCGGTTGTTCAGCTTGCCAGACTTGCCTTCCATCTGTGAGACTGTAACCGTAGTGTTTTATGCTTTCCTTATCTGAGAAGATGAAGATGCCGTTGTTTACATCCCAGTCAGTGATGACACGTGAGTTGTTACCTGGTGCAGGTGGATAGCTCTGTGACCACAGTGTGCTTCCTCGAGAAGCTGGTTTTAGGTTGATGGCAGTGATGTTTCCGTTGTCTGCTGTGACTGTTACTGCGAAGTCGCCGGGGTGTCCGCCGAATCCGCCCTGTGTTAGAAGCATCATGTTATCTGGTGCGATCATTGGAATTGATCCTTGACCTGCAATGCCAATCGCCCACCCAGAAGTTGTCATAGGTAACGAGACGTTCCAGTCGAATGCTGTTGACGCGTTTGCTTGGACGTTGCCTGTGTACCAGTTGCCGACAGCTATTCCTGCTGCGCCACCGAAGACTCTTGATGAGTTCCATTGGGTTAGGTAATATTTTGGTGCAGCTGCTGTGCCGAGGTTAGTTAAAGAGTATCTTAGGATTTCGCCTGAGGGCCCAGGTACGTTTGTGCCTGCGGGAACGTTGTTGATGACCATGGTTGTTAAGGTGCCTGTGCGTGCATCGTATGCCCGCCAAGTTGTACCTGAAACAGCTATCAGCAAACCGTTAGGTAAAACTCCGTGCTGGTTGGGTGTCTCTGCGCTGTATAGGTAACCGAAAGATGGCACGAGTGAAACACCTGTAGCTGTTGTATTTACGCGCCACAGCTCTTTACCTGTTTGTAGGTTGACAGCAACATAGTCGCCGCCTCCTGCTCCGTTACCCCATGGCTCCGGATAGTACAAGACGCCCTGCATGATGATTGGGTTGGCGAATCGGCAGTTGTATGATAATCCTCCGTAGAATGTTTCGCCTGGAACAGCCGTATCAGATCCACCGACAACTCCGCCCCACTGGATTGGTTTTGCCCACATAACGTGTGCACTGTTTGGTGCTGCACCGTCTGGTTGGACTGCGCCGGGGATACCGTAGCCTGCGCCTGCGCCTAGAACGTAAGGTGAAGCAAGCCAGTTTGATCCAAGCGTGTACCACCATGTGTTTTGTCCTTCGATTGGTCGAGTCCAGTATTCAGTTGGGAATGGATAGCTGTCGATTGGTTGAGGAACTGCGTCTTGCATTACTTCTAGCTGGATTGTTTTACTTGCGCCAAGGAAAGTGTCGTTTTCATATAGCGCATTTGCAGCTGAGAGCCCTGGAGTGTTAGCTCGGTTCCAAGTGTATTTCTGGTCTGGGTAAGTGAATGTTAGTGTGTAGTTACCTGCTTGGCTTGGGACATATTGCATATATTGAACGCTGGTGGTGTCACTGATGGCATCCCAGTGTTGTGTCTCTTTTTGGCCATCGGGTTTTGTGATTGTCAGCGTGTAATCATGGCGTCTGATGTCGTTTTGGATTGTTGAGCCGGGAAGAGGTGCATCGATCCACATAACGATAGCTACTGTTTGGCCGACACCGACTGGATTCGGCGAAGCAGTCAAGTATGCATAAGAAACCCAAGTCCATCCAGGATCGCGTGCTTCTACAGGTAGTAGAAACATCGAGCTGGTTATTGCCAGTACCAGAAAGATACCGGTTGCTATTACAAATTTTTTATTCGTATGTCTCATTTTCTGTCTCCTTAACTATCAGCCATGTTATTTCTAACATAGTTGTAGCCCCACCTTGCCTGAAGTGAACATATAAGCATTGGTTGTTTCACCATCCAACAACAGTAATTTTTTAAAAATAGTTGAGGGATTGATTTAGAAACTTGCAGCCAAGCCTTTTTTCAATAAATCGAAAAATTTTATGGAAAACTCGATTTAATATTTTAAGAACAAAGAAAAAGAAAACAAGCCCCTAAAAGGGGAAGGGTGGTTTATTCGCCCAGTATTCTTCTGAACGCCGGGAACATTTCAGCTGCGCGTTCCCTCATGAGCAACTCATAGTACTGGTATATGATACCTACCGAGAGTAGGATACCTGTGCCTGTACCGAATGCGCCGAGGAAGTCGCTTACCGCCGCAACCAAGCCAACTATTATACCGCCCAGTACGGTTACGACTGGGATGTAGCGTTTGAGTATAGCTTCGATGGGTTTCTCGCTGCGTCTGTAACCCGGAATTTCCATGCCGCTGTCCATTAGTTGCTTTGCGACTTTGCTGGGGCCAAGTCCGCCGACTTCAAGCCATATTAGGCTGAACACGGCGCAGAAGCCGACCATGACGGCGAGGAAGAACATCGCGCGTATTGGGTCATCTGCTACGCCTTGCAGACTGCGTGGCGCACTGGTTAGGTACGCTAAGCCGCCGACTGCGGAGACGCTTGAGGTTGTACCGCCGGTTTCTGTCGTAGTATATGTTCTGTTGAAGTCGCCTATGATCTGGAAGAACAGGTTCTTGCCAGGTTCAGGCTGCCCAAGTTGGCTCCAGAGCAACTGCGCAAAGAAGTACACGTTTGCGAATAGTGCACTTGCGAAGATGACTGGTAAGTTGCTGACGTAGAGTAACTTGATTGGGTATCTGCTGCGGAAGCCTTTGTAACCTGCGTAGCTCATTGGTAACTCAACGCGTACACCTTGCAGGTAGATGATTACCAGGAACACCACGATTGTGGCGATTAACCCGATCATTGTCGGGTAGAAGCCGTTAACGGTGCCTAGTACCCACTCTGTTATTGATATCTGTCCAGCGTTTAGTGCTGAGAGTGCGCCCACGAATAGTCCAGTCGGAGGAGAGAACATCGACCATATGATGTTCTGCGCTACACCAGCCATGATGAATAGGCTGATGCCGCTTCCTAATCCCCAGCCCTTCTGGACTAGTTCATCCATTAACATGACGATTATGCCTGCGGCTATGAGTTGGAAGAATATCGCTAAAATTATTGGAACACCAAGTTGGTCTAGTGTGCCGTACATGCCACTTAGGATGTAGGCGACTGCTTGTACTCCTGTTAAGAGTATGCTGAAGACTTTGCTTGCGCTGGTGAAGAGTCCTCGGTCTTCTGGGTTTGATAGGTCGCATTTTATGATGCCTGAACCGGCGAGTAACTGCAGAATTAAGCCTGCGGTGACGATTGGGCCGATACCCAGCTCCATCAGTGTACCCTGATTGGAAGCGAAGATGACACGTAGTGAACCGAAGCTATCCTGCGCATCAGGGCTTACGCCATAAAGCGGGATTTCGGTCATTACAAGGAAGATAACTAGACAGAGAGCTGTCCAGAAAAGTTTTTCGTTAAAAGAAACTTTACGTGCTGGTTTCTTAATTTCGGGAAGTATGCGGCCTACTGGTTTAAAGAGGCTGAGGAATCTTCCGGCCATTTAGCAGCCTTACTCCTCGGATGCTTCTGCTTCTGCTTCGGCTTCTAGGAGAATTAGTTTTCCGCCTGCTTCTTCGATCTTGGTCTGGGCGGATTTTGAGGCTGCTGCAACGGTTACAGTGATTGCTTTGGTGACTTTGCCTGTGCCGAGGAGTTTTGTGTAGCCTAGTTCGGTTAGGTTGATTTCTTTGCCGGTGGCCAGCTGGTCGAGTTTCAGTAGGTTGATGGTGGATTCGATTCTGTGTTTGCTCTGTGGTGAAGTGAATCCGTTTTTGCCGAAGTAACCTGGATTTATGTTTTGGATTTTACTCCAGAGATGCTTATGGCGTCCGACTCTGCGGTTGCCTTTGCTACCTGAGTCTCGGTGTTGACCGATTCTTCCGTAACCCTGAGTTCTGCTGCCTCGGAATTTCCTGATTTTTCTTAGTTTATGGGGCATGTTGATCTGCTTTTCCTATTGCTGTTGGTTCAGCTTTCTTTAATTTGATTTCTAGCACGCCGTTCTTGTATTTAGTGTGCGTTTCGTCTGGAATGACTACTTTCGGCAGATTTAAACTTTTATAGTATCTGCGCTCTTTCGATTTGGCTGACAGCGTGATTTTCTGATCTTTCACATTTATCTTGAATGTTTCCTTATTAAACCCTGCGATCTCTGCAACGATTGTTATGTTGTTAGTATCCTGAAATATGTCTATCAGGGGTTTAAGATCCTGGCGTTTAGCATAGTTATTCGAGGGTGGGCGATAGCTCGCCGGCGCCGCTTTCTTCTGGGCAACCTTTGGCTTCTTGGATGTTTTAGCCTTATCTAACTCGTTGATGTCGAGCCATTTGCGATTCTTTATTGTTCTTTTCCATCGTGCGCTCATTGGTCATTTCCCCCTCCAAAGTTAACTACCCATCTTTCTGATGCCATTATAAAATGTATCGCACATAAAGGATTAGAAAACCCCTGACTGACAGATCGCAGTTTAATGCTAAAACTAGCGATAACTCACGTACCCTGCGCTCGAACATAACCGCTTTTTTCTCTCTAACCCCCCTTTTTTATAGGCTAAACGTGTGCTGAGAGCGAAATGCGCATCCTGTAAGCAGTTGTTAGGGCAAAATTAGCCATTATAATCGCTTGTGCAAAGTTTCCGATGGATGCTATGCGTGCCGCCCAGAGATCGCTATTTTTAGCGGATTTAGGTTCTGTTGCTCTGCCAAGTTCCTCTTGTTTTTTTAAAAGCGCCTTAAGAGTGGACCTACCCGTCTCAGAGTAACCTCCCCCTCCCTTATTCAAAGGGAAAAAATATTTAGTAAAAGAAGAGGATGCTGCCCTGCTACTTCATCTTTCAGCATATTTTACAGAAGATTGCTAAAGATGGTAAAGTAGTAATCACTGACCCATCAGCATGCATAGAATGCGGCGCGCTTGTCAACTAAACTGCCCCAATGAAGCAATTACCGTAGAAAGCGGCGTGGGTTGCGCTGGCGCAATGATAAAATCAGCGCTTAAGGGCAAAAAACTTGATGATAACAGCAACTGCACATGCGGTTAACAACTTAGCTAAAAAGTAACTTAAATATCTTCTTTTTATAGCAAGTTCTTGTCGTTTAGAGAAATTAAAAGTGAAGCTGTAGTCTCATGAGCGGAATACTGAATCTGTTCTGGGGAACACGGGAATACATGACTGTGATGAGCTACCGCTTCAAATGAAGATACCCTTTTTTGCATATACAGTTTATGAAGAGAGAAAATAGAAGAATCCTCTAACTTTTTTGCTGTTGCGTTATTACAGTCACAAACCACTATAAACTGGGTATCAACGCTAGTACCAAAAGTGAAAACTATAGAAGACAAAAAAACAACCTGTTTAAAAGAGGACAAAAAGGAAAAAGAGCACCACCTCAAAGACGCCTTCAACGCCAGAGGCTACCTAAATTTAGCGACAGCAAAATAACGCCTTTGAAACTAAGCCCGACTCAACAGGCTTCTTGAGGTACATTGAGCTGAATTTTCCTTAATTCTGGTAAAATCTTATATTGATAAGCGGCGGTTTTGATGCTGAAGGCAAAAAGATGAATTTCAAGCCAATAAATCGCTCAAAAATCTTATTTGCATTAGCATTAATGTTAACCATATCCCTAATCGCATGCAGCCAGCTCCCGCAGATAAACGCACAGACATCAGGCACCATAAGCATCAACAACGGAGCAACACACACCAACTCCACCTCAGTAACATTGACAATTTCAGCAATTAACGCAACGGAAATGTGCTTCTCAAACGACAACTCCACCTGGTCAAATTGGGAAACCTACGGCACTTCAAAGAGCTGGACAATCATAGACGTGGAAGACACCCAAACAGTGTATGCCCAGTTCCGCGACAGCACCAACCAAACCTCTTTTGCCAGCTCAGGAATTATACTAGACGTTACACCGCCAACTGTAGACCCATACTGGGAACTCTACTCCACAAACACAGTATTCTTTGACGCCCGCTACAGCACCGACAACTACGGAATCCGAAACGCCACATGGGATCTAGGTGACGGCAACATAACCCGCAATTATTCTTACTTCACCCACACATATGCATCGCCAGGAAATTATGCAGTAAACTTGACACTAACCGATTATGCAGATAACAGCGCAAGTATGATCTTAAACGTAACCGTGCCTGACTTGAGCACAATCGCTACGCCGACACCTGCACCGACAATGACAGCGCAACCCACAACAAACCCAACACAGCAGCCGACAAACCAGCCCACCGCCACCACAGCACCGTATGATCGGGACCCACTCACGATTGTGGTGCTTATTGGAGCAATCGGCATTATTGCAGTAGTAATCCTAGCAATAGTATTGGTGCTACGCAAGAAACCTAAAGCTAAGCCATCAAAACCCTCAGAGCAGTCACCGCCACCCAAGCAAGCGCCGCCTCCACAGCAGCCACAGCCCTCGACGCCAGCTGGACCAGCAGAATCAAACTTCACCATCTAAAAGAACCCAATCGACGGCATGCAACACCAAAGTTGCAGCCTGTAATTTTTCTTAATTCATTTCTAATTGAAAAAAACTGTTTTATAGACAGTGTCAGCGATCACTCTGGCGCCCGCTATGTTAATGTGTAAACCATCCCTGTAGTAGTCATTATGCCCCAGAAAAATTGAGTAAACGTCAATTACGGGCAAACCAGTCTGATTCGCAGCCTGCGTGATTCTTGGAATTATTTGATTTCTAAAGTATGCACCGTCTATTGCGCCGGATTGGTTACTGACAATCGGCGGCGGCAACACTATCGAACAGTTGAGAGGTATGAACCCAGCACAAAGAAGCCAATGTAGCCGGTGAGGGCGAAGACGTTACTATTCAGCTACGGGAGGATTGCCACGCCAATTATCCAGACGAAGATGAAGTAGCGTAACATGCCTTCATCGGCGTGTCTGATGAAGATACGAAAGATTGGTGTAATCAGATAGAGGCCAACTAGCACATAGAGGTACCACATTTGCGTGTAGGCACCATTTAAGATGCCCTGCACGATTACCGCGCTAGTGAAAGGGATGTTCTGCACCAAGAAATCCCACGCAAAATATGCGGTCCCCCAGAAAATTGAGGGCAATCCAATGCGATCCTATCGCTTTTTGAAGAAAACTGCAAGTGTATCTTTCTTTTGGGGCTGAAGCAGTAGCGCGCCTGTTAACATGAGGAACAGCGGGACGCCAAACGGCACTGCGAGGCTCTGGTAGAAGTCAACAACCCACCATTGCGCCATTTCTACAGCGTCAAATGCAGTGATCTCCTGTGGTGTAATGGTGTAGCGTCCTGCTGCGTGGAGAAGTATAACGCCAGTCATGGCGGCGGCGCGGATTAAGTCAACGTTAACGGGTTGACCGCGAAGCTGATTCAAACAACGCCGTCCCGCTTACTGCAATGCATCTCTGCCAGAGGATGATTAGGTCGACACAGGTAAACGGGGGATGGCGAAAAAAGCTTTTCAACAGCTAAGGTCAATTTGGACATTTTTCGTCAACAAGATGGGTGCCGTTGAAAGCGAAAATAAGGGTTCTTATCCAGCTTCCTTGACAAAACAAACCTGTTCTTGTCCAGATTCCTTGACTATATTAGTCCAAAAACCTTGACTGGACAGGTCTAATTATCTGTACAAGCACCGCTGAGTAAATTATATAAAACAAGAACAAACATTGCTACAAGAGGATAAGAGCAATAGAACTCGCAGGCTAACGCAGGTTACAGATCAAGAGGCTGACTGACGCCGGCGACAAAAATCAGGTTAACCGCTAGCATCACAACAGGTGCATAAGCACAGTGAAAATTGGTGGGAGAAAAAGAAGACAGCTCTTATCCTCTCCCCCTTTTTCCATGTAAATTATTTTAAATTAGTAGAAGAAGAGGAGTCGACCCGCTACTTCATCTTCCCAAATTTTAAGCAAAAGATTGCATTTTGCGTCAGCGTTTGAAATGCCTTGAAGATTGGTTGTGGCGACACCACAAGCAATTCAGTTTTGCTTTTTCGTGCCCACTTTAATTATCTTTCAGTGGCGACTAAAGAAGCGCCTGTTTTAAGTTCAAAGGTTAAATCGCGCTACGGCTATTTGAGGCATCTTCCATAAGTAAGGAAAAAGCCGTCGATAAAGAAATTGTAGAATAGGTTGTTAGAGTTCTGGCACTTCGTCGAATTGGTCCCTTGGCACCAACTCGTTATTCGTGCGCAAGTAATCTTTACCGTTAATAGTGACTAAGTGCACGTCGTCGCCTTTACGCCACTTTCCCATCGCGGTCTTAAACACTGTCGAGTACGTAACGCCTCTTCGTAGGTTAGCAATTACATCGTCTCTTTTGACGACTGCGGTTTCACAAACCATACTTCCGAAGTCCGAGTGAACCTCAAGAGCTTCAACAGTAGAACTGCCAGTAACGGTTTTTACAGCGGAAATTAAGTAATCAGCCCACTTCTGCATACCATCACCAGAACCCAATTCTACTTTGAAGTATTATTTAACGCTTGTCGAAACGAAGAAATCAAATCAAAGAATCAAGCTCAGAATTAGCAAACAACCAAGCAATAAAGACCGATTAATGAGGGGAACGCAAAAATGGCGTCAGAAACTTTTAAAAACATGCGTTAGAGACCATCTTTCGGAAGGGAGAATATTTGAGGGGAAGGCAAATTGCCTTAGCAGCAACTTTAATTCTAGGTATAATTTTACTATGCTACAGCCTATACATTGGCGCTATGATCGGCGAGAACTGGTTCGGCGCAAACGCACACGACCAGTGGCACATGAACAACTACTTCGTCATAGAGGGACAATACGCCTACGCCATATTCGGCCTCGCAACCATGATAATCGGCGGCTTAGCCACAGGAATAGCCATGACAGCCTTCCTCGAATACAAAAGAACCAGAAAAATCATGATAATCCTCTCAGCCGCCTTCATCGTAGCTATAGCCATGACCGGACTAGGCTTCAACACACTTGACTTCATGCTCGGCGGCTTCTACTGGACAAACCAAACATACCCGCCGCCAGTCCAAGTTGCACTAATCGGCTCCGTGGACGTCTGGAACTTCTATTTCTTTTTCTGCGTAGTTCCACTGTGGACAAGCGGCTTTCTAATCGGCTCTGCCTCAGCGTATTTCAACTTCATCTACAAGCCCCTGCACGCAGCGGAAGAATACATTACCAAGAGAAACTTGGGTGCTATGCTTCACCCAACTGGGGGGCAAAAAGTGTATCTGGCGGAATCTAAAGTTGTTTGGAGAACCAGCGGTTTAGTTCAGCGGAAATTTGACAACATCAACTAAACGTTCCGCTATGTTTATCGAACTTACTTTTAAAATTGTTTACAATACATCTAGCCGAGGTGAATAAAACTAAATAAATTAAAATTGGGACCGACGGTCGCTTAGACCATGCGGTTAACTAACTCGTTGATTGCTTCGCCGCGGTAACCTGCTTCGCCGCCAGCTTTGAAGGCGTTCTTGGTTTGACCCTTGTAGCCTTTGCTTGGTGGATGCAGCTTAAAGCGTGCTTCGACGCCCTCGATTTTGCTGTATACTGCCTTGCAGGATACGATTTGCTCTGCGAGGTCATCAATTGATTTGAAACCTGCTTTCTGAACGAATTCTTCGGTAAGCTTCTTTCGGCCTGCTAAGCGTCCGCGTTTTGTTAGCATCGCTGTAACGGTTTCTTTTGTGGGTTCGCCCCAAGTTACGTAGTTGTTTACGCGTTGTAGCATACCCTTGTATGCTGGTCTGCTGTCGATGATGATTGCGTGGTTAGTGTGGGTTAATCGGAGCAGTTCGAGGGTTTCGCGGGCTTCTTTCAGTGCGCTGACTGTGCCGCGGACTCGTACTACTACGAGGCATTTGCATTCTTCGGTTTTCTGTTGTGACATTTTACTTCACCCAATCTGTTGTTGTAATCAAGTTGTAAGTCTTCTTTAAGCCGTCAAAGATTGCACATGCATATGATGGCACGGTTCTTGTTGAGCCGTAGCTGCGCATCCAGAGGTCTTTAACGCCTGCTAAGCCGAGGATGACTTTTGCGACTTCGCTTGAAACGAGTCCTAAACCTCTTGGGCCAGGGATAATTACTGCTCGGACACCACCGCATTTGCCTTCAACTTGGAAGGGTATGCTGTGTGGCTTACCGCAGCCGCATTCCCAGCTTCCACAGCCCCGTTTGACTGGGACAATGTTTAGGCGTGCGTTTACTGCTGCTTTCTCGATGGCGTTGCGGACTTGGCTTGCTTTACCTTGGCCGAGTCCGATGTAGCCGTCTCTGTTGCCTACTGCAACGATGGCTTTAAAGCGTGATTTTTCGCCTGCGTCAGTTTGTTTCTGGACTAGGTTAACGTTGATGACTTCTTCTTGAAGGTCAGGAATCAAAGAGTCAACGATCTGTGATTCGCTGATCTTTATGCCGGATAGGAACACTTCTTCGATGGTAGTGATTTTGCCTTCTTGAACCAATTTGCCTAGGCGTGTTTTTGGAACCCAAGCGTCTAAGCTACTTTGGCGTCTTTCTGCATCTCTACTTCTATCTCTTTGACTCATTCTTTGTTTTCACCCTTCTTGGATGCCTTTTTGGCAGGAGCTTTTTCTTCTTTGGCTTCTTTTTCTTTAGCGGGAGCTTTCTTTGCCTTTGCTTCTTTAGCTGCAGGTGCCTTTTCTTTCACTGCTTTCTCAGCCTTTGGAGCTGGCTCTTCTTTTGCAGCAGCCTTCTCTTTAGCTGGTGCCTTCTCGGCTTTTTCAGCTTTTATAGCTTTTTCTGCTTTTACTGGAGCTTCTTCTTTGGCTGGTGCTTTAGCTTCTTCTACTTTAGCTTCTGTCTTTGGAGCAGGAACTGCTTTGGCTTCAGCTTTAGGAGCAGCTTTCTCTTTCGGAGGTGCTGCTTTTGGAGCTTTCTTAGCCGGCTTCTCGTCAGCTGGTTCAGGAGCTACTACTGCGCCCTTGAATGAACCGACGATTGCAGCTTTCACTGCAGTGTAGTGTTCAACGATCTTTTCTGGGGCAATACCTGCGGCAATGAACTTAGAGAATTTAGCTTTGTACTCGTCAGAGTCTGAGCCTAATTCTTGAGCGTATGCTGCAATGTGGTTGCCTTTGTGGCGTCCAGCTACGATTTTGCCTTCGCCGTGTGGTACTTCTACGCCTGCATCTATAACGCCGTGTAGAACAGCGAAGACGCGTGCGCCTTTTGTTGGAATTACCATGCCGATGTCGAGGATTGCTGCGTTGATGCCTGCTTGCTTAGCTTTTAATCCGCAGAGCAGACCTGTTAGGTAAGCTGCTGGGACGCTGCCGGTGGATGCTTTCCAGCCGTACTTCTTTGCTAGCTCGCGGCTGCTTGCTGCTACGAGGGTCATGTCGCCGATTGGTTTGGCAACGATGATTTGTGCTTGAACATTCTTTGTTGATGGACGCGCAACTAGTCGGGGTCTACCGGAAATTACCATTGCCTTGCGGGCTTGGTAATCGGTTTTTCCCTGTCGTCTGCGTCTTGCTGGTACACGGTAATTTGCCTTATTTGCCATCTTAACGTTTCCTCCACTGATCGTTTGCTTTTAAGTTGCGCTCCATGTCTGCTATGGATTGGAATCTGCCTGATCCAGCCATTCTATAGTATTGTGTATAGGTGGCTTCTGTGATGACTCTGCTAGCTTTAAGCTCGCGGAGTTTGCGTCTCAGAGAGCGAATTCTAATCATCCAAGCTTGTTTCTGGGTAACTTTCGCGAAGCCTGCGCCGGTGACACTACCTGGGCCACTGCGTCTGCCTAGTCGTTTTTTACCTCTGATTGTTTTTGCACGTGAGCGGCTTACGCCTTTCTCAGGCAATGAAACGATGACTTTCTCGTGAATCAGTTTTCTAACTTCTTCACGGGTGATTGCACCGTCAACTTCATCTATGCGTGTTGGATCTATCCAAACGCGGTTCTGTCCAACTTTGAGGATTTGAGCAGCTAAGCGTCTTTGTCCACTTAGGTTGGTCATTGTTTCTTATTCTCCTTCTTCTTTGGTTTAGTTTCTTTCTTCTTTGAAGCCTCTTTCTTTTTAACAGGCGTCTTTTCTTCTTTTGCTGGTTTCTTTTCTTTTGCTTTGGTTTCTTTGCCTTCTGCTGCTTCTTCTTCGGTTTCCTCTTCCTCTGTCTCTTCTTCCTCGGCCTCTGCTGAGACTGTGAGGTTTAAGATTTTGAGGTTCATCTCTGTTGCTTTTGCGATGATGTCTGCACGTTTTCGTTTGCCAACACGGTGTGCAATTCTGACTGCTTGTGTGTTGACGTCAACGTTGGATAGGTCTGCTACGTTGAAGACTATGACTTCTTTGTATCCTGATGGATGTAGGTATCGGGCAACTTTTGGTCCTTTGTAACCCATGCTGGGTCCTGCAGGCCAACCAAGAATCTTTCTGCGAATCTTGTTGTCTAAGCCGCGTGGTCTTCTCCAGCTAGTGCTGAAACGATCGAAACGCCAGCTTTCAGCTCGTAGGAACTTTGGCTTTTTGTTTCTGGCGCGTGCTCTAGCTTGAAGTGCCTTTCGTGATGGTGAAGCTTTCTTTTCTGTCATTATGCTATACCCTCATTTCTTTCATAGGTGTAGATGCCGTCGAGGAAGACTCTTGGGTCTTTACCACGGACTTTGGTTGATTGCTCGATGTTAGCTGCTGTTTGGCTTACATCCTCAAGGTTTGCACCGGTAATGATGATGTCTTCAGGGTCAATTTTGACCTTAACATCGCCTAAGATTTTGACTTTGCGTGGTCTGCGTTCGCCGGTAAAGTTTTCAATCGACACGTACCCGCCTGTCGCTTTAACTGTAAGGGGGAAGTGTGAGAAGACTATCTTCAGCTTGTAAGTGTAGCCTTTTGTTACGCCAACAATCATGTTGTTGATGTGTGCATAGAGGGTTCCTACCATAGCGGTTTCCTTTTTGCGTGGCCACTTGGCATAAATCCGAAGATCTTTGCCTTGGGCTTCTAATGCAACTGTTGCATACGAGAAGTCGCGGGTTAGGTTACCTTTTGCACCCTTTACACTAACTTTTTTGCCGACTAAACTTAAAGTTACGTCATCTGGAACTTGAATGGTTCTTGATACTTCTGGAAGCCGCATATACTTGCACTCCTAATACACGAAGGCTAAGAGCCTTCCTCCGATGTTCTTTCCTTCGGCATCTTTGTGAGCAATAACGCCTTGAGAAGTTGAAACGACCATTATACCGACATCTCTAGAGGGTAGGAATTTCTTTTCCCAGTCCTCGTACTCTGTAGCTTTTACTGCAAAGCGTGGCTTAACTGGACCACACTTGTTGATTCTGCCTAGGAGTTGGACTTTGAATTTCCCTTGACGTCCATCGTCAATGAATTCGAATTCGCCTATGTAACCGTTAAGTTGCATAATGCGAAGGACGCGTCCCAATAGTTTAGAGGCGGGGCTAATGATGCATTCACGCTTGTTGCGTGTTTCGTTGTTGATTATGGTCACGAGACCGTTTGTTAAAGTATCCATTTTTCCTCTTAGCTCCTACTCATATTTCTTGAAGCCTATTTTTGGCGCGGCCTCTCTAAAACATGTCCTGCATAGATATAAATCGTAGCGTCTGATGACTGGACCAAATGAGCCACATCTCACACATGGACGTGAACCTTTGCCGTATTTCCGTACTTTCTTTACTTGTTGCTTTGCCATACATTCACTCTCAGTTAGACGATTTCGACTCCTAATGTTTTCTTTATGAAGATGATTGACTCTTCAGGTGTTAAGACATGCTTTGGACCGATCGATTTGCTTTGGCGCTTACGAACCTTTAGACGTTGACCTGGCCTGTTAACTGTGACACAGATGTCCATACCGAAGATGCCGATTTCAGGATCATACTTGACGCCTGGGATATCGATATGTTCCTTTAATCCGAAACTAAAGTTTCCCCGAGTGTCGAACGCGCGTTTCGCGATTTTGTTGTCGACAACTGGGACGATTTTCTTTAGGAAGTCGATTGCTTCCTGCTTGCGCAGGGTTACTACGACTGCGATTGGCTCGCCCTCGCGGATGCCGAAGTCACGGATTGTGGATTTAGCTTTCTTTTTAACTGGAGTTCTGTCGCCAGTGATTTCTCTGAGGACTTTGTTGCCCTTTTCGAGTGGCTCGCCTGATTTGCCTACGTTGAGGTTAACGACGACTTTCTCGATACGTGGTGTGAGCATTGGATGCTCTTCCCAGGTTTTCATGATGGCTTCTTCGCTCATGCTACTGCCTCCAGAGTGTTAACCATTGGTACAGCTTCGCCCAGAGTGAATACGAAGTCCATAATTGTCTGATATCTTGTACCTTTTGCATCTTCGATAGTGACCAGTGCTTGGCGGCGTTTCTTTGCTTCAGTCTTTTCAATTTCAACGATTTTGCCTGTGATTCCGATGTTCTTTCCGCCTGTGATGACTGCTAAGTTACCCTCTTTTGTTTTGAGGGTTGCGTTAATTGTTTTTTCTAGGTATGTTACTTTGAGTATGTCGAAGGTTTCGTATTGTACTTCAACTGGGTTCTTTGGATCAGCTACTTTGATGAGCATAACTGAGCCGTCGTGGAATGCAAGTTGGACGCCGTTTGTTACAGTGTTCTTGGATTCGATGCGGAGCAGTTTAAAGTTCGATTCATCTTTGCTGATCGATGCGAGGACTAATCCTTTGTGTGATGGCATAACGCGGTAGTATTTACCTGATTCAGGCATGGCGATTACATCCATTAAACCGACTGGGGACTCATCGCGTTTTCTGATTTTGCCGTCTACTAGGACCTTGCCCTGTGTGAGAATTAGTTTACCTTCCTTTCTGGTTTCTGCAACGCCTAACATGTCACGTAATACGAGTGTCAGGGGTACGCATTTTTCCAGTGAGTGTGAACCCGACTGTGGCTTCACAACCCAAGGTAGCTCTTTTCTATGAATTGGCCAGAATGCTGGTGCTGGCTTACGTTTTAGCCGTGCGGTCTTACCTTTTTTTCCCAAACTTATTCCTCTCCTTCTTTTGTTACCTTAGCTGAAGCCTTAGCGGCTTTCGCAGGCTTAGCTTTGGCTGCTTTCTTCTCGGGTGCAGTTTTGCGTCCGAGGATTGTTTCCTTGCGGTATTTATCGTCAAGGTTTAGGTTGCGAATTTGAACCTTAGATGGGTGAACAGCTATGAAGATGTTTGTGCCATCTACTTTTTCGCGTGTTAAGCCTTCCATGTAGATTCTGTAGGCTTTCAGGTCAACACGTGAAACTTTACCTTCGAAACCCTTGTTGTCTCCGCGCATGATGCGGACTGTGTCGCCCTTACGGACTGGCAGGGTTTTTGCGCCTTTTGATGCTGCTAGCTCACTTGAGAGTGGTGCCGCCATTAACTTATGGCGTATGTGAGCTGGAGCAGTAGTGAGGGCTTTTCTTTGTTTACCGGGATTTGTTGTTTGCATTCTTCTCTACACCTATACGATTATGCTTGAGGCGCTGGCGATTCTTGGCCATCTCTCAGCTGCTTCTCTTGCAACTGGGCCTCTGATTTCTGAGCCTTTCATTTCACCTTCAGGGGTGATAATTACTGCTGCATTATCTTCGAATTGTACCCAGACGCCGTCGATTCTACGGAAAGATTTCTTTTGGCGTACGATGACTGCCTGGAAGATTTTCTTTCTCATGTCTGGTGAGCCTTGGCGTACTGAAACGGTTACTTTGTCGCCTACTGTGGCTGAGGGATATCGTCTTAGTCGGCCTTTGTAGCCCATAGCTTGGATCAAGCGTAAAACGCGTGCGCCGGTGTTATCGGTGCACTTCATTTCTGAACCTGCCAATAAACCTCTGCTGATTTTTTGGCCGTGAGATATCATGCCTTTAGCAGTTAAGCCTCTTCCCTTTGCTTTAGCCGCACACATATTATCGTTCCTCTCCTACTTTTTCAACTACGACAAAGGAGACCGTTTTGCTGAGTGGTCTGCACTCTGCGATTTTTACGCGGTCGCCTTCTTTAACGTCAATGCATGGTGGATTGTGTGATGGGACGTGGCCGTGTCTGCGTTCGTATCTGACGAATTTTGATGAGAATTGCATGAATTCTCTGTCAACGATAACGGTTTTGTCCATCTTTGCTGTATGAACGACGCCTTCCAGTACACGTCCTCTTACTGCGAGGGTGCCGTGGAATGGGCAGTTAGGGTCGTCACAGGTCTTTTTTGGTTGCTTGAAAGTCATCGACATATTACCATAACCTCTTTACACTTTTCTTGAGCCGATCTTCAGAGCGGCCGACTAAGAGTTTACCGTCAATCTCAACAACTGTGCCGTCGTTGAAAGTGAAATCGAAAGTTGCAGCTTCCTTGATTACGCTGCGTGTTACGCCCATGTTTCTTAGGGCAAAGGTATTTCTTGTTTCACCTACTACTAAGCCGCTTATGCCCATCAGGTTCATGTTTGGGCTGGCTGCAACTAGAGCGTTTGCTCCGATGAATTCGTGACGTAGGATGTCAGGTGTTACTTTCATTGGGGAGTTTTCTCCTCAGTTGCTTCTTGCTTTGGCTTAGCTTTTTTTGCTGTTTCCTTCTTTTCAGCTACTACGGTTTTGCGTAGGCCGAGTTGCTGTTCGTTTTGAATAGTTAGGATTTGTGCAATGGTTTTGCGTAGTTGGCGGATGCGTGTTGGGTTTTCAACTGCGCCTCCGGCTTTAACCATTGTGCGTATGCGTGCGAGTTCAACTCGTAAGTCGATTAATCGTTGTTCGCGTGCTTCTGGTGTCATTGCTTCAATTTCTTTCATGCGCATGATTGGGGCCATTTTACTGTTTTTCCTCCGCTGGTTTTGTTTCTGTTACTGGAGCTTCTGCTTTCGGTGTTTCAGCTGCTGGAGCTTGTGGTGCTGGAGCGGCTGGAGCTGGTGTTGGTGGTGGCTGTGTGACTATGATTGGTGCCTCTTCCTCTGGTTTTGGCTCCATGATTTTGACTTTGTCTGGGAAGTATGCGTCTGGGGGCATAATCTTTACGCGGACGCCGATCATGCCTGGTTTTAGTTGGACGTGTGCTTCGGCTGTTTTCATGGCGACGAGTGCTGGTTCACCGACGATTGGGTAGTGGCCTGCACGGAACTTTTCGAAGCGTGCTCGTTCAGTGGTGAGTTTGCCGCTGATGACGATTTCGCAGCCGAGTGCGCCTGCTTCCATAACTTGGTTTAGTGCCCAGAAGCCTGCTCTTCTGAAGTGTACACCGCGTTCGAGTGCTGATGCAACTCGGTTGGCGATGACTTTAGCGTTGAATTCTGGCACTTCGATTTCTGAAACGCTGATTTGTGGGTTGGAAACTTTGAAGTTTTGTTCTAGTGAAGCGGCGAGTTCTTTGATTGTTTCTCCGCCTCTGCCGATAACGAGACCTGGACGCATGGCGTAGATGACTACGTGTGTGCCAAGCGGGGTTTTGGAGATGTTGACTCCACCGTATCCGGCGCGCTCAAGTTTCTTTTCTAAGAATTCGTCTATTTCGGTTTTTTTGATTGATTCGGTTATGAATCGTTTTACTATGCTCATTTACTGCTCTCCTGCGGTTGGTTTCTCTTCGAGCACGATTTCGACGTGGGTGGTGATCTCGTATTTTGGTGATGCTCTGCCGTGTGCTCTTGGCATGTAGCGCTTTAGTTTCATACCCTGATAGGCTGCACTGTGCATTACACGTAAGCGGTCAACGTCGAGTCCTTTGTTTTCGGCGTTGGCTTGGGCTGCTTGCAATACAGTTAGGATTGCGTCGGCTGCTTTGATTGGGTATCTGCCGACCGCGCACCCTACTAATCCGCCTTTGTGGCCTAGTTTTTTAGTGAATCTGGTGTATGGGACTGGTTTGTTTTTAGCTACTACTTCTCGTAGGAAATCTTTTGCTTGAGTTAAATCCATGCCTCTTATGGCTTTAGCGACTTCCCGTGCGGCTTTGTGGGATACCTTTAGTTCTCTACCGCTGGCTTTCGCTGTTTTTTCTGGATTAAGCATTTCGTTGATTATTGAGTATCCCCATTTTGGCATTTTTATTTCTCCGATGCGCAAACAAACACGTAAAAGCAATTTATATGGCTTTCCGTATCAGAACTAAGATTTGACTCTTAAGTGATTAAGTGGTTGGTTCCTATGCTGTTCCGGCGAGGAACTATTCGTACGCCATGAGGTGTAAAATGTTTTGATGTTGTTTAGGCTTTTATAGTTTGCGAAAAGCCGCTCTATATTGGGGGAAAAGCAGCGGTAGGCTGGGTGGTTATTGCTGAAAAGTTCGCTTTAGAAACATAACCAATTGGAGTTTTACACAAAAAAATCTTTGTAAAGCTAAAAAAAGTGGCCATGCTGAGCAAAGAGTTACCCAATTTAGACGCAAAAATATAATTTTAAATTAGAAGAAGAGGAGTTGGCCTTGCTACTTCATCTTCTTTAACTAGTTGCAGAAACAGCTGTTTTTGGTTCTGCAGTTGTTTTAGGTTGCTGGTTGGTTGTGGCGACTGTACAAGCAAGAGTTTACGGCTAGGTTTTATAGGCATCAAGCTATGATTTTTAAAACTCAAAACCTCTAGTGATTCAACAATTTTTCGGTGTTTTATGTATGCCTAAAAGTAGAGAAGAAAAAATTGCAGGTTTAGAACAGCATAAACAGCAAATGCGAGAAAAAGAGCAACAGAAAAAAGCTAAAAAACAGGCGCTCGCCACCCCAGTGAAGCATGGTCCGAAACGGTAAGGGTATTTTGCGCCAGTTAGGGTAGGTTAAATGGCATAAAAAACCCTCAACCCGAAAAAGGCCATAGAATAACGGGCTTTGGCTATCCCCGCCCCCTGAATTTGGCGTATACACACACTATTACTGCCGCTCCAACCAGTGCAGTTACGGCTGCCCCAGCAAAAAACAGGTTGCCTAAACTGGCGTCAGTTGAGGCTACCATGTAAAGTTGCATTAGTGGATAGTTATCTGTGTAGTTCGCTGCTAAATTGTAGGGTATATCGCCTACTCCGTCGCCGTTGCCGTCTGATCCAGTGTAGCTGCTCCAGTAGTTACCTTCCTCGCCGTTATCCCAATGATCCACATATTTCGATTGACTTTGATAGTCCACGGCTTGGTTGTAGCCCTTAAAACTGTTTCTGTAGAAGGTATTGTTTCCTAGCGGCAGATAGGGAGCCCCGTTGAGCGATAAACATGTGGAGGCGTTGTAGACGCTGTTTTCGGAGAATACGCCACTTAAACTATTGGAGTATATGCCGTATGAGCAGTTTACTATGGTGTTTGAGGAGACAACGGTCTTTTGGCCCTCTATCATGAGTCCTGTATCGCCGTTCATTATTGAATTTTCAAAAATAATTGATCCTTTGCTAACAGAAATGATGGACTCGTTCACATTTCGGAAACTATTGTGTACAATTAGGTTTTCTTTGCCGTCGTAATCTGCTATGCCCGTGTAGCTGTAAGTTACTGTGTTGTCGGATATTGTGTTGTATGAGGAGTTGACTAACTGCAGGATTCCGTGTGAGAAGCTGCTCCCCGTTATTCTGTTTCCAGTTATAGTATTGTTGATTGAGGAGTCAACCAATATACTGTAGGGGTATCCATAGGTTATGTTGTTGTGCTTTACTGTAATTTGGGAGGAATTTTGGAGCCAAACCGGTTGTGTGAATTGACTAATGGCGAAGTTTGTGATGGTTACGTTAGCCCTGTTGGGTACACTTATGCCAATGGCTTTGTCGCCGATGGTTTGAGACCAGCCCTGAAGAGTATATCCTGCACCGTCTAGGATGACATTGTCTTTTTGGACTAAAACTGTTTGGTTTACTATGTTACCTGTGAGTATGTATTTGTTTCCCTGCCGGCGAATAGGTGCGCTTGTAGAGTTAAGGTCTCCGTTGCTATCGATGCAAATAGTATCCATGGGAAAGTTCCGTGTTATTACAAAATAATAATTGGGGCCTGAGCTGTTGGAGGGGCCAGTTATGATAAGACTGTTGTTTGAAGCGGTTGGTTTCGTCCATAAAATATGCGCTGCTGAGGGCGATTCATTTAGAAAAGAGGGCTGCTGGAGGGGGAAAAAGCTGAAGCTGACGCCGCCTAATAGGAAAACAGCAATTATTGCAAGGGTGGCTGCGAGGACTGGTTTGTTTTTTTGTGCGCTCATGTTTTCCACTTCTTAGAATAGGTGTCCAGTGGGCACCAGTTCGCCTGATGAGGCATCAATAAAGCTTAGGCCCAGAGGAGGGATTGATATGCCGTCGTTTCGCGTTACAGTTATACTCCAAATATACCGAACAGTCAGACCATCAAAGTATTGCGGTTTGTAGTCATTAACGGGCGCTGTCACTTCTCCGATGGTAATGATACCAGACCCAGACATTGATAGAGTTGCGGGGCTTGGATGAAAATTCAAAGTAATATTCTCTGTTTTTTCATATTGCAGCAGAGCGCAAGTGTTTGTGTAAAATATCATCTTTTTCAATGATGCATGCACTGTCATGTTCTGTAGGCTGCTCTGATTCCAGCCGTCGCTTGACAGTGTTATATCAATGGCATGATACTTTGAGATGGGTGGAGAAAAAGAGTAGTTACCGCCAGTCACTGGGGTTGAGCCGTACTGATTATGGTATGTTGCCTCGTAATTCCCCGAAGCAGTCGAGTTCACGTATAGGAATAGGCTTGTAAGGATAACTAAAGCGATAAGACCGCATGTGACTGCTTTGAGCGGAAACTGGGGTTCTTTTTCTGCCATGTTGTTTTTTCTCCTTTGTTTGGTTACGGCATTAACCTGATTGGCGTGTGCTTACTTAATTCTACAGTTTTGAACAGTCCTGCATTGCCCAGTTTCGAGTGTTCAAATGGGTAGAACACGGATGCCCTTAAATGAAACAGGGTATTACTGGGAAAAGAGTAGAGGGTAAACATGGGTTCAGATAGGGCAGACGACGTACTACAGGGAACAACGCTTGAAGTTTACCGTTTTCTGCTCAAGAAAGGCAAGCCTGTTGGTACCCGGGAAGTGCAGAGAGCGCTGCAGTTTAGTTCGCCTTCGCTTGCTGTTTATCATCTCTCGAAACTTGAGGACGCGGGGTTGCTGAAGCGCCAAGACGGAGATTATGCTATCGACCGAGTTATCCTTGAGGATTCAATAAAAATCAGCCGATTCGTAGTGCCACGATA
Organism: Candidatus Bathyarchaeota archaeon; assembly: GCA_012515445.1. GTDB lineage: Archaea > Thermoproteota > Bathyarchaeia > Bathyarchaeales > Bathycorpusculaceae > Bathycorpusculum. Next base: position 30,133 of record JAAYYI010000055.1, on the reverse strand, counting down.
CCTATTCTACGCCATCTTCGCAGTGGGAGCGTTGATCGTTTATCTTGCATATTTTTGGCCAAGTACAGTGACCAGTGGGTTCTTTTTCGCCGCCGTCGTCATTGCAGTATGTGCGGTTGCATTTTGTTTTGAAACGGTTAGGGCGCAACTAAGAGGAAAACTGTAGAAATAAAAGGATTTATTGAGGTAGTTTTGTTCCGCATTTGGGGCAGTACTGGGCTTCTCCGCCGACTGGGTTGCCGCATTGTGGACAATACTTTGTGGTTGCAGGCCCATATTCTGTTGGCTGCGCGGGCGTTTGGTGCTGATGTGGCTGGGTTGGCTGGAAAGGTGGCATTGGCTGATATGTCATGGCAAGTATGCCGCCGATTAAGCAGAGCAGGTTTATGCCGCCAAGTATTGACAGGATTAAGATGTAGGTGCCGTATTTGGAGTGCTCTTTAGGTTCAGCCATGAGCTTCTGCGCGTACATTATCATTAGAACGTTTGCAACGATTAGCCAGATGCCGACCAGTACTACGATTAGGAATATGCCCAGGATTATGCCTAAGATGCCGCCGATTAAAGTCAAGTAGTATGCGGCGCTGGGCGGATTGGTTACTTGTTGGTTTTGCATTTTAGTTCTGCCTCGATGTACCTTACGTATAGTCGAAGGGTTTGTTATAAAAAATTATTGGAACACATGGGCAATACTAACTTGCCTATTTTCACTATGCGTGCGATTTGTTTATGTCCTTCCGCTGTGAGTATCAGTTTATTGCATTAAGGAAGCAACCAGATATGGCGTCTAAAGATGAGAAAATCACCATGCTGCACGGCGCAGGCGGCACAATCATGCATGACCTCGTCAAAAACTACGTGGTTAAAGCATTCGGCGGCATCGCCGACTCGGAGATACCGCTAGAAGCCATGGATGACGCAGCCGTCGTAGGCGACATCGTGTTCAAAAGCGACTCGCATGCGGTGAAACCAATATTTTTCCCCGGCGGCGACATCGGCAGAATCGCCATCTCTGGCACTGTCAACGACATCAGCTGCCTCGGTGCCCAGCCATTCGCGCTCGCCTGTGGACTCGTCTTAGAAGAAGGCCTGCTGCTCTCGGACCTTGAGCGGGTTCTTGCCAGCATGCGTGAAGCCTGCCTAGAAGCAGGCGTAGGCATCGTCACAGGCGATACTAAAGTGGTTGAAAAAGGTGCGCTCGGCGGATTAGTAATGAACCTTTCCGGTATCGGCAAACGCACAGCCGCATTAGACAGCAACCTCGAAGTAGTCCGAAAAAAACGCGAGCTTAAAGCGCGCTGGACGCTTGACTCAAACTTGGCGGCGAGCGACAAAATCATCCTCACTGGCGCAATAGGCGACCACGGTATCGCAGTCCTCTCGGCGCAGCAGGGGCTAAAGTTCGGCAGCGAAATACGCAGCGACGTAAAACCACTTAATAAAATGGTACAGAAGCTGCTTGGAGAAGTCGGGGGAGTGGTCGCCATGAAGGACCCCACGCGCGGCGGCTTGGCAGATGCCCTGAATGAGTGGACCGAGAAATCTCACGTTGGCGTCTTAACCTACGAAGACAAAATCCCCATCCATAGAGACGTGCAGACAGCCTGTGAAATGCTAGGATTGGATCCGCTGGAAATCGGTAACGAAGGAAAACTCATCATCGGCGTCGTCCCAGACAAAGCAGGGGAGGCTTTGGAGTTTCTGCGGCAAACCCCCCAGGGGAAAGAGGCGCAGATAATCGGGGAAGCCACCACACAGTTCAAGGGCGTCGCAATGCAGACCCTGGTCGGCGGCAAACGCATCATCGCGCGGCCAGTCGGCGACCCAGTGCCCAGAATCTGCTAAATCCATCTTTTACTCGCTACATTTGGTGCCAACATACGATTATATCCTATCCGACGTAAGTCAATATTGTCAGGTTGGGAAACACGCCTTACTGTGGTATCCAAGCTGAAGTAAGTAACGACCTGAAACACTTCGGTGTAGTAAGATACGTGCTGAATCGGTTAGGATTACTGCTTAGGGTTTAGACCCAACCCTGATACAACTTCTATGAGAAAAAATTTAGCAGGGGTAACTATTTTGGAAAAACAGAAAATCACAGGCACAAACTGCTATAACTGCATGTACATCTCAAGAGAGGCTGAGGCAGTAGACCTGGAACAAATGAACAATCAGGGTGGAATAAACCCGCACGATCAAACGGAAATGAAGAGAGCTGAAAAAGCTGACCTGATTACGCTACCAGGCGGCTCCAAAGTCGAAGTCATAAACAAGAAATTCTGCAATCACCCCTCAATCCAAATGTACGTTACTATCAGGATGTGTTGCGCATACTGGGATAACCCCGGCGTGATTCGTCCCTGGAAGGAGCAGGTTATACAAGCGCAGGCACGTTGAATTGTTGTTGCATTGGCACAGTCACATCGGTATTTATCCTCGATGTGGAACATATGTAGAATAAGAAGTTGAAAGCTGCATAAACGCATGTGTTTCCCCTCTCTCTTCCGAACTTCCCTTCTTGCGTCTGTGCGGCTTTCACCTCTCTCTTCCAAAGCTGCATTTAATACAATATTTTTAGTCAAGTTAGCTCTTGGATACACCTTACCCCTCAGATGACATTAAGAATATAAAAAGTGGCGCATATTATGCCTGCAATATATAGAGAGGGGAAAGCAAAATAGCACAAACACAAGTAGAGGAATTTGTTGAGAAAAAAGACAGAGAACGTAACTACCGCATAGACATCGGCGCATATGGCAGCATCTGCATTGAGGCGCCAACAAAAGAAGAAGTTCTTGAACTCTTCCGGGAAGTTACGAGCACAAAACAGAAGCTCCGCATCGACGAAGCAATCCGCTAAGAAGCCGCTTTTTAGGCACAACCACACATTTTAACCAATTTTACCTTTTCTTAACCAACCTGTCGGGCCACATTCAGGCGCCTCGTCGATGCTCAGTACCGCAACAACGCAGCTTTATATCGACTTTTCATCGCCAATTAATTGGAGAAAAAGTTTATGGAATATACAAAGAAAAATTTTGGTTGGCATCTGGCAGCACTCGGATTAGGCATTGCAGCAGTTGGAGCAGCCTTAGTTATCAAATCCAAAAAGAAAGAGCACCATGGCTTATTCCACTAAGCAGTATTAGCAGCAGCGACGTTTTTTGCCCAGACACGGCATGTGCCTTCACTGCTAACCATGCAGGCGCCGACTGGCTTCGCTGGCGTGCAGGCTTTCAGGAACATGGGGCACTGGTTAGGTTTGATTTTGCCAACAATAACCTGATGACACTGGCAACCTTTATGGATGTCTTTGCCCTCGGAGGGTTTGATGTCGAATTTTTTACGTGCATCATATTCCTCAAGTGAGCTTTTCAGCGCATAAGCGGAATTGTCCAGTGATCCTATACCGCGCCAGTTGCCAGCGGTCACTTTAAACGCTCTCCGCATAACCTCAAGCGCCTTCCTGTTGCCTTCTGGCTTGACGACGCGGGAGTACTCGTTTTCCAGTTCAGCTTCGCTTGTGCTATGCTGCTTAAGAATCATGTAAACCGCCATCAAAACGTCATTTGGCTCGAATCCCGCCACGACAGTTGGCATGCGGTAAACTTTTGTGAATAACTCATAGGGTTTGGTGCCTATTATTGCGCTCACGTGACCGGGCGCTATAAAGCCGTCAATCTGAAGGTCCTCAACGCCTAGCAACAGCTCCATCGCCGGAGGAATCAGCCTGTGAGAAACGAGGAAACTGAAATTCCTCGGCAAATCACCCAGAGCTTCAACCGCTGTGATAGGCGCGGTGGTTTCGAACCCGACCGCGTGGAATACGAATTCTTTCTCGCGCTCCGCTCTTGCCATCTCTATAGCGTCTGAAACCGCGTAGACTATACGCACATCAGCCCCCGCCGCTTTAGCTTCCAGTAGTGAGGATTCGCTTCCAGGAACACGCAGCAAATCACCGAAGCATGTGATTACTTTGCCCTGTTTAGCCAGTTGCACGGCTTCGTCGATTTCTGCTGCTGGGACAATGCAGACGGGGCAGCCAGGACCAGCTATAACTTCTACGTTCTCGGGCAGAAGGCTCCGCAGGCCGAAGTGAGTTATTGTCCACTCATGCGTACCGCAAACGTGGCAAATCTTGACTTGACCCTTCTTGGGGGCGACTTCCCGGATTTTTAAGGCGATGCCCTGCGCTACTTTGGGATCCCTAAAACGCATAGTCTCAGACATGCCCAGCACCACCTATTCTTGGCCCGCTTGGGCTAAAACGTCGCTCCAGAGGCTCAACGTCTCAAGCGCCTCTTTCTCTTCAAGAACCTGAATAGCGTAACCCGCATGCACAAGCACATAGTCGCCCTGTTTAGCCTCGACAAGCGACACATTAACGTCTCGCAGTACGCCCTGACCGAAGTCAACTTGGGCTTTTTCGCCCTGCAATGATATGATTTTTGCGGGAATAGCTAGGCACATAAGCATCAGATACAACAAAAAGCGTTCTGGGGCGATAAAAGCAGTTTGGTCTAAAACTCGGTTTTTGATGCTACGATTGCCTGACCGAAGGAGACGCCGCCGTCGCCCGCTGGAACCTGCTCATGCACATAGAACCGTAAATCCGCCGCCTCGACTGCTCCGCGTATGGTTGCCGCGAGGATCTGGTTGCATGCTGCGCCGCCTGTGAAACCCACATTCTTCGTGCCTTGCTTTTGGGCTTGCTCGATTGCCAAGGCAGCGAGACCCTTTGCAAGATAAACATGAGCACTATAAGCTAAATCCGCTACAGAATGCTTGCCATGATCCTCATAGAGCATCCATAGCAAATTAGAAGTGCTCAGTACGTCGCCGTAGATATGCGGCTTAAGACGCAGAACATCCCTGCCACGAAACGCAACCGATTCCAGCTTCATTGCCGGTTCACCCTCATAGCTCCTGACCGTGCAGACCCCTAAAAGCGCAGAAACTGCGTCCAGTACCCTGCCGCAGCTTGTGGTCTGGGGCCCGCCGATCCCTTTCTTTAACTGGTTAAGTATTATTTCGGCTTCAGTCTCGCCGTAAGAGAGCACACTTATGTTTTGCTTTAACCAATGTGCTATATCTGCACCGGCTTTACATAGCATCGCAGCCGCCATACGGATGGGGTAGCGGCTAGCCAAGTCGCCCCCGATCAGCAAATGAGGCTCCAAATGACCAAGCCTTCTGAACTCCGCCGAATCATCGGTGCAGTAGAGGATTTCGCCGCCCCAAGCTTCGCCGTCTATGCCGTAGCCGTAGCCGTCACAGGCAACCGCAGCTATGTCGTCTAAGCCGTGCTCAGCCATCAGTGCAGCCGAGTGGGCGTGGTGATGCTGCACCTGAACAAGCGGCAACCCCTGCGCTTCAGATACTTCTTTGGCTAAACGGGTGGTATTAAATTTGGGGTGCAAATCGCAGGCGACCACCTCGGGATGGGTGTTGGTTAGATGCTGTAGGTGGCCGGTGGCTTCTTTTAGGAAACTCTCGGTTTCAAGATTTTCTACGTCACCGATGTGCTGACTAATGAAGGCCCTGTTGCCGCAGAGCACCGTTGAGGTATCGTTTAACTCGCCGCCATAAGCTACCACACAGTGCTTAGCTTGGCTTTTGAGTTTGATTGGCGCTGGGGCGAAGCCGCGGCTTCTCCTAAGAAAAACCGGGTGAACACCATGCGCGCGCATTACTGAGTCGTCGCATCGGTGGGCGATTCTGCGGTTATGGAACAGGAAGTAGTCGACTGTGCCACCTAGGACGTCGATTGCAGCGTCATTATCCTTCACGATGGGTTCGCTGGCGGGGTTAGCGCTGGTCATTACAAACGACTTGTCGGCGACTTCGTCGAATAGCATGTAATGCATCGCAGTGTAGGGGAGCATGACACCGACGTTATGCAAGCCGGGCGCTATCAACTCTGAGAGATTATAGCTGGCGCTTTTGTTTAGCGTGACTATTGGCCTCTGAGGCGAAGACAGCATTTCCCGCTCTTTTGCGTTGATTTCACAGAAGCCTGCCGCCGCCTCCAAGCTCTTAACCATGACTGCAAAGGGCTTCTCGCGGCGATGCTTGGTCTTCCTAAGACGCAGCAAAGGCGCTTCGAGCGTGGTTGAAGCCGCAATGTGGAGGCCGCCATAGCCCTTGATTGCCAAGATTTTGCCTTCCGAGAGCAGCTTACCGGCAGCCCGTACAGGGTCAGCAGCTTGGACTGGTTCGCCTTTATTATCGGTTAGGTACGCTTTGGGTCCGCATGTCGGACACGCCACCGTCTGCGCATGGAAGCGTCTATTCGCGGGGTCAGCGTACTCTTTCTGGCATAAACCGCAAAGCGGAAACTCGCACATTGTGGTGTTTTCCCGGTCATAGGGCAAACGCTCGATTGTGGTGAAGCGGGGTCCGCAGTCGGTGCAGGTGATAAAGAAATAGTCAAATCGCGGATTCTGTGGGTCCCGGAGCTCGGCAAGGCACGGGTTGCATATGGCGATATCCGGGGGAATGACTGAGCCTGACTGTTCCGCTTCCTCTGAACTTTTGATGATTGTGAATGCGCTGTACTGGTTAGGCCCGGCTAGCTCTGTGCGTTTGATCTGATCGATTCGCGCCAGCGGAGGCTTCTCATCAGCTAAAGCCGCCATGAATCCCTCAATTGAGGCTTGGTCGCCTTCCAGGAGCACTTCTACGCCTGCGTCGCCGCGGTTCTGCACGTAACCCGCTAATCCATGCTTAACTGCGACGCGGTAGATGAATGGGCGAAACCCGACGCCTTGAACGATCCCCGAAACAGTTAGTTTTATCCGCAAACCTGAGCCTTCGATAGTTCAAAAACAGCGTTTCCTCTTATATATTTCCCAAACTAAGCCAATGCAAAGGTGTTAAATACAACTAGAAACTTAGGCTTGCTTGTTTGGAGGAAAACTAGAACATGGCTATATTAGAAGATATAATTGGCTTCATCACTTCTAACACCATCAGTAGCATACCAGCGATCGTATGGATGATCCTACCGCTTATAATCGGAGTTGTCGTAGGCTACCTACTTCATAAATTCCTCAAAATCGCAGTAATAATCGCCGTCATCGTGGCCATAGCAGCTTACTTCGGCTACGTCAGCTTGAGCACAGAATCCATGACCGGACTGATCGACCAGTACGGACCAATAGTCGTACAGTACGGCACGTTGCTGATCGGTATTCTGCCGCTGGGCATCGGCTTCATCATTGGGTTCGCGGTTGGATTCCTAATCGCAAAATAACCCCCACTTTTTAATCCACCCTGTTTACTCGCCCTCTTACTGCTGATTTGCCGCTTTTTATAAGGGAGGGGGTCACCGCAGAGCACAAAAGCGCCTGCAGCATCCAAGCACAAATTTTCTTACAATAAATTTATTGGACGCCGACAACCAAGAAGTCTAGTGGTGGTTTGATTTGTCATCGGACAGTAACGAAGATTATCCTGAATGGTTCAAGAAACGCCGTAATCCATCCAAAGACCCATTCTTCGGCGACATCGACGAGATGTTTAAAGAGATGGAGAAAATGATGGATGAGGAACTCAAGGATTTCACCGAAAAGGTTCCAAAAGAGTACGTTAAGGAACGCAAACTCCCAGACGGTTCCACAGTAAAAGAGCTTGGACCATTCGTCTATGGCTACAGCATGAAAATCGGCCCCGACGGCAAACCGGAGATTCAGGAATTCGGCAACATCAAAAAAGGCCTCAAAGGCCCACCTGAAGTAAAAGAGGAACGTGAACCGCTCGTTGACATAGTGGAGAATGAGAAGGAAATCCGTGTCGTCGCCGAATTGCCAGGTGTAGAAAAAACCGACATCAAACTGCATGGCACAGAAGACTCAATCGACATATCCGTCGATAAACCCCAGAACAAGTACTACAAAGAAGTCCAGCTGCCTGCCAAAGTAAGAGTGAAAGAAGCCACCTCTACATACAAGAACGGCGTGCTTGAAGTTGTGCTACCAAAGGTTGCACCCGCAGAATCCAGAGGAGAACCCATCAATATAGGCTAAAAGCCTAAATTCTCCCTCATTTCTTATCTTAGATTTGTGTACCGATGAGCACTAATCCAGAAGAAGAGACGCTAAATGTTGTATGCCGGGAAGCTAAAGCAGCGGGCAAACTGTCAGGAGACAACCTAACTACACTCTATGAACTCTTCGGCCAACGCTTCACCAAGGCGCTGGATGCACTAAAAGAGGGCAGAGTAAAAAAGTACATTTTCAAGCCTTCAGGAAGAATAGTGTGGATTGTCATCGGCAGGGAACGTGACTACTTGATTATGCCTGAAGCCGAGTTCTGTACATGCGACGACTTCTACTTCCGTGTGCTTGACAAGAAAGTGCATATGTGCTATCACCTCTTGACGCAGAAGCTGGCGCAGAACCTAGGCTGGTTTGACACCATTGATGAACATGATGAAACCTACGGTATGCTGATGAAAGAGTGGAAGAAGCCGCTGGCTGAGAAAAAAGCGTAACTAATATTCAACTAAAGCATTTTTCAGACATGAATCAGTGAATTGGGGTTTAGCTTTAAATATTAAGATGCTACAACATATCAGTAAATTACAGAGGAACCTAGATGGATATTAGCGCATATTTCCTGTCTCTACAGTACGTCCTGATGGGCTCAATCTTCGTTGCTATAGCATTGATTTTCTTATACGCCTACTACGGGAAAGATGAAGAGACAGCCGAAGAATAAACCAGCTTTTACTCTACTATTCTCTTTACTCTTCTATTCATAACCTGAAACAAAATTATACTGATTATAGCCAGCACTAAGCCTAAGGCAATCAGCCATGCCGCGTCTGGGCCAGTGCCGAAGACAATAGGGAAGGGACCGATGAAAATAACGCCGCCGACGCTGCTTGAACCGCCGCTGGCAAACACAGAAGCCACAATAATTACGGCTATACCTACAAAAACAAGGCTTATACCCAAAGCTACTAAACTAAACAGCCTGCTAGAAACCGCAACTCCCTCAACTTCTGTTTTTTCTTCGCCTCTCACAGCCAACTACCTCAACAACACATAATAAACGACTGAAATAATCAAGAAAACAATCGACAACACCAGCGCCAAAACCAACACTGTCTTGACTGATTTTTTATCGGTTCCAAAGATTATCGGGATCGGCCCAATCATGATTACGCCTGCTGCTTTCATGCGGGTGTCATCTTCGCCTTTTTCATTTTGCTGGCGGGTGGAGGCTCGAATTATGGCTGCAATAATCACTGCTATACCAGCGATGACAAGTATAAAGCCGACGACAATCAAATAGCCCAAGTCCGCCATGGCAATTGACGCCTAAAATCATTGGACTCAGCGTTTTTAATAAACATAACCAGAAACCTGTTTTTAGCCAAAAACATTAAAGCGCCAGACGGCACTATCGTGTCGGCGCAAAAATGACCACTCAAGCCCTCATGGACGAGATTCAGTCGAAGAATCCGCAGATTAGCCAAGCCCAGCTACTGGAGCAGTTGGATGTGGAACGCGCCAAAACCGGCGGGTTACTTGAAGACGAAACACTCCTAAAGCTAATTGCGGCAAAGCTGGGTATAGAAGTTAAGCAGAACAGCTACGAGAACAGCGGCATCATTTCTACGGGTAAACTCTTCTCGGGGTTATACGATGTCTGCGTCGCCGGCCGCTTAGTCGCAGTTTTCCCCGCTAAGTCTTTTCAGGGTCAGGAGAAATCAGGTAAATTCGCCACCTTGATGCTCGGAGATGACGGCGGGTTACTGCGGGTTGTGCTCTGGAACGAAAAAGCGGAACTTGTCGAGAGGGGCGAATTGAAAGCGGGGCAGGCAGTAAGGTTCCTTCACGGGTATACACGCGACGACAGAGGCGGCAAAACAGAACTTCACTTGGGCGATAAAAGCTTGATCGAGTTGCAGCCGCCGGAAAAAAGCCAACAGTACCCGCCAATCGAGAAATTTACCTCAAAAATCGCCGCTTTAAGCGCTAACTCGGGCAGCGTGCACATCAGCGGGACAGTGAAAGCCGTACTGGGCAAGACCGGTTTCACCAAAAGCGACGACACAACAGGGGTTGTGCTACGTTTTGCGTTCAGGGATGACTCTGCTGAAGCGGTTGTGGTGGTTTGGAACGAGAAAGTCGAAGAACTTGAGAGGTTACTTAGAGAAAGCACTAATCTGGTTCTGGTTAACGCACGAGTGAAAGAAGTTAAGGACGGCGGGTTTGAAGTGCATGTTGACTCTAATACGTCGCTGAGCATTCAAGCTTCTGCATAACGCTTCAAAGAAAAGTCAAGTAACAAAAAAAGAAAATTATTGGATTTTAGAGACTATAGCCGCGGTGATTTCACTGCCTTTAGCCTGTCCGCCTAAATCATGTGTTCTCACTTTGCCCTCGGTAAGCACAGCGACGACTGCGTCCTCGATTTTCTTTGCCGCTGCCTTCTCACCTAGCCAATCCAGCATCATAGCGCCAGCAAGGATTGTAGCGATTGGGTTTACGCGGTCCATGCCGGTGTATTTCGGTGCGGAACCGTGGACGGGTTCAAACATTGCGTAGCTGTCGCCGATGTTTGCGCCTGCTGCTAAGCCTAAGCTGCCTGTTACCTGCGCTGCTTCGTCGGATAGGATGTCGCCGAACAGGTTTGTGGTAACTAGAACATCGTATTTCTCCGGCTGCTTGATGAACTGCATGGTTGCTGCATCAACGTGTAAGTCGTCAACTTCTACTTCAGGGTACTTTTTCTGTGCTTCTTTAACTGCATCTTTAAAGATACCGTCAGTTATGCGTAAGATGTTGCCTTTGTGGATGTATGTGAGGTGCTTTCTGCGCTGCATCGCGAGTTTGAATGCAAATTCAGCAACCCGCAGTGAAGCGTCGTGTGTGATGATTCTTAGAGCGATGCCGACGCCTGGTGCAAGTAGTGACTCTGCGCCGCTGTAGAGGCCTTCAGTGTTTTCGCGGACTACGATGAAGTCGATGTTGGGTTTAAGGGATTCAACGTTCGGGAAGGTTTTGCATGGGCGAACGTTAGCGTAGAGGTTAAACATGCGTCTGAGTGTGACGGCTACGCTTACTGGGGCACCTGCTTCTTCGGGAGTAGTCATGGGGCCTTTTAGGCATGCGTCGCTTTTCTTGATTAACTCTACTGTTTCAGCTGGTAGGTTGGTGCCGTATTGTGGGATACAGTGGGCACCTGCTTCACCGTAAACTATGTTAAGTTTGAAGTCTGATTTCGCTTCTGCTGCTTGGAGTACTTTGACGGTGGCTTCTGTAACTTCTGGACCGATGCCGTCGCCTTTCAGCGCGACTATAGTGTAAGTTTTAGACATAAGATTTCTTCCCTTGTGGTTTCTGTAAAATAATGTTTTTGCTTATCAGTTTTCCTGTCAGTTTCAGGGTTTCTTGCCGATCCGATGCTCGGTTTTCGGAATAATCGCCCCGGATAGCATATATGAGGCTATTTTATAGCGGCTCCAAGTTTGCGATAACACGCTTTTTAGGTTTCGCGTCCGGCTCAGGCTTAGGTAGCTGCGTATGCCTCAATGTAGCCGCATTGGTCCTCACCCGCTCAAAACGTTTTTTTGTGTTCTTACACTCATCGAGTTTTATGATATCTTCGATTTTACTAAACTTTTCAACCTTTGTGTCGGCTGTGCGTTCGACTTTTATGCAGTTATCAACCATGCAATTGGCAACGCATGCACCGCAGTAAACACATAAGTCATCTATTATGCCGACTTCACCTGTTCCCCAGTAAAGCGCGTTGGTTGGACAGGCTTTGATGCAGAGTTTGCATTGGCCGCCGACGCAGGTGAACTTGTTAATGCTGATTTTGCCCTCTTTAAAAAGTTCTTTTACACCGGTTGGTTCGATGAGTTCTTTTCGCCGCTTTCTACGCTCTTCCTCTTCGCTTAGTGCTTCGCTTTCCTCGTTCATGAGGTCGAATATAGAAATTGGTTTAGCCGGCATAGCAGACTTCACGGTTAAGTCGGTTTTGCTAAAAAATAGGTTTTATGAATTATAATTACATTTCTGGTTTCAACTGTTCTTTTCTTGATAGAACTCGCCAAAACTATACGCTTAAGCTTTGACGAATAAGGCTATAACGTCCCAACGCCAAATAGTTGATACAAAAGGTGAAATGTTGGGCAAAATTAAATTCGGCGTCTTCCTGCCATTCTACGCTTTCCAGAGCAAACCCGCTGAATATTACGCTCAACTCAGAAATGTGGTACAGGAATGCGAGCGGCTTGGCTACGACTCGGTCTGGCTTGACGATCACCTGATGTATAAGGACGCGACTATTCTCGAATGTTGGACGGCGCTGTCTGCGTTGGCGTCTGTAACCAGTAGAATACGGCTTGGAAGCATTGTTACCTGCACCGCACACCATAACCCGGCACTATTGGCTAAAGCGGCGGCGACCCTTGATCAAATCTCAAACGGCAGACTAGAATTCGGAGTCGGCGCAGGCGTGCAGGAGGCTGAGCATCAAGCGTATGGCTTTGGCTTTTCCAAACCCAAAGAGCGAATCATGCAGCTGGAGGAGTCACTGGAGGTTATCAGGCGGCTCTGGTCATACCCGAAAGCCAACTACCAAGGCAAATACTACACGTTAAAAGAGGCAGTATGTGAACCGAAGCCCAAGCAGAAGCCACGCCCGCCCATCATAGTTGGTGGACGCGGAGAAAAATATACGCTGAAGGTTGCGGCTAAGTATGCGGACCGGTTTGATTGGGGTTTTCTGCCTTCAATTGAGGACTATCGCCATAAACTAACGGTGCTACAGCGTTACTGCGAGGTTATTGGCAGGGATTTTAGGCAGATTGAGAAGTCATGCTGGCCCGCAGGACAAATCTTGATTGCCTCTGACAATGCAGAGCTCGAGGAAAAAATCGTGAAATACAAACCGCCCAATACGTCGCTTGAGGATTTCAAGCAGTACACGCTTGTGGGAACAGTAGATGAATGCCTTAAGGGATTCCAAGCTTACGTTGATTTAGGAGTGACTTATTTCATGTTGTACTTTGCGGATTTACCCAGCGTTGATGGACTTAGGCTGTTTAAGGAAAAAGGCGCATGCATACTTGGTTAGAGGGGTAAATCAGGTTTTATTTGGAGAATATTTTTTTTAATTAGAAGAAGAGGAGTCGGCGCTGCTACTTCATCTTCCATAACTTTTTGCAGAAACAACGGTTTCATATTCAGCGTCGGGTTTGGATTGCGGGCTGGTTGAGGCGACAGTACAACCAACACAGCTCGTTAAGGCGATTTCTACAAGTTGAAAAGCTAAAAAGTTAGAAAGAGCCTAAATTCCTAGACGCTTTACGTTGTTGCAGTAAAAGTTGTCTAAAACTTTATATCCTTCGTCATGTGTTTCGCCGCCGACCGTTATGCGTTCAGGGTGAAATTGGACGCCGAAGAAGAGCTTCGCCTTATGCTTAACTGCCTCAACCTCACAGGACGCTGAGTCAGCTAACAGGTTAAATCCCGCGTTTTCTAAGCTGTCTTTTTGAACAAAGTCATTGTGGTACTCTGCGAATGGAACGGTTTGGCCCATTCGGAACCTTGCGAGTATGTCACCTGTTTGGATGATTTTAACCTGCTCGAATCGGTCAATGACTGGCTGTTTTAGGGTTGCGGTTTTGGCGCCGTACGTTGAGCATAGCAGCTGATGACCAAAGCAGATGCCGAGTAGCGGTACCTTGCATGACTTGATAAGCTCCGAGACACCTCTAAACTTGGCGAGGTCTTCTGGGTTTGTTATTCGGGCTTCTGAACCGCTGATTACTACTGCGCTTATGTCCGACGCGGGCAGTTCATAGCCTAGTCCAATGCTTGTGTAGGGTACAATTCTGCATACGGTAAATTTTCCTAATGCCTCTCTGAGTTCATAGATTCTGTTGCTGTCTAGGTAGCAGTTTACAAGTAGTGTTTTTGTCATTGGGTACCCATCCGTTGAATGAACCCAATGCGTTAAAGCCTTTTATAGTTACTGCAAAACGGCGGCAGCTACAATTAAGTTATGAAGGTGATTATACTATTTTCTGTGCCCTAAGCTTATGTGCGTCTGCTGCTTCCTTAAGCAGTTCCGGCATCGGAATGTATGGATCATTCCATAGCTTAGATTTCTTTGCACCGTGCTTTGGGTTTATTTGTCTAATCACACTTAACGCCAGATGAAATCTATGGCTTGGTCAGCTTATGTTGCTGTGTATGTACAAAAAATTACGCATTACTTTGGATTAATCGTTAGCTGGGTTATGCTTTGTCTTCTTCTGTTGCTTCAAGCATCTTATACATGGTCTCGTAGCTTTTACCGTAGTCACTGTCGGCTTTTGCGAGTTTGGCGCGTAAGCGGTCCATGCGGGCCATGATTTCGGCTGTGTCTTTTTTCTTCATCAAGTCAACCCATTCTTGGGCATTGCTGATGAAGCTCTCCTCCATCTTGCGTAGTCCCGGAACTTTAGTTTGGACATTGGCGTAGAGGTCAGGGGTCTCCTGAGCAACTGATTCTGCGAGGGTGAATAGCATGCGATAGGTTGTGCCGGCGAGTTTTTTAGATTCACCATAGGCTGGTTGCTCAAGCAGAGTTTCGCAGGCAGCTAACCCCACGAAATGCGGGAATCCAAGGATGATAGACATTAATTCGTCGTGCTTCTGAGGAGTCATGATGAAGACATGGGCTTCCTCTTTTTCGAGCCACTGCTTAAATTCTTCTGCGTAGGCGGCTTCTTGCTCGTTAGTGGGTGTCAACACGTAGGCTTTGTGTGCTACGCCGTTGCTGCCCGGCCCAAAAACCGGATGGGTACCCAGCACGAGGGCGTCTTTTAGGTAGCGGTGCATGACTTCAACCGGGTGCTCTTTGATGGAGCATATGTCCATTATTGGTTGGCCCTTATGTGTTGAGGCTGCGATCTTTTTGACTGTTTCCTCAAAAGAGGATATGGATACGCAGATTATGACGCGGTCTGCACCTTTTACTGCGGTTGAGAAATCGGCTGTTTCGACGCCCAACTCGTCTCTTAGTTTGGCTAACTTGTCTGCGTTCCTGTCCGCGAGAATAACGGTGTCGCCGTTGGCTTTGCAGTACTTAGCGTACCAGACACCCATTTTTCCCGCGCCAAGAACGGCTGTACGCATCAAGTTGCCTCGCAAATTTTGTTCAAGCCATCCTCGATTTGGTCGTCTGGTGCTGTTAGGCTGATTCTGAAGTGCTCGGGGTAGTCTCCAAAGCTTGAGCCTGGAGCAACAGCTACACCTCTGTCCAAGAGGTTGAGGGTGAATTTGACGCCGTCTAAGCCTTTGCGTCTTGGGAACACATAGAATGGTGCCTCTGGAGCGGTGAATTCGAATCCTGCCGCTTTGAGCTTCTTTGAGGCGAGGTCTGCGCGTGCCTTGTACTTGGCTTTAATGTTTGAAGCGATCTGTGCGTGTAGTTCCATTCCTTTCATGGCCGCTTCTTGGATGAATACTGGCACGTTGTTGAATGTGATCTGGTTGAGTTTTGTCACGTTGTCTACGAATGGTTTGTTTGCGACTATGTAGCCGATGCGCCAGCCTGTCATGGTGAAGGTTTTACTAAAGCCGTTTGAGAGTATGTGTTTGGAGTCTGCTCCGTAGTCTAGGATACTTTTTGTTTTTTTGAATGCGATTGCGCCATAGACTTCGTCGGAGAGTACTGTGATGCCCTTCTCGTTGGCGATTTCAACTATGCCGTCGAGTGTTTCGCTGTCCATGACTTTGCTGGTGGGGTTGTTGGGGTTGTTTAATATGATCATTTTTGTTTCGCTGTCGATCAAGTCTTGGAGCTTGTCTAAGTCAACTTTCCAGCCGTCTTCCATGTTAGTGTGGAGCAGCTTGGTTTTCGCCCCGATGGTTTTAGCGATTAAATCGTATGCTGTCCAGTAGGGTGTTGGGCTGATAATGTTGCCGCCGTTCTTAAGCATCAAGAACATGGTTGAGAATATTGCCCATTTGCTGCCGGGTGTGATGACGACGTTTTCTGTTTTAACGCCGTGGGCTTCGGCGATTTTTGCCCTTAGCTTGGTCTCGCCGTATGATGAACTGTACTTGGTTTTACCTGCCTTCATTGCTCCATAAGCTGCTTCAACGATTTCGGGAGGCGTAGCCATGTCTGGGTCGCCGAGGTTAAGTCGGATGATCTTTTTTCCTTCGCTTTCTAGTCTGAGTGCTTTCTCGTTTATTTCATAGAGCATTACAGTCAACTCTCCGTTAAGAGTTCCTTACTCTTGAACGGCACTGCACATATTAACTATTTCGCGGAAAATCCGTTCGATGTGGTTAGGGTCCAGCTTAAGCATTTCAGCACGTTCTCTTGATCGCTTGAACACTTCTACCTCGCGCTGGAGATCCTGTACAGGTTTACCCTTCTGTTTTTTGAGTTCACCGATAGCTTGGCAGACTTTTGCACGCTGGACTAAATCACGTAAGATTTGATCGTCGATCGCATCGACTTTTTCGCGGAGTTCCGCTAACTCTACCATAATTTTTAACGCTCCTTTAGGATTCTTGGGATTGCACCTACACGTAGTAGGTGATCCACAAGTGTTACTGCAACCGCTGCTTCAACAGCCGGCACCGCCTTTGGCACCACACAGGGGTCATGACGGCCCTTCACGCTGAGTTTGGCATTCTCCATTTTGGCGATGTTTACGGTTTGCTGCTCTTTAGCGATAGATGGCGTTGGTTTGATTGCCACGCGAACCACGATTGGCATACCGCTGGATAAGCCACCTAAGACTCCGCCAGCATTGTTTGTCACCGTTACCACTTTGTCGTCTACCACAAGGAAGGGGTCATTGTTTTCTGAACCGCGCAACTCGGCAGCTTTAAAGCCGACGCCGAATTCCACGCCCTTCACTGCTGGAACAGCAAACAGCGCCTTCGCTAAGTCGCCGTCGAGGGTGTCAAATAGGGGTTCGCCGACGCCAGCAGGCAGGTTATGTGTCTGGCACTCGATTACTCCACCGATGCTATCTCCCGCCTCTTTAGCCGCGATTATCGCTTGCTCCATCTCTTCAGCGCATGTAGGGTCTGGGCATCGTGTGGCTGCTTTGTAGCGGTTCGCTTTGATTTCCGCTGCAGTCAACTTTTTGTCGCTTTTCACTTGCCCGATGGCTTGTGTGTATGCGAGTACGTCTATGTCTATGCCGTTTAGTAGCTTCTTTGCAACTACACCCGCCATGATCAATGCAACTGTGACTCGGCCGCTGAAGCGTCCTCCGCCCCGGTGATCGTTGAAACCGCCGTATCTGACGCGCGCGGGGTAATCTGAATGCGCTGGACGCGGCAGGTCTTTGACTGCCTCGTAGTCGCTTGATCGTGTCTCTTTATTCTCCACTGTTAACGCTATAGGTGCGCCTGTGGTGTAGCCGTTAAAGACGCCGCTTAAGATTGAAGCATTGTCCTTCTCGACTCTTGGTGAGACGATTCGGGTATCCGCGGGGATTCTCCGATCCAGCTCCTCTTGAAAATCCGCCTCGCTTAGAGGTAGCCCCGCTGGGCATCCGTCAACGACTACTCCGATGACTTTGCCGTGGCTCTCACCGAACGTTGTAACTGTGAATTCTTTACCTATCGAGTTTCCCGCCAACCACTTCAGCTCCTAGTTGCTTTATGTGAAGGTAGAACTGCGGATAAGACTTTCTGATACATTCTGCATGCTGGATTACTGTTTGACCTTCTGCGCCGAATGCGGCTACGGCTGCTGCCATGGCGATGCGGTGGTCGTTATGGGGATCAACTGTTGTGCCATGCAAGGGGCTACCTTTTATAGTCATTGAGTCCTCTGTTATCTGTATGTCTGCGCCCATCTTACCCAGCTCCTCGCTGACTGTGAGCAGGCGATCGGATTCTTTCAGCCTGAGTCGCCTCGCCCCCGTAATGTATGAAGTGCCCTCGGCATAGCAGGCTAATACTGCAATAACTGGCACAAGGTCCGGGATGTTTTTCACATCGACCTCTACAGGTTTAAGCGGTTTACCTCTGCCCAAGATTTGAATGCTGTCTGGGCACACCTGCCCTTCCACACCCATCTCTTTTAGGATGCCAACGATGGCTTTGTCACCTTGCACCGCTTGGTAGTCGAGGTTGCTTACGGTTACTTCAGAATTTGTGATGGCAGCGGCGGCGAGCAAGAAGGCGGCTGAGGAGAAGTCGCCGGGTACTGTGCCGTCGGCAGCCTTGTAGGTTTGATGGCCTGCGATGAAGATGCTGTCTTCCTCAAACGCGGTTTCCACAGCATGCTTCGATAGAACTGCCTCAGTCATCTTGACATAATCAGCTGATTCCAGCGGTGAAGTTAACCTAATCACTATGTCAGCCTTAGCTAAGGGGCAAGCGAACATCAAACCAGATATGAACTGTGAGCTTACGTCTCCGGGGATACTACATTTGCCGCCGACTAAGCCGCCGCCCTCAACGTAGACTGCGTTATAATCGCCCTCTCTGCCAACGTGGGTGTCTGCGCCAAGCTCCTTTAAGCACTTAAGTAGTGGCTCTACGGGGCGACGCTCAAGTGAACCCCTAAACAGCAGCGTCGAGGGGCCATCCGCCAGCGCAGCGACAGGTATCATGAAGCGCAGAGTTGCGCCGGATTCTCCACAGTCAATAGGCTGCTTTGCCGCTTGGAGTTTTGCCCCCTTGATTGCCCAGCAGCCGTCTTCCGCCTTAAACTGTGCACCTAAAGCGGTAACTGCACGTAGCGCCGCTTCGGTGTCATCGGAGTAGAGTGGATTGAAAAGATGCGACGTGCCCTCGGAAAGAGCGGAGGCAATAACCATACGCTGCGTATAAGATTTCGAGGCAGGAGCTGAGACTTCGCCGCTTAAGCGCCCTGCTTTTCTGACTATTACATCCATTTTATGCCACCTTGGCTTTCTCGCTGTTCGGATTTGTCACTAAAACTTCGCCCTCATACTTCTGGAGGGCGGCTTTGACTTTATCAAGGTTGTCTTTGGCGGTGACGGCGGTGACTGCTGGTCCTTTCCCGCATAGCCCTGCTGAGACTGCGCCGGCTGCAAGAGCGTCAATGGCGATTGTGGTGTTCTGGTTAGAAGCCGCCGAGTAAACCAGCCCATTCAGTGTTAATGCTTCCCAAATTTTGCCCTCTAACGCCTTCTCAAACGCCAACTCCACCAGTGGCTTAACCGTCTGAAGCCGCTTCACATCTGAGTTGATGGTGTAGGCTTTCTGCGGCGGCACATGAAATAGCACCATTAAGTCTTCGGGTATTGGGTACCGTTCGAGTATTTGGCGATTCGCATTGTCGGTTACGACGGCGCCGCCGAAGTAGGAAGCACATGCGTCATCGAATGCTCCTGTGATTGTGCATTTTGCATCAAAAGCCGCTTGCACGCCTAACTTGACTATTTCTAAGTCATCTAGCGCCTTGCCGAGCGCTGTGACCGTTGCGAGTGCGGTTGCGTTTGCGGCTACACTGCTGCTCTTTAACCCTCTGGCGGCTGGGATATTCGAGGTGGTTTTTACTTTGGCGCCAAACTCTTTCGCTAGCCCGAAGTGTTCTAGCACGCGGAAAACTGTGCGCTCAACAAGCAGAGTACTCTCATGCGGATCAGAAGTTATTTCTACTTCGAAAACTCCCACTTCGCTTGTTAGTTTGGCTTCTGCTTTAGTCCATAAATCAACGCCGAACGCTGCGCCCCTACCCAATGCAATCGCGTTCACAATTGTCGCCGCGCCATGCGCCATCGCCACCCCCTTTCCAGTCAAAGCTTATGCCTTCTTTTCTAAATGAGTTAGCGCTGCCTTCCTCATAACTTCAACGGGTGCCGACTTGCCCGTCCAGATCTCAAAAGAGGATGCACCCTGATAAATCAGCATCTCCACACCGCTGACAACTTTAGCCCCTAATGCCTTGGCGTCTTTCGCCAGCTTAGTTTCGAGTGGGTTGTAAACTATGTCCATTACCGCGAGGTTTGAGCGTAAAAGTTCGATTGGCACGGGGGTTTCGTCAATGCGAGGTTTCATGCCGACTGAGGTAGCGTTGATTAGGATGTCTGAATCCTGTAGGTTAGCGTCGATGTCTTCTGGCTCAATTGAGGCTGCAACGATACGCTTGTTCGCCGCCTTCTCAACCAACCTCGCCAGCGCCTGAGCATCCTTCGCCGTTCGGTTTAGCACGGCGAGTTCGTCGGCTTCCTTTGCTACCGCATACGCTATGGCTCTAGCGGCTCCGCCAGCGCCCAGCAGCACCACTTTTCGGCCTTTAAGCGCAACACCGTTCTCTTTAAGCGCCCTTACAGCGCCTACGCCGTCAGTGTTAAAGCCAAACAGCAAATTATCCTTGTTAAGTATAGTGTTAACTGAATCTATAATCTGGGCTGACAGGTCAATTCTGTCGAGGTTTGCCATAACTGACTTCTTATGGGGCATGGTTACGTTTAAGCCTCGGAAGTTAAGTGCTCGGATGCCGTTCACTGCGTCTGCTACGCAGGAGGGTTTGACTTTGAACGCTAAATAAACATAGTCGAGGTCGAGCGCTTGGAAAGCCGCGTTCTGCATTATTGGGCTAAGCGAGTGCTCTATGGGGTCACCTATAACTCCGCACACTCGTGTCTTGCCCGAAATTGTCATCTATTGCCCTATCCCTAATAGTCTGTATGCGGCTTTCATTTCTTTTATAGTCATCTGTCCAGCTGCTGTTTGGCTGTTGTTGTCCAACGCGGCGAATGTAAAGAAAGCGCCTAAAGCTGGCGATAGCAGACGAGAGGTTTTGCCTTGTTCGCCCATACAGAAGCATACGAGCTTGGCTTTGGTTGAGGCGAAGCTGACGAAGCTTAGGATTGGGAGGTTGTCTTCGATTTGTCTGGCGGTTAAGACGATTTTGCAGATGTCTGCTCCACTATTAATTTGCTCGTCAAGTATGTTTTCTAGGGCTGAAATTGATAGGATGCCGTCGTATTTGTGGTAAGAAACAAAAGTTTTAGCACACAGTTGCTTGAGCTTCGATAGTGTTTCGTTGCGTTTGCTGCTAAAAAAGTCCACGTCAACATATGCAAAACCAGCTTTCGCAGCGTTAATCAGCGTTTGTTGCCGTTCAACTTCGGAGCCGGCGAAATAGCCCCTTTCGCTCTGCAATTTATTAGTTGCAATAAGAGGAATTTTTGTGCTCTTCGGCAAGTCAGAGAGGTTACGAGTTTCTTCTAAGGCGTCCATGCGCACCTCGATGAAGTCAGCGCCCTCTTTTTCTGCTTTACCAATAAACTCTAGTGCATCAGCTATGTTTTTAGGAAGAATCGAAACGCAAATTCTTGCGCTCACTTCTCAATCACCGTTTCATCCGGCACAGAAATGCCAAAGTGCCTGCCGCCCCTTGCCGCAAGGTGCACCATGACTTCGTCGCCGGGTTTCAGTTCGGTGACGGGTTTGGATGCTTTAGGTGTGACTACGCGGATAGTTTCGGCATTTTGCAGGATCGTTTTGATTGTTTTTCCACCAACTTCTGCTTCGACTAAGATGAGCGGTCTGATTTCGATTTTTATGCGTCCGACGTTGGCTTTGCGGGTTTTGCCTTCGCGGGTCACGAGGATGACTTCGTCGCCTGCCTTAAACTCCTGCAAGTAGCGGGTGTTTTGTAGCGAGCCTAAGGTGTACATGGAGCATGAGCCTGCGTTGACTCGGAATGGCCGCGAAGCGACGTAGGGGTTCTCGTTGACTTCTGCTTCGACGAGGAAGAGTCCTGCGCTTTGGCTGCCGACAAGCATTCCTTCGCCGGGCTGCATGAGGTCGCAAGTGTCTACGCAGACGCGTGCGCCGGTACTGATAGCTTTAGTTGTGATTATTTTTGCTGGTACCATCTCAAGTTTGAGTGCTTCTGGTTTGACGACTGCGACGGTTTTTAGCGCTTCGTCTGCGTCATCGGTCTTTAGCAGTACACCGTCGGTGCCCAACTCGAGTGTTTCCAGCGCCACTTTGGCTTCTTCTGCGTTTGTTACTTCTGCGATTAGTTTGCTCTTGCCCTTCACGCGGGCGATGAGGTTTTCGAGCGGAATAACTCGCCAGTTCGCTGTACTTACAAGGATGTGTGAAACGCCTTGCTCGGCGGCTTTAACGATAAGATTCTCGCTTGCCTTATCAGCAATACATATGCGGTAAACCTTAGCGGTTTTATTCTTCTCGAGTGCTGCTTCGCTGGTTGGGGCGGCTACGTTTAATGTTTGCTTGTTTGCAAGAAAACATGCCTTATCACCCTCGACTACTACGTCAACGTATTTGTTGATGATATCTTCAAAGGCGGGCTTTTTTGTTGGGGTTTCCAGCCAGAGTTCCTTCAAGCTTTAACACCCATGATTTTTTCTGCCTGCTCAACTGTGGCGTTGTCGTGCACGATCGCTGAGAGCGCTTTAGCTATGGTTGTCGGGTTATCGCATTGGAAGACATTTCGCCCGATCGAGAGGCCCGCTGCACCTGCCTTTAGCGCATCAAAGGTTGTTTGCAGGACTTCTTGCGGGGATTTGCATTTTGGTCCACCAGCAATTACAACTGGGGCTGGACAACTCTCAGTAACCTGCTTGAAACTCTCTATGCTGCCGGTGTAGTTAGTTTTGATAATATCCGCGCCTAATTCTGCGCCGATACGGGCTGCATGCGCAACCACCTCAAGGGCGTGTTCGTTTTGGATTTTTGGTCCCCTTGGGTACATCATTGCGAGAAGCGGGATGCCGAAGACGTCGCATTCTTCGCTGACTTTACCGAGGTTAGCGAGCATTTTATCCTCGTCTTGAGCGCCTATGTTGACGTGGACTGATACTGCGTCTGCACCTAGGCGGAGTGCTTCCTGTACGCTGCACACTTGGACTTTGGCGTTTACGTTGGGGCTGAGGTTGGACATGCCAGAGAGCATCACTATTAGGCCTGCGCCGTCTATGTCGATGCGTCTTGCGATGCCTTTGTGGACGAGGATGGCGTCTACTTTGCCTTTGATTAGTTTGTCTGTGATGGTTTGCATGTTAGTTATTCCCACTATGGGGCCGACGGTGACTCCGTGGTCCATGGGGACAATGACTGTGCGGTTATCTTTTTGGAATAGCCGTTTTAGTCTGCGTGTTTTGCCTTCGTTCATACTTTCCCACATTTCCTAGTGTGCTTTAAGCGCGTTTTTAATTAACTTTAGCGCTTTCTCTTTTTCGTTCCAATCTACAAAAAGTAGAATACTTGACGTGATGGTTAAGATGCCGCTGATGTTTATACCGTTGAGTCTTAAGTCTTCGCTGATTCTACCTATGATGCCCTGAGTTTCCTCGAGTCCCACGCCGCTGGTTTTGATGAATACGAGGTCTTTTTTGACTGCCATAGCTATGGTTTCTTTGTTGTTTACTGTGATCTCGTGGATTCGGTTGAAGAGACTTGTGATGTTTTCTGTTTGCGGTACGTAGACGATGATTGAGTTGGTGTTCATTGACATGCCGATGAGCATCGAGTTCTCTTTGACTTTCTCGACGATCTGCGTGATAACCTGCGGGTTCTTTGATAGTTCTTCGCCGACTACAGTGATTTCAGCGACCGGGGTCTCATGCGCGATTTCCGCGTCGAGTTCGGTGGCTAAGCCATCAGTGATTATTGTGCCTGGTCGGCTTAGGTCGTCGAGTTTGTTACTCATCACTTTAACATCTATGTTTTTTGGCTTGTACTTGAGTGCTTTGCTGTGGATGAATTTAGCACCCGAATCCGCCAAGCCAACCAAGGTGTTTACGTTTATAGTTGGGAGCAGTTTAGGCTGGGCGATGAGTTTGGGGTCGCTTGACATGATACCGTCCGCGTCGGTTACGAGCACGATTTGGTTGGCGTTAATGCCTTGACCCATCAAAAATGCTGTGGTGTCGCTTCCGCCCCTGCCTAAGGTAGTTATTTTGCCGTCTTTGGTTTTGCCAATGAAGCCGGCGATGACGGGGATTGTTCCTTTCTCTACGAGTGGCAAGACGGTTTGGGAGATGTTTTTTTCGCATTCCTTGACGATGGGGTTGGCGTTTTGGAAGTCGTTGTCTGTGATTATTGGCCATTTGTCATCCATAGGGTCGAAGTAGCATGCGTCTGCGCCGTTGTTTCGCAGTGCAGCGGCGAAGAGGCGTATGCTTGTTCGTTCACCCATTGAGAGGATGTCGTCTAATTCGTGTTTCTGTAGTTTTCCGTTCGAAGTGTTTTTTGCTGTTGCTAAAAGCTGGTCTGTTGTTTTACCCATAGCTGAAACGACGACAGCGATTTTTGTGCCCTTTTTGGACTCGTTAACCACTGCCATGGCTGCTTTTAGCATCCGCTCGTGATCAGCTAGTGAGGAACCGCCGAATTTAACAACAATAATTTTTGGCGAGGATTGTTTTGTCATTTGCTTTTTACACCCTTTTCCCGCCCAGAACTTTCCTCAAAAATTTGCAAAGCTCTGGGCCTAAGTAAAATAACCGAAATAATAAAAGCCGTAGCCGAAGCTATAGAACCAATCATTGCCGTTTACAATTTTGGCATCTGACATTTGCTTCGACCTGCCAAAGATTTCTCCCTAATGCAAATATAAGCGTTTCGGATTGGAGCTTAGCTTCGAGCGGTATCTTCCTGCCCTGCTGATGCCAAAGTAGTCGTGTCTGTCCACGGCGCCATCAGTTTTTTATCCGAAAGCTCCTTAACTGCCTTAGCTAAAGCGGCGGCGGCGTCTTTTCTAACCCCCGCAGAGTTATCCACCGCTTTAGTGGCGATATCCTTTTCGAGCGTCTCAACTTTACCCAGTGCCTCTTTCTTCTTTTGCTCATATTCCGCTCGGAGTTTCTGGATTTCGTCAGAAGAGCTTTGTTCGGCTAGCTGCTGTCTCTTTTTAGCATTAAACAGCTTTACTTCTAAATCGAAAACTTGATTTTGTAATGTGACTTTCCTTAGGGGGTTGCTTGTCTTAGCCATTTTCAACCCGGCGATCTGGTTAGCTAACTCGTCAACTTCTTTGTTTAGCAGGTCCATGGCGACTTTTCGTTTTGCTTCAAGCATCTTCATTTGCGTTTCAAACTGGGATTCTGTGTCGCCTGCTTTGCCAATGTCAGTGGACGATGAACCGATTGCCAGCGCAAGTCGCTTCTTAGCTGAGTTTAGTTTCTGTCTTAGTTCGTTGACTTTCTGGTCTTTAGCCATCAGCTGCATGGGGTGGAGGTAGCTCACTTTAATTGCTACAGCTTCTGCAAGCTCTTTCTCGATGTTTGCCATGCTATGCATCAGAGTTTCAATGTTGCTTGCGCCCTTCTCGACGAATTGCTGTGTCTGTTTAGCGTGTTCCTCGTCGATTTTGTTGAGCAAGTAGCGATTCTCAACCAGCGTTCGGTATGACACTGCCATATCGCCCTCCAGTGCGACTCGGTTATCGAGTTCCTCTTGGATTTCGCCGAAAATCTTGTTGTACGCTGCATTGAAGCCCTCGTCTGCGCCTATAGTAGGGTTCGATTCGAAGCTTAGGATTGTTTGGCGGAGGTTCACCATCCAGTCGTCGAAGTATTTGCTGACGGGTTCCTGCTCGAAGACTTCGCCGCCTAGCATTTCGAGGTATGTGAGGGTTTCTGTAGTGATGGCTTCGATCTTGGCGTTTCGGTCTGCAAGTTGCTCGGTTGGGTCGAATTGTGGGGGCTGTGACTCTTCTGCCTGTAGCGGTTCCGCTAGGGGCTCTGGCTCTGGTTCTATTGGGGTTGGAGGGAGTATAATCTCTGGTGTCTTTACTGGTTCTGGAATGGCAACAGGAACAGGCACCTGCGTGAGTTCTGGCATAACTGTAACTGGAGGTGCTGGGGCTTCGATTTTCGGTGTCTCGACAACTTTAGGTTTAAGATGAAGTCTCGCTTCCGCTATTTCCAGAGTTAGCGCCTCAAATTTTTGGACAACATCGTCGAAGACAGCCATCATTAAATCGCGGTGTTTGGCCTCGCTTAAGTCTACGTTGCCATGGTGGCCGTCGGGGTAAACGAGTTCAAGCTGCGCGTTGGGATGAATAAACGCTTGACTGACTATGCCGTAGTCAATTGGGATAATGGCGGATGAGACCTCGATTTGGTTTATCCATGGCTCCATATTGATTTTTAGTGATTTGATAAAATCAGCTACAAAGCTGTTCTCTTGGTTGGTTAATTTACCGATTTCTTGGATGTCTTCTGCCACGCTCTGGAAGGTTTCGGCAATTTCGTCGATGCTGATCGGTTTTTTGGTTTGCGGTCGCTGTGCTGGGGGAGTCGTATCGTACTCTACGAAGATGGTGTCTGCTGCTGGGTTATGTGTCATTTGCGTGACAATCAGGCTATGTGTAGCGTTGGGGTTTAGCGGTTGGGGTGTCTTTTGATTTACGCACAGCTTGCTGAAAAAAATTTTCAAATTAGAAGAAGAAGGCAGCAGCCGCCTTACTCTTCTTCTTCCAGCGAATTTGGCATTTTTTTCTGTTTAGGCTTCGGCGTCTGGGATGCGTTGCTGGTTGGTTGTGGGTGATTCTACAACGATTCTTTAGTAAAAAAGTTTTTACTAAAACATGGCACACATAGCTGCTTATCTTCACCTGCCGCATTAAATTATTTGAGGATGAAAAAGATGGCAGAGAGAAACGATGCGAACGATAACTTCGAACAAGGTATCTTTAAAGCGCTTGAAAACCAAAAAAGACGTGACATACTCCGGCTCATCGGCGAAAAAAGAGGCATAAAATTCACGGACATCCTAAACGCCACCAAAACCCCTGACAGCCCAACATTATCCTATCACCTGCGCGAATTAGCGCCGTTCATCACACAACGTCAGGGCAAGTACGAGTTAACAAGCATCGGAAAAGACGCCTACAATCTCCTACTGAAAACTGCCTCCTACGGCAGAGTCGCCCTTTTTCAAAAGAAACGCGCAGGAGCAACCTTTGGCAACATTCTCCTTTGGGGCATCGGTATAGTTGCAGCCGCTTACTTGGGCGTTGAGGTCATGTTGTGGGCTGTGATTATGCCGTTTTATGATTGCTGCAGGTACAACTTGGCAGCTGTTTGAGGAGGTGAAGTAGTTGACTCCAAAACAGGAACTCGTATCAGTTGCGGGATTGGGTCTGGTTTTTGGCACTGCTTTAGGCGCAGTATTCGGCAGCTTATTCGGTAACGTCGGCGCAGGCATCGCTTTAGGTGTAGCTTTCGGTCTGCTGTTTGCGCCATCAATAAGAAAGACAAAAGCTAAATAATTTTTATTATCTGCGGTATTTTGCCGGCTGTTCCGACTTCGCCTCTGTAGATTATCATTACGCCTTCGACACCTTCAATCGATAGGCCTCTTTTGATGCCTGCTTGTATGCCTGCCTGCGTATCTTCGCCCTTAACCACGTTACCCACCGCAGTAGCCGCAGCATCAGCGATGGAGGCGTTTTTGCAGAAAACAGTTGCCGCCTCAGCGTCTCCAAAACTAAGCGCGTGACTAAAACGTCCTGAACTCGTCGCCACCCCAATCGGGAACTCAGTCAACCGAAAACCGAATCTTTTAGAAAGCGGCTCCTCTCCTGCAGCGACAGCTACATCGACAGGCTGGTTTGACTGCGCCATAATTTCGCCGCCGTTCTCTACCACCGCAACTTGGCAGCCTGTTCTAAGCATAGCCTCGACCGCTAGGTCTGCGATGGCTCCTGCAACCGCCGCCATTGGTCCAACGTCAGCTTGCTGCGCTGCATCAGCCATCATCTTGGCGATAAGCGGGTTCTCCGGCGCTGGAATCGGGATTAAAGTATAGAGAAATTTAGGATTAGCCCTAACGTAGAGTTCAAGTTCAAAGAGGGTGCGCTGGATCGATTTCTTGGCTGCTTCTATGGCGGCTTGGCTCTCGGAGATAAGTGTGCACTGCGAATCTTTCAGATTGTAGGCTTCTTTGATGAGTTTACTTGTCAACTTTTTTTATCTCTGTTTTCGTTGCCGTTGGCTTTAACGGACTTTATGGCTCTGGCTGGGCATGCGTCGACGCAGATGCTGCAGGTGCTTCCGAGGCATTTCTCTTTATCGAACTGGACGGTGTGATCTTTATCAGTCTTGATTGCTTCTACTGGGCATAGCGCGATGCAGGTGCCGCAGCTGAAGCATTTTTCGCTGTCTACCTCGATAAGTTTGGGCACCATGGTGGTAACGCCTCTTTTGCGGAAGGCTTCGACCACTTGCTCCTGCATGGTATCTGGAACTTCGACTAGGATTTCTCCGCCTTTGTTGTTGATGTGCGCCGAGAGGATAGCCATTGGTACCTTGTATTCGATGATGATCTGCGAGGCGATGGGTTCTGAGACTTGTTCTTCGCTGAAGCGGATAAGAATTCTTCCCATTAGTTTCTCCTCCCGAGAAGTTTAGCTACGTCCTCTGAGGTTATTATGCCAAGCACTTTTCTTTCTATATCAATCACTGGAAGGGCTGAGATGTTATGCTGCGCTAACCGTTTAGAGGCGACTTCGAGCGGCTCGTCAGGTTTGGCGGTGAAGACGTTGTGGGTTTCGATGTCCGCGAGTGCCTTTTTGCCTTCTGCCATAGCGCGGGTTATGTCCCATGAGGTAACTATGCCTTTGAGTTTGCCCGCCTCGTCTATTACGACGATATGGTTGACTGATTTGGTAACTATGCGTGTGGCGATGGCGCGTATATCTTCGTCTTCTGTGCATGTTACCGCTGGATGCATTACGCTGACCACGAAGGGTATTTCCTCTGTCTGGCGCATAGCTCTGCACACGGTGTTAGTTGGTAACCGCTCGATAGGCGCAGTCAGGGTAAATGTGCCCTCTTCGATCCACTCTTTGAGTGTAGATGAGACCTTCTTTGCCATTTTCAGGCTTGACAGCGAGGAAACGCGGACTTTTTTGCCGTTGATCGTTATGCTGCCGGATTTGAGGTCTCTGTAGCTGACTTGACCGAATTTGGGCCTATCACGTCTAGGTGCACTGTAGTCTACTATGTCGGTGAGGATTTCGCTGTCGCGGATAGCGGTTTTCTTAGCTAAACCAATGTTGAGCATTGGGATTGGTATGCCGAGTCCGACGTACATGGATGTACCGTACTTTGTGAAGCTGGCGCCCTGCAGGAACTCAGGCGACATCTGCTTTGCGTCGCCTTTAACCATGAGTGTGCCGTTGAGGCTTTTTGGGCTATGCTGGGTACCTTCACCTATCACATAGCCTTGTCCGCCGCCTAGAAAGATGCGGGTTCCTAAACCGATCGTTTCATAATTGGGGTCATTCATGAGCGGGTTGAGTTCGCCTGCACCCGAGTATGTAGCATTGCGGAGTCGAGGCAAGAGTTTACTCATATAAGTGTAGATGACTTCGTCACTGCTGTTCACAGCGCAGTTATAGCGCTGGTAGCAGTTTCGGAAGTTAAGTAGCATGAACTGGTTAAGATCATCTTTTGTGATGGTAGTTTTAACTGAGGTGCGCGGATAGCAATCAGTGCCGACACCTGTTGCACGCAATTCGACTTCTTTGCCTGCGACGAGGTCTGAAATGACATGGCCTCCGCCGTAGTCGTAGTTGTGCTTCTCTGACATGTTAGTGGCGCCGATGAACAAGTCGACAGCTGCACCGGGGTGGCAGACTTCCACGTCGTTTATCCAAGCCCTGTCGATTTTAATCGGTGGGTCAGAGTGGCCGAGGTTCACCAGTGCGCCGCTGCTGCACATCGCACCAAAAGTGCCTGTTGTGACGACGTCTACTTCTTTAAACGCGACTTCTACGCTGCTGCTCTCAACGAGCTTCTTCATTTCCTCAGCGGTGAGAACCTGTGCGTCGCCTTTTTTTATTTTCTGGTTGATTTCCTCTATGGTTCGGGTTTTGCCGTCTTGTGACAAAGTGGTTGCCTTTCCCTTGATGCAAATCGAGTAGGGAACTGGCGAATATATCGTTTGCGCAATCTAGATGATCTTCGCCTTAAACAGTGTTATACTCTGTAACACCATTTTCGGTCTTTATCAGTGGATCAAAAAATGGTGTGGTTTGTAGTTGGGCTTTTTTTGTTTTGTGGGGATGGGTGGCTTTAGGGTTTCCCCATCCCATGGTGGTGTTGGGGGCTGTTTGGTTTTTTGGTTTGGGTTGTTTTTTGGTTTGTGTTGGGATGGGGTGAGTGGTTTTTTGTCCCATGGTG
>JAAYYI010000054.1 GCA_012515445.1 Candidatus Bathyarchaeota archaeon | reverse complement strand
GTCGGTTTGCCGGTCATAGGACTCGGGTTCCACCTGATCCCGTTCCGAACTCAGAAGTTAAACCGTGCTCCGTTCCCAGCTGTAGTGTGGTCTTCGGCCACGTGAACCTGGGAAAGCTGGCAGCCACTTCTCAATCACTTAATACATAGTTGCACCGTTCTTTCCATTTTCAGCATTCAATACGACAGAAAACCGTTGTTCCCATGACTGCTGGTTGCACTATCTCCACAACCAAATAGCAATATTTCCCACTTGCCAAACAAAAAAAAGCAATTTTTTGTCAAAAGTTATAGAAGATGAAGTAGCAGGGCGGCACTCTTTTCTTCTAAATTAAAAAATAAAAATACGAACCTTCGGGTCTGCTCTAAATTACGAAATACTTCGGCGAAAGCTCCTTAATATCGCTCCAGAACGAAACTTCCATATCTTTAACTCCCGGAACAGCAGCAATCTCATCCCGCACACTGAATAGATGCTGAAAATCTTTCACAACGCCAATAGCCAGCAAATCATGATCTCCCACAGTTTTAGTCGCCACGATAATATTCCTCATCTTTATCAATGCCTCCAAAATCTGGTTTGAGTCAAACGGAGTCTTACCAGCCGCAACTGGAGAAACATCAATCATAAAAACAGCCATCGCCCCGTAACCTATCGCTTTTGGATTAAGAACAATTGTGGAGCCACGGATAACACCTTTCTCTTGAAGTGCATTGTAACGGTCGATTATTGTATCAGGCGAAAGGTTCAGTGAAGTTGCGATCTGGCGAAAGGAAGTGCGCGCATCCTTACATAACGCTTCAATGATGCAGAGATCGACATTATCCATGTTACTTCTCTCCCTTGGCGCTTGGTAAATCAAAATTTTCTGGACAAAGCAAGATATCATGAACCCATATGCTTGCCGATATCTCTCTAACCATGGGATGCGCTTTGATTACTTCCTTAAGTTGGCTCAGTCTGGTCACGTTCCTAACGATTGCCAAAGCATAGATACTGTGACAGCCCATTGTTGGAGTAGAGAAGACTATTTCAGGCATTTTTCTTAGAGCCACCATGATATCCTCGACATGAGAAAAATCCGCCTTTATGCCAAAACTAGCAACACAGTCGATATTGAAGCCTTTAGGATCAAGCAGAACAGTTGTTCCCCTAACAACACCTTTTTCCTCTATTTTCCTAAACCGTTTGCTTATTGTGTCAACTGAGACATTGCAGCTTCTTGCTATCGCGGCGAAACTGGCCCTTGCATCCTTTTGTAATGCCCTGATAATGGCAAGGTCTACTTCGTCTAGTTCCTGGCGCATACCGTCTCCCGAGGTTTAAGTTAGTGCTGATTTAATATAATGATTCTCCTATAGCAGCAACAAAACTTATCCACAAATCCGACCTTTTAAACGTTTTTATCTGAAAACATCGACTTCATTAAAATTCAATCCTACAAAATCTTATATATTGCCTGAAATATCTTATGACGACAGGAGCTGCACATGCGACTGGAAGAGGCACTAAATCAAGTCGAGCACAGATTTGAAGACGGTCTCAGAAAGAGATACGCTTGCTCACATTGCGGCAAAACCTGGGTAGAAATAGTAGGATTTTTTTCGATAAAAACCGAAGGCCAAGAAGACATCGTTTTTAGGTTAGGTGAAGAATCCGAAGCTTGTCAAAACTGCAAAGCCAAGACAAGAGCATGCCATGCATGCGGATCCACAGACACCTACGAAATCAACTTTCCATCAAACGCCCAGGAATCACCGTTGAGCTTTAACCGGATTCGTATAGTCAGCAAAACGTAACAGAACGGTGAAGACAACCATGTATAAAACTCCGAAAGACTTTATGGTCTACGTAAAAGATAGAAACCCTAACCAACCAGAATTCCACCAGGCAGTATCCGAAGTAGCGGAATCCATCTGGCCGGTTATTCAGAAGACCCCAAAATACCAACAAGCAAACATTCTAGAAAGAATAGTCGAACCTGAACGCATAATCATGTTCAGAGTAACATGGGTCAACGACAAAGGCGAAGTAAAAGTAAACAAAGGCTACAGAATCCAGATGAACAGCGCAATCGGCCCATACAAAGGCGGCTTACGCTTCCACCCAACTGTAAACCTGAGCATACTCAAATTCTTAGCCTTCGAACAGGTTTTCAAAAACTCCTTAACCACCCTACCAATGGGCGGCGGAAAAGGCGGCTCTGACTTCGACCCCAAGGGTAAAAGCGACGGTGAAGTTATGCGCTTCTGTCAAGCATTCATGACTGAACTACAACGCCACATCGGAGCAGACTTAGATGTCCCAGCAGGCGACATCGGCGTCGGCGGAAGAGAAATCGGCGCAATGTTCGGCATGTACAAGAAACTACGCAACGAATTCACAGGCGTCTTAACAGGCAAGGGACTAAACTGGGGCGGATCACTCATCAGACCAGAAGCCACAGGCTACGGCTGCACATACTTCGCCGAGGAAATGCTAAAGACTCGCAAAGAATCATTCAAAGGCAAAGTCGTAGCAATATCCGGTTCAGGTAACGTTGCCCAGTACGCAGTTGAAAAAGTTACACAGTTAGGCGGTAAAGTCGTTACTTTATCTGACTCTAACGGCGCAATCTACGATAAAGACGGAATCGACGCAGACAAACTGGCATTCGTTTTAGACTTAAAGAACAACAAACGCGGACGCATAAAGGAATACGCAGAGAAATTCACAGGCGTCGAATACATGGCAGGCAAACGCCCATGGGGAGTAAAATGCCAAGTTGCACTTCCATGCGCTACCCAGAACGAAATCAGCGGCGATGACGCAAAACTGCTCGTTAAGAACGGATGCTTCGTTGTTGCTGAAGGCGCAAACATGCCAACTACACCAGAAGGCATCGAAGTCTTCCTAAAGAACAAAGTTCTCTTTGCACCAGGCAAAGCAGCAAACGCAGGCGGAGTTGCAACTTCAGGTCTAGAAATGTCTCAGAACAGCATGCGGCTATCATGGAATAAAGAGGAAGTTGACGAAAAGCTACACAACATCATGAAAGCTATCCACGCTACGTGCGTTAAATACGGTAAAGACGGCGACTTCATCAACTACGTCAACGGCGCAAACATCGGCGGCTTCGTAAAAGTAGCTGATGCAATGGTTGATCAAGGCATCATCTAGGCATTATAGAAGGGCCATAAAGGGAAAACAAAAATGACAATAACGGTGAAAACAATCTGGAAAACGCAGAAGGACGACGAAGTCTGCGCCACATGCAAGGCTCTGGACGGTTACACGTGGAGCTTCGACGCTAACGAGCCGTACCCGAAACAGTTGATTCACCCCCTTTATGGTCCAGTCTATGACCTTAGGCCTGCAGCAAACGGAAGCTTGATTAAAGAAAAGAGGGGTCGCCGGTGCAGGTGTTCGCTGGAGCATCAGTTTGATGTATCTGGCGCTGGCACTGACGAGGATAGCAGGTCAGATAAGCAGACACCCAGCATTAAGATCGTTGAGGAATAGCCGGATCAGATAAGTTCGTTAATGAACTATCTGATTAATCGTTTTTTATTTTTAACGTTAATTCTCACCTTGTTAATTGAGGCTACTACGGTCAAAATCAACCTGAATACGTCGAAGACATGTGCTTGGACTGCTACACAGCAGAATCAGCTTCTAGGACAAAATAACTGCACCCATAAGCTTGCGATTTTTCAACTCAGTAGTTCAAACACGGTGAAATAACAAACCCTTAAGCCACAGCCAGACAGAAAACAACCTATGAAAGACCAAAACGAACAGGAAATGGAAGAAGAACTCAAAAAAAGCCGATTCCGCCCACCCATGACCACAGCAGACAACCCAGAACACGACGAACACATCAAGAAGCTACGGGAACAAAAGAAAAAAGCATAAGCGCCTATAGCGAATGATACCTTGAGGGGTACCCTATTGCTGATTGAAACCGCCGACATCAACGATGTAGAGGCTATAATTGAGCTTCAAAGAATTGCATACCAAAGCGAAGCAAAACTGTATCGGAATTGGGAAATTCCACCATCAACTGAATCACTGAATCAACTCAGTTCACTCTTTAGCAGCCACGTTTTTCTTAAAGCCACAGTCAACGGCAGAATCATCGGCTCAGTAAGGGCAAACATAAACAATGGATCATGCCACATCGGCAGACTAATAGTTGACCCACAATACCAAAACCGCGGAGTCGGAACAGCGCTCCTTGGCGAAATAGAGTGTAAATACTCAACTTGCAGGCGGTTTGAACTCTTTACGGGCATAAAAAGCCAAAAGAACATACGCTTATACGAGAAAGCAGGGTACAAGGCATACAGAACAGAAGCGGTGTCCAGCAAGTTGAGCCGCATCTGTTTTGAGAAGGTCAAGCAGATATGAAGTTAAGCTTATCGAACGGGATCTTCAGTAAACTCGGCTTAGAAGAGAATTTTTACTCAGTTGTAGAGTTAGGTTTTGAGAACATAGAGTTTAACATGAAAAGCGTCAAGAAGGAACATGATACCGATGTCTATCGCGAGAAGCGCCTGCGTGAAGAGACAAAACTAAACTGCCTGACTTTGCATGCGGCGACGCTGCATATGGAGGATCCAGTGGAGGTTCACCGAGCAGTATACTACGGCAAGATTTCGCTGGAATGCGCCAAAGCCCTTCAGGCACCTATAATGACTGTACACTCTAACATATCCAAGACGCTGAGTAGAGCTGCAAGAAGGCAGTGCCTTGAGAGCTACTTTGGGGAAATAATCCCGTTTGCCAAAAGCTATGGTGTGAAGCTGGCGCTGGAAAACCTCTCAGTCACTTCGACTGGTTACGGTAAAAACGTTGAGGAACTAGAGGAAGTACTCGACATAATCGATCCCAATGACGAAATAGGTATAACCTTTGATCTATGTCACGCTCTCGAAACAGGAGTTCTCGATGAATTACTGGATACGTATGCCAGCCGAGTATGCAACGTGCACATGGCTAATCGCAACCATCAGCCATTCACCGAAAAAACGCCTGAACTACTTCAATTTCTATCTACCCTAAAAAATTGCGGCTATCAAGGGCCAATAACTCTTGAGCTGGAACATACAACAACTAAACCTCAAATAGCCCAAACTAAAACCTTCTTTGATAAGCTATTGGTATAGTATTAAAATGAGCTCAGCATAACCGTCATCGGGGCGAATAAACAAAAAAATCTCCTGTTTTTTGCAGTTGCCTCAATCGGCAGGAAGCCGGAGCAAACAATCAAAGTTGTAGAATGGAAAAGTATGGCAAAAAAAATTCTGAGACAACGCGCACACATTTTACATAGGTAATAGCAACATTCTTAGGACAAGATTATTGCTTTAAGGCTTAATACCCCATTTGGAGAATAAAAGTGCAATGGCAGCGGTAGAAGACCCCGTCTTCACTGAAGCAAATCGAAAAAGAAGAACTCTGCTAACAATAGCTGCAATAGTGGTGGCTTTAATTGGGCTCTATCTCGTATCCACCTACAATTATCTACTATTCCACAACACCGTCGAAACCTTCAGCATAATCATCGCCTTTACCATATTTGCTATCGCTTGGAATACAAGACGGATTGTTGATAACCATTTTTTCCTCTTCATAGGTATCGCCTTCCTCTTCGTGGCTACATTAGGTTTCCTCCATACGGTTGCATATGAAGGAATAGGTATCTTTTCGGGAGCACATCCCGGAGCTAACTTGGCAACTCAACTTTGGTTAGCGACCCGCTACATGTTTGCTTTCTCAGTGCTGATTCCATTACTGTTCGTTAAGCGGAAAATACAGTCTAGTATAGTATTCACTGCATACACGATTGCAACGGCACTTATCATAGCATCGATTTTTATTTGGCAAAACTTTCCCATAGCCTATCAAGACGGATTAACGCTGTTTAAGGTAGCAAGCGAATTCGTAATTTCAGCAGTGATTGTCGCTGCAATCGGTTCGCTAGTAAAAAACCGCAAAGAATTCGAAGAGGGCATCTTCAAATCCCTGATAGCAGCCATGATTTTCGCTATAGCCGCAGAGATGGCTTTTACACTATATACCGATGTTTACGGCATAATGAATTTAATCGGTCACTTACTAAACGTAGTCTCATTTTACTTCATCTACAAATCGCTAGTTCAAACAAGCCTCACTAATCCCTACCACCTCTTGTTCCGAAACCTCAAGAAAAGCCAGACTGAATATGCTAAAGCCTTCAATGCACAAAAAGAGCTACAGATTAAGCTTGAGGAAAAAGCAGCTGAAGTCAAAGAATACGCCGACCAAATGGAAGAATTAGCAAACCAGAGAGCAAAGCAGCTTAAAGACGCCGAACGACTTTCCGCAATCGGAGCAACAGCAGGCATGGTGGGGCATGACATACGTAATCCGCTTCAGGCAATCGTAAGTGACCTTTACCTTGCAACAAAAGAAGTTGAGGAAATAGGCGTCGACCAAGAAGCAAAAAAGGGTTTACTTGAGAGTCTTAGAAGCATAGAAGACAATGTTTTTTATATTAACAAAATAGTCGCTGATTTACAAGACTTCGCCAAGCCACTGAAGCCTACTAAGGAGTCAATAGATTTAGCAGATACAATCAAAGAAGCTTTAACTATGGTAAAAATACCAGAGCATATCAAGTTAACAATCGATGCATCAAAGAACATGCCACAGTTGACTGCGGATAAAACGATGATAAAACGCGTATTAGTCAATCTAATACAGAATGCAGTACAAGCTATGCCAAAAGGCGGAGACCTGATAGTCCAAACAGACTACAAGAAACAAAAAATAATGATTTCTGTACATGACACCGGCGAAGGCATACCAGAAGAAGTGAAAACCAAAATTTTTACTCCCCTTATGACAACAAAATCCAAGGGTCAAGGCTTCGGATTGGCTGTGGTTAAACGTATGACCGAAGCCATGGGTGGAACGGTAACTTTTGAAACAGAGGCACAAGTTGGAACAAAGTTTACGCTAAAGTTCCCAACTTAAACCTGTTTTCTAAAACTTATAGCAGCATATCCAACGACACTTGAGTAGTCACCAGTTATGTCACCACTATTATGATAAGCAAGAAGCTCAGCATTAGCAGATACACCGACCGCGTAAGTGATAAGCGACATTATGGGGGCATAACCGCATGCCGTAATGTTGTTGGCTTCGATGGTGTCGTAGAAGCCTTTGGCGTTTAAAGCGACGGCTTCCTTGAGTGCTGCTTCGTCTTTGGCTTTAGCTTGCTTTGCGGATTCGTAGTGAGTCATGTCAGATGAGGCTATGACCACGGAGTTGGTTGCATCTATCGCTTCGGTTAATGCTCTGCCGATTTCAACCGCTGACTCGTAATCCTGCATCATAAAACAGATTGGCACAATTTTGAAGCTGCATCCGTAGAGGTACTGCAGAAAAGGCAGCTGAACCTCAAGCGAATGCTCATATTTATGAGCAACATCATCAACATCGAGAACATTGGTTTTGCTTCGTATAGCATCTGCTAGAGCGGTGTCGATTTCTACGTTGCCAAGCGGAGTCTGCCATGCGCCTTCCCGCGTTATTGCCAATGCGCTGCCGTATCCAGTATGGTTTGGTCCGAGAAGTACAACGGTATCAGGTTTGCCGTCTAAAGATAGATTGTAAAAAGAGTGCGCCGCCACTGGGCCGCTATACATATAGCCTGCGTGAGGGCAAATTAAGCCCACGATGTTTCGTGGGTGACTTGAATTGTTTACTGTCGGGGTTTTTTGTGGTCCGAGTTTGTGGAGAAAACAACCTTTAAGTTGTGCTCTGAGTGCTTCGGCGCTGCCCTCATAAAATTGAGAAGCAACTACTGCGCGCCGGAGCGGAGCCAACCTTTAGGGTTCCTCCTCCTCTTCGCGGGTGACTTTTGCTTCGAAGTCTTCGATGGTGAATGATGGATCTTTGTCTACTGGTAAGTCACCTCTTTCGCGGAGTACCTGGCGTGCTAGTAACCAGAAGATAACTGCGAGTGCGCGGCGGCCTTTGTTGTTGGTTGGGATGACTATGTCTACGCCTGCGAATTCGTTGTCTGTGCTGCATAATGCGACGATTGGGATGCCGACTGTAGATGCTTCTTTGACTGCTTGTGCATCTGCGCGTGGGTCGCATACGACGATGACTTCTGGGTCAACTCTGTTTTGGTATTGTGGGTTGCTGAGTTGGCCTGGGATGAATCTGCCGATGAGCGGTGTTGCGCCGGTGAATTTGCAGAACATTTTAACTGGTTCGTGAGCGTACAAGCGAGTTGCTGCTATGGCAACTTTAGCTTTTTCATAGCGTGAAAGGAACTTTGCCACTGTGCGGATACGATCGTCTGTTTTCTTAACGTCTAATACGAATAAGCCGTCTGGTCTGACGCGGTAAATGAATGGTTCCATATCCAGAGTTTTCATTCTGGTGCCGATGTGGATGCCTGCGGATAGTAGGGTGTCGCGTGGTAGTAAGAGCGTTTCTTCGGGTGCACCTTCTGGAACCTCTTCCTCTTCTTCTAAAACTTCGCCTTCGACTGGGACTTCTTCAGCGGCGGGTTCAGTGGTGATTTCTTCTTGAGGAACTGGGATTTCTGTTTCAACCTGTTCCTGTGGTTGCTCTTCTACTGGGTTTTCTGTGGGTTGGTTTTCTTTTACTTGGTCTTCAGACATTTTCATCTTCTCTTTTTAGCGTATATTTAGGTCAGCCATTTTGGCTCTGTTGCCAAGGAAATGCTCGATGCGTATGAGCTCGTTTAGTTTGGCTATGCGTGATCCTTCTACTACGCCGGTCTTGATGACAGGGCACTTGTAGGCTACAGCCAAATGGGCGATGTGCCAGTCGCATGTGTCTCCTGACCTATGTGAGACTACTGGAACATAACCGTTGTGTTGGGCGGTCTCTATTGTTTCGGCCGCGTCGGTTAGTGTGCCTATCTGGTTGACTTTTATTATGATAGCGTTTCCAGCGTTAATCTTAATTCCGTTATTTAACCTTTCAGTATTGGTTGTGAACAAATCGTCGCCGCAAATTAAGCAATTCTTTGTTTTCTTTGTTAGTTCTGCAAAGCTGTCGAAGTCGTCTTCATGGAAGGGATCCTCAACGTAGGCTAAGTGGTATTTGTCCACTAAGCTGATCATGTACTCAAGCTGCTCTGCTGTATCACGTTTAACGCCATCGATGTCGTAAACGTACTTTTCCTCTTTTGGCTTCCAGAAGTTGCTGGCTGCGACGTCTATGCCGAAGCCGCATTCGAAGTCCATTTCGTTACCGACTTCCTCGCAGGCTTTAGCGATCAAGTCAAAAGCGTCATCTGTTGAAACGTTTCCTATCCATGCGCCTTCGTCGCTTTTGCCGCCGTTAAAAGTGGTTGATTTCCTTTTGAGGGCGTCGCCGATTTTTTTGTGTATTGCTATGTTAGCGGTTTGTGCTTCAAGGAAGCTTTCTGCGCCATGTGGCAGTGCAAGGTACTCCTGTATTGCGGGGGATTTGCCGCGGGCGTGTGCGCCGCCTGTTATGCAGTTGCCAAGCGGAAACGGCATTTGGTTTGCTGCGTTGCCGCCTAAGAATTGGAATAATAAGAGTCCGTGGCTGTTTGCTGCTGCCTCTGCGTTTGCCAAGCTGATTGCGAAAGCGGTGTTGCCGCCGATGTTTTTAAAGTCGGTGGTTCCGTCGATTTCGTGCAGGGTGTTGTCGATTTCCTCTTGGAAGTCGGCGTTTAAGCCTGCAAGTTCAGGGGCGATTAAGTCATCAACCTTTTTGACGGCTGCCTCAACGCCTCCCTGCGGGTAATACTGGACTTCGGCTTTGCCTTTGCTTTTTCCAGCTGGGGCTCCTGCACGGCCGAATCCGCCTGCAGTGATTACATCGACTTCTATGGTTTCGTCTCCGCGGTTATTGAAAATTTTTCTGGCAATGAGGTCCTCAATGATTGATGACACGCAACATTAACCTCAAGTCGCTATATTTTTGCCACGGGGTTATTTTAGGTTTCGGAAAAGCGGCTCCATAGCTTCTAGCAGCTGTAGCAAAGGGCATGTTTTTGTCCATGCTATTTGTAAAGGGGCTTTTTGCGATGTTTTGAGCTATGTTGGATTGAGGGTTTGGCGTTTTTTTTGAAATTAGAAGAAGAGGAGTCGGTGCTGCTACTTCATCTTCTATAACTTTATGCAGAAACAGCGGTTTTTTGTTCAGCATTTGGGATGCGTTGCTGGTTGGTTGAGGCGGTAGTACAAGCAGCAGTTTAAAGCAACATTCAAAATATAGGCTGACAAAAAACTTCAAAAAAGTAATAAAATGAGAGAAAAGGGGAAAATTGTGGCTGCCTTGTCGCCGCTATGGGCGCTTTCTCAGTACAAGCAATCCAACGATGGCTATGGCTATGATTATTGCGACTGTGGCACCTACAACGTACATCAACAGTTCACTGCTTGTAACTGGCCCTGTTGTTTCCGAGGACTGTGTTGGAGCCAGCGAAGCTGCGGAGTCAACTGAGAACGCCGCAACAGCCTGCGACGGATAATATGCGCTGCTGCCGCCGAAAGAAGCGTAGACTGTGTATT
The DNA here is from genome assembly GCA_012515445.1 of Candidatus Bathyarchaeota archaeon. Lineage (GTDB taxonomy): Archaea > Thermoproteota > Bathyarchaeia > Bathyarchaeales > Bathycorpusculaceae > Bathycorpusculum. The sequence goes on along the minus strand of JAAYYI010000054.1, from coordinate 17,849 downwards.
TGCCTGTAATATCTGGTTGCCAGTTGAAGCTGAAGAAGCCGTCTATGTCGCTGGTTGTTGAGCCTACTGTTCGGTAGTTGCCGTTGCCGTCGACGACGCTTAGCGTTATTGGGAGCCCTGATGCGTTGAGTGGCTTGGCGAATTGCTTGTATACGTAGAGCATCCAGTCGCTTTGGCTTTCGTCAGAGACTGCGGGAACGCCGTTGGGGAAACGAAGCAGCAAGGCATCGCTTTTTGTTCCTGGTGAATTGTCAACGATTTTACCGCTGATTGTAACCGAGCTGCCTAGCTGTGGACTGGTAAGCGGGGCATTAACTGTCATTGCTGTCGGTCCTTTTCCGACTGCATATAGTTGCATATCGTAGGTGTCCATCGTTGCCATGATGCTGTCGCCGATGATTGCAAGTCCACCCCAGCCGGTCTGGCGGTATAAGCCATTAGCTCTCCAGATGAGTTCTCCGCTTGTTGCATTGAGGCATAGGAATGGTGCACCTCTTGGCAGTGGCTGATTAGGCGAGTGTTCTCCGGTGCCTATGTAGAGTTTGTCGTCGGTGATGAAGGTGATTCCGACCCACCAATTGCTGGCGAACATGCTTTCACTGTAGGGGTCTTTAACGGTGTAGTTCCAGAGTAGGTTTCCGTTGTTGACGTCGTAGCAGTAGACTATTCCAGCGACTCCACAGGCGTAGAGTTTGTCGTAAGCAACCAAGTGTGATGAAAGAACTGTGCCTTCATAGATGTCAAGATAATATTGCGATGCTGATGGACCCCAAGCCATGTCGCCTGTTTCTAAGCTGACGCCATAGTGTTGTCTAAGTTCCTTAGACCATAAAATTCCCATCTTGGACTGCTCACTAAAAGTAGCCCAGCTTATGGTTTCGTTGCCTGAAACCCAATGAGAAGGCGATGCCCATTGCTTGTTGAACAGTACTTGTCCTTCTTGTCCATCCTTCAAGCTTAAGCCCCACATAACAACGTTGGCTGGTGCTGCGCTGGCGCCGAAGCCGCCGCCGAGGTTTGATCCGACAACCCTGTCGTTGAAGTACGCTGTTTGGACACTGCCCGGGAGGTTCTTGGGTATCGTTACGTTCCAGCTGTAGGCGTCTTTTGCTGCCTGTGTGTTTGCTCCTGCGTCGAATGTCATTCCGTTAACCACGTTTCCCCAGCTGCCGCCGCCTACATAGTATCCTGTGGCTGAAGCTTCGATGAAACCCGTCATGTTCCAGTCTGCCATCCAGCCGGCGTTTTGGTTGACTACCAGTATGTGTATTCCGCCGTTTGGATCAGTCATTGTTGTGCCTGATGGTGGATTCTTGATTGTGAATGCCAAGTTTCCTGTGTCAGCGCTGAAAGCGTACCACATTGCTGGCGAGGGGGGACCAAAGAAACTCGTTCCGCCCGTGGTTACCCATAGATACGCGAATGTGCCCATGTAGTTGAAGCCTTGATAGTATAGTTCCTGACCGAAAGCTATCGATTGATTGTTAAGGAATGTTTTTGCCCATAGCTCTTTGCCTGTGTGCAAGTCCATGCAGTGGTAGATGACTGGTTCAGCGAAGCCGCCAAGCATACCTCCAGCGTAGGTTGCGTAGTAGAGTTTACCATCGAGTATCAATCTGCTTGACCATACGCCTTCATATGCGTCGCCTATTCCGAATCCGACTGGGCCCTGATTTATTGAGCTTGCAATGCCTACGTCGCCTCCGACGAGTCCACCCATCGTTAGCGGTTTATTCCATAGTATGTGGGCGGTTTCGGGTGCTTCCTCATTGTTGAAGACCAGCCTGTTTGGAACGTCTGATCCGCTGAGTCCGCCTGATGCTTGCAGCCAGTTGCCTGCAATAGTGTACCATTCTCGGATTTGTGCGTCGATTGGCCGTGTCCAGTATTCAGTGGGTAGTGGAACTCCCGGATATGCTGGTATGGAATCCTGTTGCACTACGAGGGTTAAGGGGTCGCTGTCACTGGCGGAATAATATGTGTTTGATACTATTGGTCCAGTGAATGCACCAACCCCAGTATAGTTGTACCATTGAGCGGGGAAATGCGTTTGCAGAATATAATTGCCGACCATGTTTGGTGTGTACTGAGTGCCTGAGCCTCCTGTCGAATCCGTTATGAATGGGCCTAAGGTTTCGGTGGTGTTGTCTGGTTTTGTGATGGTTACGGTTATGCCTTTGAATGATTCAGTTGCGTTCTGTGTTGCCGCTGAAATGCCGAAGTGTATTAGTACTGATTGGCCAACTCCTACGGGGTTGGGTCTTGCTCCGATGAAAGCGTAGGATGTCATTGTGTCTGGTTGTGGTGGTTCGAATTGTGCTTGACTTGTTGGTAGAATAACAAGTGATGCTGTTATGGTTAACAAAGCGAATATTGCGATTAAGAAGCCGATTTTTCTTTTTGCCATTGTTTGTTCTCCTAAAAATTAAGCGTACACTGCTTTGTGTACATTTATCGTTCAATTTTACTAGCTTATAAAAGTTATTGAAAATAGCATACGCTACGGTAAATCTAAAAGAATACGCAATTTTGGGATAATGGTTGAATCATTCTTGTATGGTAGCGATATAACCGACAAAGCAGTACATTGTTTTTGGCATAACAAATACTTACAAGAATAGGTCTTTCTTTGCCGACTATCGCCTATAAAATGGACAAAAGCCAAGACCTACCTGTCTCACAGAGACCTCCCCTCCCCCATTATTTAAAGAAAAAAGAGAGACGGGCTTATTCGTCTATCTTTCTTGGCTTGAACTCCATGGAGGGGTACTCTTTTAGTTTATCCGCCATCTCACCCAGCGCCTTATCCACGAGGTAGTTGACTGTGCCTTCCTCGTAAGTGCCGTCAGGTCGCCGATGCCCAGCCTTTGCCCCAGTGAGGACCTCTATGCCCTCATCTATGGTCTTAACCGAGTAGATGTTAAATTGCCCCGCTTTGACTGCTTCAAGCACTTCCTCTTTTAGCATCAGGTTCTGCACATTACTCTCGGGAATCATAACGCCCTGCTCGCCAGACAATCCTTTGGCTTTGCAGACCTCAAAGAAGCCCTCGATCTTCTCGTTGACACCGCCGATAGCTTGCACCTCGCCCTTCTGGTTAACGGAGCCCGTCACCGCGAGGTTCTGCTTTATCGGCAGTCCGCTGAGCGCGGAGAGGATGCTGTAGAGTTCGGTGCTGGATGCGCTGTCGCCTTCGACGCCGCCGTAGTTCTGCTCAAACACCAATCTAGCGCTTAGGCTGAGGGGTTTGTCGCGTGCGTATTTATCGTTGATGTAGCCGCTTAGGATCAGGACGCCTTTAGTGTGTATTGGGCCGCCCATTTTGGCTTCGCGCTCGATGTCAATGACGCCTTCGCGGCCTAAGCCTATGCTGGCGGTGACGCGGGACGGCGTACCGAATGCGAAGTCGCCCAATCCCATCACTGATAGGCCGTTAACTTGGCCCACCTTCTGCTCGTGTGTGTCGATGAGGAAGAAGCCTCTTGCGATCATTTCCTGAATTTTTTCCTGAACAAGCTTTGAGCGGTAAACCTTCTCCTCGATAGCTTTCTTCACGTGCAAAGCGGTTATGTAGGGCGAGTTTTCTTCGGAGGCGTAAAAGTTGGCTTCGCGGATAATGTCAGCCACAAGCGAGAACTGCGTTGAGAGCTTATATTGGTCTTCAACGAGCCGAGAGCTGTACTCGATAAGTTTCGCTAAGGCACCGCCGTCTAGGTGCTTCATGTTCTCTTTTTCGCAGAGCCCACAGACAAACGAGGCGTACTGCTTCATTCGCTCGTCGGTGCGCGGCATGGTTGTGTCGAATTCAGCTTTAATCTTGAAGAGCTCACGAAAATCAGGGTCGAGGCTGAACATCATCTGGTAGAGGTATGGGTCGCCTATCAGGATGGTTTTAGCGGTTAGGGGTATAGGTTTAGGCTTAAGCGTCTTAACACTCAGAAAACCATAGCGTTCCTCAGGTTCCTCAATGTACATTTTCCCGTCTTTAATGTCGTGTTTAAGGCCGTCGTAGGAGAAGGGGTTACGGAGCAAATCTTCAACCGGCACAATCAGGTATCCGCCGTTTGCCTTCTGAATGGATCCAGCCCTGATCATGCTGAAATCCGTTGTTAAGGCCCCGAACTGCGCCTCCTTCTCTGTTCTACCAAGCAAGTTATGGTAAGTGGGGTTTGTCTCCATAATTACTGGGGCGCCTTTCGTCTCAGAGTTGTCGATGACGACGTTAACGTCATACTTCTTGTATGGGTCCTCACGCAGCCACGGCATCGCAAACTGCAATTGCTGCTGTTGCTCAGCGCCTCCTCGCCTGGCAAACTGGTTAAGGTTATCTAAAATATCGTTTTCCACAGCCCTGAGGTAGATGGAAATGTCTTTGTTGTTTTGGTACTTCTCTATAAGCCCCTGAACTTGGCTGCCTATAGCGTAGAAGGCAACTTCCTTGTTTAGCTTCTTTACTGATTCACGGATTTGCTGCTCCATATCGATAAGCTGCCGCATAACCGCAGAGAATTCCTTCTCAAGAGCCTCCCGCTTAGGCTCAAGCTTATCCTTCACTTTCTGGGGCAACGCAAGCATTTCCTCCTCACTAAGCGGTTTACCATCAAGCACCGGAACCAGCAGGATACCGATAGGTGTAGTTTGGATTACGAAGCCTTCACTGAGCGCCTTCGCGTTCAATCCGTCGATTAACTGCTTACGGCGGGTCTCCAGATTACGAAGCGTAGCTTCCCGGCGGGTAACATAATCCTCGCTTTCAAACGCCTTCGGCAGCGCAACCTTGACGTTGTCGATAAAGCCCTTCATGTCCTCGCGGAACTCTTTGCCCTTACCCGACGGCAACTCAATAGCCTGCGGCTCATACTGGTTACCAAAATTGTTAACGTAGCACCAGTCAGGCGGCACCGGCTGAGTCTTAGCTTGGGCCTCCACGTATGCTTTCACAGCGGTTTTCCGGCCTGTACCCGGATAACCAGCCACGTAAACGTTGAATCCGTCCTTCTTTATTCCTAAACCGAACCTAAGGGCCCGTACAGCTCGTTCCTGCCCGATTATCTCAGCTAAAGGCACCAGATCACGTGTTGATTCGCATTTCATAAAATCAGTGTCACAGATGTTTCTGAGTTTCTCTAATGGCAACTTGTTGATCAAAGCCAAAAATCCTCCAAAAAAATACCAAGTAAAGAGAAGAAAGTCTCTGCTTTTAACTGTTTTTGGCAGCCGCAGACCAGCTACCACAGAGAAATGGCGGCGCTATTTGGGCGTAAGCTTCGCCTTCTTAATGATGTAGACGCCGGAGCTGCCATGCCACTCCACCGCTGAATCTGTAACTTCGATTCTCTGCTCAAACAGCGGCGCGTCAAGCACGGTTGTCTCGATTTCTCCGCCTTCCCCTGAGGGGCTAAGGCCATATTTTGCCTGCAACGCTACAAGGCGCTCAATCATATCCTGAGTGAGCTGTTTTCCAAGCCACTTCTCATCAAGCGGATAAGCGAAGACTCCTGAGATTATAACTTGGAATTGTTTTGCGAGCAGGGTTTCGAGGAGCGCTTTCTGGTCATGCATCCAAAGCGGATTAAAACACCCCAGATCCAAGCTGTTGCAGATGCGTTGAATCCGCGAGGACTGATAAACCGACTCCACAGCGCCGGTTACGATGCCCTCGATGCCGTACTGCGCTTTGGCTTGCCTTATGGCTTTTTCTAAGTCGGCGAGTTCCTCCTCCTTTTGGCCTTCTGTTTCCACCCTGACGAGTGGCAGCCCAAGCGCCTCTGCCTGAAGCCCAGTAACGTCAACGTTGGGCGTATGGAACATGTAGCTCTCCTTATTGCGGGAAATGACGGTGATAAGGCACACTACCGAATCTTTCTCAGAGGCCATGTGCAGGGCAAGAGTTGAGTCTTTGCCGCCTGAAAATAGCACGCCTAATCGCATAGGCACTAAAAGAGAAGAAAAGATGTTAATATGCCTGCTTGAAAAATGCAGGCTTAGAATTTGATGCTACAAACGTTGGGTATAGCTTGGAGTTTTGAGACGATGTCAGCTGAGACAGTCTGGTGCAGGACATAGACGCTGATTGCGTAGCCAGTGTTGATTTGGCGGCTGTAATTGGCGCGTATGTTGATGTTGCTGTCAGCAAGCACCTTGTCGATGTTAGCGAACACGCCGGGGACATCCTTGTGGTGGATAAAAAGCGTAAAGATCTCTTTCTCTTCAACCTCAATGGATTCGCCAGCGTTGACTGCGTTCGTGAAGTCGCCGCCTAAGAGATAGCTGGATAGCACGCGAGCCATTTCGGTGCTGGTTTCACGTTGAGCTTCCACGGTGGATGCGCCGAGGTGGCTGCTCATTACGACGTTGTCGAGTTCCTTTAGTTTGTCGTTGAAGGGGTCGTTTTCCGCTTTAGGTTCCTCTTTGTAGACGTCGGTTGCGTAGCCTGCGAGTTTGCCTTCTTTAAGCGCCGTGTAGAGGGCTGCTTGGTCGATGTTGTTGCCTCTGCTGGTATTGATGATGTAAGCGGTTGGTTTCATCAAGGCGAGTTCTTTGGCGCCGATGATTATGTCTTTGCCGCCTGTGTGGACGCTGATGTAGTCGGCTTTCTGGAGCACTTCCTCTTTTGTTGCCAAGAACTTTATGCCGGATTCCGGGCAGGGTTTAATGTCGAAGCCGATGACGTCCATATTGAAGCCGTGGTCGGCGATGTGCGCGACTTTCTGGCCGATTCTGCCACAGCCGATTAAGCCCAAAGTTTTACCGTTAAGTTCTCTGCCTTGAAGCTTCTTCTTGATCCAAACACCGTTCTTTAGTGAATGGTGAGCTTGAGGAGTGTTGCGTGAAACTGCAAGCATCAAACATAAGGCTAACTCTGCGACGGCGTTGGTGCTTCCAAAAGGCGCTATTTTGACGACTATGCCGTTCGCTGATGCAGCTGCTGCATCGATGTTGTCAAAGCCTACGCCTGCGCGTCCGATGATTTTGAGTTTACCCTTTGCGCCTGCCTCAATGATTTCTTTTGTTACTTTAGTGGCGCTTCTAACAACCAGCGCGTCGAACTGGCCGATTTCCGCAAGCAACTGAGCGGGGTCACGTTTCTTGTTGTCTGTTTCTATGCCGGCTTGCTGGAATATCGCTATGCCATCTTTCTCTAAACCATCGTTTAGTAGTACTTTCATGCCCGATTTCACCTTAAATACAAGTGAAAAAGTGATTGCTTTTACAGATTATAAAACTTATCTAAACGAATTCTTCGCAGCTATGCTTTAGCCTTGATTTTGGCTCCTTTAAGCACCTTCGTCGTTTTGGGTGCGCGTGCTCGGGTGGCCATTATGTCAAAGGTAGATCGGGTATGGCAGTAGGGGCATTTTAGCACGCGGTAGTTGCGACGAATCAACGAAGTTATGGTTGCACCGGGTATCCAGTGGAAGTTGAAGGTTTTACGGCAGCTTGGACAAGTCAAGCGGGAGATGTAATGCGGGCCAAATCTTGGCAGAAGAACCATCAGTATTACAAAGCCTATCGCGGTAATGAGGAAGAGTACAGTTATGAAGTCTAGGTTCATGCTTTTCAGAGTCAAATTGACTGTGTAAACTAATTAATCTTTAGGAAAACTAGCCAATTTTAACTCGTCTTCTATATGGAGCTATTCTTCCTCTGATAACCCATGCCATTTCCGCTCTAGATATAGAATCAGGCTAAACAGGCCTCTACTGAAAATGACCAGTATCAGTAACGCGAATTCCTCGTAGGTTCGAACCGCAACTGTGCGTATGATTTCGGCTCCTATGAAGAAGTTTAGGCTTAACGTCAGGTAGTTGCTGAGGAAATGGGTGGAGTGGGTTGGTTTGTAGGGGTCGCTTACTTTGTACTGGATAAAACGGTAAGTAACGAGCACAGCGCCATAAACCAATACTGCGCCTCCGATCAGGTAAAGAGCATAGGTCGCCAAGGTGAGAATAACGTAGATGGCGTCGAATAATGCGCCTCCTGTAACGTAGGTTGGGCCAGAGATTAAGAAGATAAAATCGGGATACAGCAAGCTAACGACTGCCCCGGCAACAGCGAACAGCGCAATAGCAACGATAATAAACAGTGATAGGTTACTGCCACGCGGTTTCTCAACAGCCTGATTTTCCATAGAATATGCACTCGGCGCTCTCTTAAAATTAAGGTGAATTCAGCATATAAAGTTGATATCCAAAAATGGACATGAAGAAAAGGAAAGGTAGGATAAAGCCTACTTTACGTATTTGAGTGCTTCCTCAACGCTTTGGAAGCCATATTTAACGCCGCAGAATTCCTTCTTAAACGCCAAAACATCCGCCTTAACCTGCACCGGCTTACGCTTCTCTTTGATGACATCAAGCATTAAATCGCAGAGATGCTTAACATCGCCCTCCATCAAACCACGGCGGGTGACATCTTGGAAGCCAACACGTAAACCTGAGGGGTTTCCCTTGTCTGCTTGGTCATCATATGGCAGAAGGTTCTTGTTAAGGATGATGCTTGCGTCTTCAAGGTCCTGTGCCACGCGGTTGCCGCCGCCGAAGCCCCGGACATCCAAGGCGATCTGGTGGCTGCGTGTGAAGCCCTTCTTTTCAGCTACGACTTTAACGCCGTTCTCGCAGAGGTACTGACCAGCTGTTTGTGCGTTTTTGACTATTTGTGTGGCTAACTGTTGACCGAAAATCTTCATTTCTAAGCAAGCTATGCCTAAGGCGGGAAGCCTGCCGAGGTGGGTGCTTGAGGCAGTTAGTGGGAAGACTGCATGTTGTATTTTCTTGACGGCTTTCTCTTTTGCTGGAGTATCAGGTGAACCCATGATAACGCCGCCCTGTGGACCCGGGAAAGTTTTGTGGGTGGAGGCTGTGATGAAGTCTGCTCCTTCGCGTAGTGGATCCTGGAATTGGCCACCTGCAATCAAGCCTAAAACGTGTGCCGCGTCGTAGGCCACGTATGCGCCTACTTCGTCGCAGACCGCTTTTAACTCTTTAACGGGATGAGGGAAGAGGAATAGGCTGCCGCCGAAAGTGACGATGCCGGGTTTAGCGGCACGGATAACGTAAGCTGACTTGTCTGGGTCAATGTTGAATTCATCGAGATCATAGACGTGGTTTATGTTGTCTATGCCAAGGATGCTGCCGGCGAGTCCAGTATAGTCATGGCTGATGTGTGCGCCGCAACTAAGTGGCGTAACAACCATCTTGTTATTCTTGGATGCAAGCGAGAGGCCTTTAAAAGTGGCTGTGTTAGCGTGTGTACCTGAGATCAAGCGAACATCAGCCCAGGACGTGCGGAACAGGTTTTTAACCGCGTCACATGCGAGGTCCTCGATTTGGCTCATGTATTTTTGCCCTTGATAGTACCGCTTCTTAACGTGGCCAGCCATGTCGTTTTCGCCTTCCGCGTATCGGGTGGCGAGGTCATGGCTCATGTCGAGCATTTGGCTTACAGCTGGAGATTTTATGCCTTCGCTGGCAATCATATTTATACATTCTTCGCTGCGGTACTGCTCGTGTTTTTTAGATGCTTGGATTAAATTAGAGACTATTTCGGGCATATCTGTCATTTTACGGTGCTTCCCACGCTCTGAATATCAACGGAATTAGAGCTAGTGGTATTTAGCCGTTACCTATCTATATTTGGTTTCTAGGGATAGATGGATTTAACGATTGTAAAGTTAGTGTTCAGCATTTTTCTGTGGTACAAATGGTTTAGTGAACTCTTCCTCGCTGGCAACCTCGCTTATCTGCTTTCGTGACTGTACCAGCCGCAGCAGCTTGCTGGTTAAATCCAGCTTTTCCTTTGGGTACCCAACTGTAATCATGACTAAAACCTTAAAGTTCTCTGGCACTTTAAGGGCAGCTTTGACTTCTGACTCGTTAAAGCTTCCAACAAAGCATGTGCCAAGACCCTCGTTTACGGCAGCTAAAACCATATTCTCAGCCGCTAATGACGCGTCAACCGTGTACCAGTCAGGGGAGGTCTTCTTGTTGCCCAAAACCACGATTACAAGCGGGGCTTCGGCAGCGAACTTTGCGTAAACACCTTTTGAGAGGATTTTTCGCTTTTCTTGATTCACGACTGCTATGAAGTGCCATGGTTTAGTGTTGGCTGCTGATGGCGCCAGTCGTCCAGCTTCTAAGATGCGCTCAAGAACCGCTCGGGGGACGGGTTTGTCTTGGTAGGAGCGGATTGATTTTCGGGCTTGTATCGCTTCAAAAGTGTCCATTCTTGTTGCCTCTAAAAACAGTTAGGCGCAGCCACGTTATTTGGGTTTTCCCTATGCACATAACCTGTTATTGGCTTAATTCAAATTACAGTTAATTATCTAATATGGTGAAAGTTTTTAGCATACAAGCCAGAATTAATTGAAGCTACGTCCACCTAAGCAGTCGCTCTCTTTGGAAAGTTACCCTACAGAAGGAAGGGCAGGAAAGCGCCTGCTAACACCACCGCCAAGCAAGCCACTGCAGCCACTACTGTCACTCGGTAGATTGTCTTCTCGCTCAGCCGTTTGCCTAGGTACCGTTTGAGGGCGATGTTGAATATTCTGCCGCCGTCCAATGGATAGATGGGTAAAGCGTTGAAGATGGCTAAGTTGAAGTTGACAAACCAGATCCAGTAGAACAAGTTAGCTATTACTGACCAGCTTGGCCCAAGAGGGCTGGTGTAGAACTGTGATAGTGTATCTGAGTAGGGAATGTATGTTGAAGCTAGGGTTGGCGGCACGAGGTATATGGAGAGACGTTCGATGCTGAAGCTATTGTAATTGTTCAGGACAGCCTCTGTCTGCAGATTATAGATCATGACACCCATCACAGTTCGGTTCTCGGTCTTTGTCAAGTTAAGGGTGGTTGTGTAGTGGGTATCCCAGTTGTCGCCACGCCGCACAGTTACCAGTACCATTTCACCCGCTGTCTTGTTCTCGAGGTAGGATCGCAAATCATCAGATGATGTTATTGTGACGTTGTCTACGGAGACCAAGACATCTTTGGGTTGCAGCCCCGCTGCTTGGGCGGGCATGTCTTGGGTTACTTCGCTTATGTATACGCCGTTAACTATGGGTGTTAAGCTGCCGACTACTGCTATTAGGCAGATTAGGCAGACGGCTCCAAGTATGATATTTCCTCCGACGCCGGCGGCCATAACCTTCACTGAGGGACGGGCGCGTGCCTTTTTCAGCTGTTCTTCGTCTACGTCTACGAAGGCGCCGATGGGGATGATTAGGAAGAATAGTAAGCCGCTGGATTTCACTCGGAAACCGTTGTTTCGCGCTATTATGCCATGTGCGCCTTCATGGATCACTATAGCGATTACTATGGCTATCCAGCCGTAAACTATCGGCAACATCGGGTTGACGCCGGGCAACATTAGAATCGAGCCTACACCTAGATCCTTGACTGTTTGGCTAACCGACTGGCTGACAGCGGGGTTGCTTAGCAGGGTGATGAGGCTGCCTGTGATTAGGAAGAGAGCCAAACCGGCGATGATGGGTACTAACGCTAGGAACACCCATGCGATGTATTTTGAGCCGCGTGTTTTTCCAAGTTTATCGAATATGAATGTGAAACGTTTGGTTCTAAGGGTTAGGAGTGGAAAATTGAAGTCAATTGTTTTTTCTTTTTCCTCAGTGGTTTGCTGCGGTGGCTGCTGGTCTTCAACCTGATTATTTTGTGCCAAGCTGGAATCGCTCACGCTAAAAGAGGCGGTTCGCCAAAACATAAACATAGCGCAAATTTGGGCGCCGACGCTTATTGTACCCGTAATATATCGACTTCTGTAACTACTCGGCTTTGGAAATCTTGTTCTTAAGCAAACCAGCGGTTTTTCGTGTTGAGAAGGAGAAGGCGAAAGATATGTATCACCCTAAAACTGCGGTACTTCCAAGCTTCCTGCTTGTACTCATGGGTTCAATCGACTGCGTAACTACAGTCATCGGCACCCTATACTTCGGCGCTATAGAAATGAACCCCATCATGGCAGGAGTAGTAAGCAACGTGCCGCTCTTTATGGTACTCAAGCTTACCGCCACATTCTGCATCGCAGGCACATGCCTTCTCTCGGCAAAGATGCTAAATAGCGCTCAAGACAAGACCACCACGAGTTTCCGAGTTGGTAGCGCCGTCGTGAGAGTTATTTATTTGGGATTAGTTGCGTTTCTTGTCGTTGTCGTAGCTAATAACATGATGGTTCTGTTAGCCTAAAGCGACGCTTTGAGCTCATCGCTGCTTTTTGGGTTTTATGTCCATTACATTGGGTAAGTGAAGGCGGAATTAGCATAAAGGCGTCTGAACAAAAGGCGCTTACTCATTAATTTTGTTTAAATCCAATATTCAAGGAGAGATAAATCTAAAATAGATAAACGCCAAGAGTTAAAAATAAAGAAACGCTTAACTGTAAAAACACACCTAATACAGTAGCGTCGAGAGGACAAAGATGCCGTTCAATCTATTCCACAAAAAGAAACAGCCGGAACAGCAAACATTAGCTCCAACCGCACAAGAGCAGCCAGAGGTACCGGTAGAAGCTGCACCTACAACTGAGGGTCAACCTGAATCAGCTGTCCCCGCTGAGGAACCAATCCAGGAGCCAGCGCCAGAATCAGCATCTGCAGCACAAGAACAACCGCAAGAAGCGCCAAAGACAGAGGAAGCGCCAGCAGCAGCACCAGCCCCTGAAGAGCAAAAACCGCAGGAAGAAACAGCACCTCAGCCAGTGGAACAAAAGCCGGCGGCGCCTGAACAGGCAAGCAAAACCTACCTCAAAGCCATGCCTCTAAAGGACCTTTCAGACGTAGAAGTCGTTAAAGAGGAAGTAAGAAACGGTAACATAATCATCCTCCGTATAACGCCGCTTGCAGGCAAAAGTATAGAGGATGTTAAAACAGCGGTGAATGACCTCTTTGCTTTCGCCGAATCAATCCAGGGCGACATTGCACGTTTAGGTGAAGAGCGAGTTGTTATCTGTCCAAAAGCAATAAGAATTTGGCGGGAGAAAACTCCAGCGCCGGTACGGGATAATCAGCCGCTTCCTACAGCAGCCTAAAGGTTTCCAGTGTAGCTGGAACCACAGTGTTTATTCCCACTTTATTGTTTAGGAAGCCACCGAAGTTCATTGTCTTCTGCTTTTCACCGTGAACCACAAAGATGCGTTCAGGCTTGGGATTCAAGTGAGTCAAGTAGTTAACCAGCTGTCGTCTGTCACTGTGGCCGCTGAAGCCTTCAATAGTGTTTATTCCCATTTTTACGCTGATCGCAGCCATCTTGCCGTCGTTGTCCATCATAGTGACTTCGCCGACGCCCTTCTGGACGCGTCTACCCATGGTTCCCTCAACTTGGTAGCTGACAAAGATTATTTGGTTGCGTTCGTCAGATGCCCAATTTTTGAAGTACTCGATAACTGGACCGCCTTCAAGCATACCGCTGGTTGCTAGGACAATGCATGGTTCCCCTTCCATTATGCTGCTGCGTTGACTTGGGTGATCAACGATGGTAAAGTAGTCTGACTGGAACGGGTTAACTTCCTCATGTAGTATGCTGTGACGTACTTCTCTTCCGAGGTACTCTGGGTAAGCAGTGTGGATTGCTGTTGCTTCGCTGATCATGCCTTCGATGAAAACTGGAGCTTCCCTCATGGCGCCGCGTTTCATGTAGCCGTCGAGGACCAACATGATTTCCTGTGCTCTGCCGACCGCTGGAACTGGAATGAGAACTTTGCCTTTGCGTTCTAGTGTAGCATTGATAATTTTTGTGATCGCTTCTTCTGATTCCACACGGCTTGGGGTGATGTCGTCGGGTCCGCTGTAGGTGGATTCAGTGATTACTGTTTCAATGCGTGGGAACTCTGTAGCTGCAGCTTCAAGCAGCATTGTTCTGCCGAATTTGTAGTCACCCGTGTAGACAATGTTGTGTAGGCCTTCGCCGATGTGTAAGTGGCACATGGCTGCGCCCAAGATGTGGCCGCTGTTATGCAGTGTTAATCGGATATCCGGCGCGATGTCGGTTACTACGCCGAATCTCAATGGAATAGTGTGTAGGACACATTCGCGGACGTCTTTTTGGTCGTAAAATGGTGCTACGCCCTGCTTGTTGGCTACGTCGAGGTAGTCCAACTGCAGCATAGTCATCAAGTTCGATGTCGGCGCTGAGCAGTAAACTGGGCCGTCGTAGCCGTATTTGTATAGGAAAGGTAGTAAACCGCAGTGGTCAAGGTGAGCGTGACTGATGACAACCGCATCGAGCGAGTCAATCTGGAATTCAGGTGAGTCAAAACGTGGGAAAGACTCAAACCCTCTGTTGGTGCCGGGGTGGATACCGCAGTCAAGTAATACGCTGCTTTCGCGGGTTTTTAGCAGGAAGCATGAGCGGCCTACTTCTTGGGCTCCGCCGAGTACTGTTAAGCGTATGTCTCCGACGTCGTAGGTTTTCGGTCGGAATATGCGTTCGCCTACTGTTCGGAGGATACGTTCGCGTTCTTTGCTCTCCGAGTGCAGGTAGTGACGCATGTGAGTGACAATTTTGGATTTGATCGGTGGGCTCCGAAGTACATGGGGGCGCCACTTGGTTTTCTTAATGATCTCCTGTAGGACTGCGCCGTTTCTGCCGATGACTAAGCCGGGTTTTTTGGTTTCAATAATTATTTCGCCGAGGCTTGGGTCAAAGTTTATGTCTGTTATTTCGGCTTCAGGCGCGATGAGGTCTCGGGCGATTTTTTCTGCTTCAACCTCTGGTATGCGCACGGATGGGTCGGGGCGAATGACGATGCGTTTTCTGATAACGCCCACTATCTCGGCTACGATGCTGCTTTGATCTACAAGAACTTCGGGTTTTTTAGTATAAACCGCAAGCATTGGCCCTTCGTATTCGATACGGGTGACTTCAGCTTCACGGGGTACTTTTTCAAGAATATAATGGCTTATTTCTAGTTTATCTCTGTCTTTATCTTGGGTACGTGCCACAGTATTTAACTTCCTGCTTTGAGGAGTTTGGCTTTCTCTTCGTCGGTTAACTCCTTGTAACCGGTTTCGCTGATGACTATGATGTTGTAGCTGTTGCCTGATGCGACATCTCGCTTCATTGCGGCGTTGACGGCGCGTGCGATTATCGGTAGGGTTTCGTCGATTGTTTTTCCTTCCTTGAATTTATCCTCAAGCACACCGAGAGCGATTGGTGAACCGGAGCCTGTTGAGGTCATTTTTTCCTCAGTTAAGCTGCCGTATGGGTCGATGTTGTAGACGTGTGGTCCGCTGTCGTCTACTCCCCCGACTAGCACCTGTGTGGCTAGTGGGATGTAGCGGTTCTGGAAGAGCAGGTTAGCGACCATTCGTGCCGCTGCATTGATGGGCATGCGGCGGTTCATGTTTATGCGGTATAGTTGAGCGTTTGCAGTCAATATGTCTACTACGCGTTGGGCGTCGGCGACTGTGCCGGCGATGGTCATGCCGATGTGGTCGTCGATTTTATAGACTTTTTTGCCTGCTTTGTGAGCAACATAATAACCCATTGTTACACGTGTATCTGACGCTAAGATAACGCCGTCTTTGCAGACAACGCCGATAGTGGTTGTTCCCTTAAGGACTAGTTGGCTAGCTACATTATTTTGTGACATAGTTTTTGTGCTCCCTAAAACTCCGTTTGTGTTCGGAATGCCCATCCACTAGGAAGTAGCATGATTTAATCTTTCTAAGGAATTAATTAAAGATTTCGCCAAACTAATCGGTACCTTATAGAGAAAGAGAATCCATCAAACCGCTTAATATCTCCTGACATGCAGAGGTAGCCTCAAGAGACTAAGCGCTATAGACAAGAGATGCACTAGAAGTGAGTAAACGTCATAAGGGTTGATTGCTTGTGTATTATTATCCTGCATTCAATCGTTAAGTGGGTGGGGTTGAACTTGAGCGGTATAGATGAGCATGTTGAAACACTTGTGAAACTAGGCTTGACGTCTCTACAAGCCAGAATTTACCTTACCGTTCTGACCCTGCAGAAAGCTAATGTGGCGAAAATATCTAACACCGCAGAAATAGCCCGTCCAGACGTATACAGGGTACTGCCAACTCTAGAAAAGCTCGGTTTGGTTAGAAAAATTTTAGCCACCCCCATAATTTATGAGCCTACACCGCTAAAAGACGCCTGCACGCTTCTTCTGCAAAAAAAGAAGGAGGAATACAGCGAAGCCTCCGAGAGAAGCCTTACGCTAATCAAGGAGTTTAATGAGCAAACACAGATAGTTATTGGCGAAAGCGGTACGGAACATTTTTCGATAATAAACTCTAGAGAGCTTTTGCTTGAAAAATTTAGAGCAGCCGATATAGCGACGGAAAAGAGCGTTGATTTAATTTCGGATTGGCAGACGATCAGGGGACTGCTTCTTGGTGTTACAGAGGCATCGGAGCAAGCGATGGGTCGTGGAGTAAAAATGCGGCTTATAACCGATAAAGAAAGCTTTGACAGAAGAGCACAAGCAAGACGTAAAAAGAATCCTCTACTGGAGGTCAGGTATTTGGATGGACCTGTGCCAGTCAGGGCAGGAATTTACGATGGCAAATTAGCTAACATGCGTGTCCGCACCAAAGAGGACAGCGAGATGACTCCGAGTTTATGGTCAGATAATCCGGACTTCATTAAAGTGATGGTTGGATACTTTGAGTGCCTTTGGGAGAAAGCAAAACAAGCCCCCAAAGAGTGAGTTTTTAGAAACCCGATTCAGTCTCGCTATGTAGGTATTCATTATGCATTAGACTGTTTAAGCTGTGCCTAAAAGTTTTTAAGACTGCAGGGTTTTTTGACTGCCAATTGGCGCGTGAGAGGTGCTTCCCACCCGTTGCGCCAACGATAAATAAAACCCGGGAGATAGGGAGGCAAAAAACAAGTGAAACTACAGACTAAACAAATATCATTAATAGCAATATACGCGGCGCTCTACGCCGTGCTTGTTAACGTTATACCTGGATTATCCTTTGGAGTACTTAACCTGCGAATGGCAGATGCCCTTTTAGGCGCGGTGCCCTTGCTGGGAATAGCAGGGGTTTTAGGCCACACACTCGGCGTATTCGTCGGGAACCTTCCCTCACCATTTGGCGTCATTGACCTGCTTAATACGATTCCATCATTTGTTATGGCGTTTGTAGTCTACTACGTTTTCAAGAGAACACAGAATGACTACTTAGTGCTGGTTACATTTGCCGGCTACTCAGCCGTTCTTGGAGCAACAGTAGGCTGGATGTTAGCCGCACCCTTTGGTATACCATTAGAACTGAGCATTCTCTACGTCTTTTTAGGCAACTTGGTTGTCAACACACTGATCGGGTGGCCATTATTCAAAATACTAAAGAAAGCTGGCATCCAAACATGGATTGGGATGGAACCAAAAACTAACGGAATGAAGAAAAGTGAATCCGAATAAGAAATGCGTCGTCGTCTTAAGCGGCGGCCCAGACTCAGCAGCAGTAGCCTACTGGGCAAGAAATGATGGCTACCAGATTTATCCGATCACCTTCAACTACGGCCAAATCGCAGTCAAAGAAACCGAGGCAGCCCAGAAAATCGCCGCCAAACTCGACACATCAACCAAAATCATCAACCTCTCCGCACTCCAAGAAATCTTTAGCGACGTAACCTGTCTCTGCAACAAAGACATTGAGCTAACTGAGGAGTTCAGCAGCCCAATCATCGTGCCATTCCGCAATGCCATCTTCTTATCCGCAGCCGTTGCTTATGCGGTCTCGGTTGGGGCAAGCCACATCTTCTATGGGGCGCATGGCTCGGACGAACCCAACTACCCTGACTGCCGAAAGGAGTTCTATGAGGCGTTTGAGAAAGCAGCGCGGCTGGGAACAGAGACGGACATCG
>JAAYYI010000053.1 GCA_012515445.1 Candidatus Bathyarchaeota archaeon | reverse complement strand
CTCCCAAACTTCTGTTTTAGCTGGATGGCTTGATCCACAATCGGAGGCACATCCTCGCTTCTGCGGAAAATATCTACAACGTCGATGGTTCTCTGGATCTCTTGGGGGATATCTAGTAAGCTCTTGTAGCTTTTCTCGCCGAGCGCTTCCTCTATTGTGGGGTTAACGGGGATTATCTTGTAACCATGGTTTTTCATGTAGGCGGCTACTCTGTGGCTTGGCTTCCCAAGTTGATTGGATAAGCCGACGACTGCGATCACCCTATATTTATTTAATATCTCCGTAACTTCGCTATTGCTCATGCGCGTTTTCTCCGGCTTGGGTTTTGTGATAAAGACGCTATTTTCTCTAAAAAGTTCTGATCGCCGGTTTTAATAAAGCTTCAAAAGAGACCTACCTACCTCAGTGCGACCTCCCCCTCCCTATCAAAGGGTTCAGGTACCCCCCTCTGTACGTTTCTGCATAGAATGGCTAATAGAGCAAATAGGTAAACAACTATAGTATCAGGTTTCGCTATCCTAAGCTGGTCAAGAGAGCGGTGCTGTTCGGTAAGTGGATTTACCGAAAGTTTAAGAGTTAAAGGTAATTTACAGAGAAATGTGCAAAACAGTAAACTTTGCCCGACTAAAGCGTGCCTTTTTACAGTACTCTTCCTTTCTCTACTCTTGGCTCCGTTTTTAGCTCAAACCTGCAGTGCCCAGCCTACAGCAGCACAAGAAGCCAATGCCCTGTCTTTCATGCGCAATGTAATCCAGCTTGATGTTGACCACTACAGGTTCACAACAACATACAACAAGTCAAACGAAGACACCACCTACTTATCATATAGAGTCCAACCGAAAAACGATTTAGTCTTCTGGGAAACCTTCACCATAGACTTCGTCTTTCACAATGATTCCCTGACTTCTTTTATCGCTAAACCCAGCTCTAACTACTTGGTTTATACTGGTTCGCGTCTTGACCGCTTCAACGAGGTATTAGGCATTCTGACACGCTACTATGCTTGGACGAACGATTCTCAGGTGAATGATATGGCTGCTTTGATGGGTCAAGTCGGCTCCGAGTATAGTTTGCTTCAGGTGAATGGTAACTTATCATTGCGGATTCAAATGTATTCTGACATTGCAGAATACCGCTTTAGCAACTATTTCAACGGCGTAGAGTACAATGGCGTACGAATTAGCAAAAGTGAAAGCGGCGACGTCTACTTCTCTGACAACAGAGCCTCTCAGAAGATCGGAAACACAACCATCGGCATCACAGAAGAACAAGCCAGAAAAATAGCGGAAGAATACGTTGCTGTCAACCCATTCAGAGGAACAACCCAAAACTCGCATGAAGTGACAAACCTGAATACTTCAGGTGTAAAAGCGGTTTACCTAAAAAGCACAGAGAAACTGAACAACACACTCTATCCCTACTACGAAGTTCAATTCAACGTTGAAGCAGATTCGGTCTTAGATGGCTATGGGGTTAATGTTGGTGCAAATGACGGAGAAGTCTGGAGTGCATACAGTTATTCCAGCTCAACTGGTACCAACTCAATATCACAGATGCCATTCTTCTTTTTCACAGTACTGCCAGTTGCAGTTGTTGCGGTTGTAGTGGTGGTTATTGTGCTGTTACTATCGAGAAGGAACAGAAGCAGAACTGAGCTACCCGTTGCTGCATAAGTTTAAACTCTCCATCCCGTTTGCCCTATTGATACTATATGTCTGATTATCGCGAGTGGGACCAGTTTTACCATGATAACCCTCTGGACGAACTCGGATGGGAGCTTGGCAAGCCTCGCCCAGTTCTCGTTGAGTACCTGCAGGCTGGCTTCTTGCCGAAGGGCAGGGCGCTTGATGTATGCTGCGGTGCCGGAACAAACACTATTTACCTTGCACAGAACGGCTTCGAAGTAACGGGCATTGACATCTCAAGAACCGCAATAGAAATCGCAAAACAGAAAGCCGCTGAAGCAGACGTCAGCATCGACTTGTTGAATGAAAGCTTCATCGAGTTACCATTCGCCAGCCACGAGTTCGATTTTGTGTGGGACATGGGCTGCTTCCACCACGTCGAAATCCAAGACCGCCCACGCTTTATCGCTGGCATTCATCGAGTCCTGAAAACCGGCGGCGCCTACATGTTAACATGTTTCAGCTACCGAAACGGGCGAGCGTGGAATCACTTTACAGAGCAGCAAATCGTCAGCCTCTTCTGCCGCTACTTTGATTTCGGCGAATTCAGAGATTACTCCTCGCTGGAAGGCGACGGCGTCGTTCGGTTCTTCTACACTGTGTTGATGAAGAAAAAACCGTTCACTTGATTGCTTCTAGCACGCTGTATATTTCGTCGTAGTTTGGGTCAGCATTGGGGTCTTTGGATGCCCAAAAGTAGCGGATGATTCCTTCCTTATCAAGGACAAATATGGCTCGGTTAACGGTGATGAAACTAGGCAACTCGGTTTCCTGAGGTTCCAGTCCATACAGTTTTGTTACTTCAAGGTTGGAGTCGCCTAGCATCGGGTACGGTAAGTAGTTCTGCCCTGCAATCTGCGAGGGATCAATCACGCGGATACCAATCACTTGCGCTTGCTGGTTAGTGAACCGAGCCATCGAATCGCGGAATTCACAGACTTCCTTGGTGCAGGCTTCAGTGAACGCACCCACGAAGAAAGTTAAAACGACTTTTTGCCCCAGAAAATCATGAAGGCTTCGAGATTGCCCATCTTGGTCTAGTAAGGTGAAATCCGGAGCCCTATCTCCTGCTTGTAGTTTCGTCATAAAAATTAGTCCTCACTGGAATTGAAGCTAAGGGCTGTATAAATGGCTAATGCATGCTAAAAGCAGAAGGCGCTGGGGCAGATCTGGTTAAGTACACAGATGTCGCAGCGGGGTTTCTTGGCTGTGCAGACCTCTCTGCCATGTAGCACAAGCACATCAGTGAGGGGCATCCATTTCTCTTTGGGTGTTATCGCCATCAGGTCCTGCTCTATTTTGTTCTGGTCTTTCTGCTCTGTTAAGCCGAGACGCTGCGAGAGCCTCATTACGTGGGTGTCAACTGCGATGCCAGCGGTTACGTCGAAGGCGTGGTAGAGCACTATGTTAGCGGTTTTTCTGGCTACACCGGGTAGTTCAACAAGTTCCTCCATGGTTTTTGGCACTTGGCCGCCGAATTTCTCGATTAGCATCTGGCAGCATGCTTTGAGGTTTCTGGCTTTGTTATGGTAAAACCCGGTGGAATGAATGTCCTCTTCTAGTTGCTCTATGGGTGCGTCTGCATAGTCTTTGGCGCTTCTGTATTTCTTGAATAGGGTCTGCGTGACGATGTTTACTCGTACGTCGGTTGTCTGTGCTGAGAGCATGGTTGCGACTAGTAGCTCAAGTGGGGTGGTGTAGTTGAGGGCTGTTTTGGCGTTTGGGAACTGTTTTTCCAGTAATTCGATGATTTTTAGTGTTCGCTTTTTTGGTTCAAGATAGATTTCTGGGGTTCTCATTTTGGGCCTCATTAAGCGGTATTGTGTGTCTAGATTAATTGTTTTTTGGGCAGACGTGTGCCGAAAGGGACAAGGTTTTTGCTCCACCTCGACACCTAGCTTGGTTGGTGTAGAGTTTGGGTGCAAAACTAGTTGTTGACGGAAAAGAAATTCCCATGAACGATTTTGTTGCTGAATTCCTCTCTGGAAGCGTAGCCGGCGCGGTTACAACCCTGCATGGCGTAGGTGCAGAGTGGAAGAAGATCGAGCTGAAAATCGAGCGGTAATTAACCGCTGAATTCTACAGTTGCGTCGATTTCGCTAAACATTTCCCGCTTGGCTTTGCAGATAGGGCAGACATATGGCGGGTCTTCGCGGTAGACTACGTAGCCGCATTGTCGGCAGTACCAGAGTTTCTTCTTCACCACTGGTTTAGCTGCGGTTTGCTGTTTTGGGGGCGCTGCTTTTTCCTGCGCAGCTTCGGCGGGTTGCTTTGCCATCGGTGTGCCGTATGCGCGTTGCTGCTTCTCGACAGGTCTCCGCTCGGGCACTTCGGGCAGGTTCTGGCTTTCATACACGGCTTTGTTGACGTAGAGGCGGCAGTAGCACGCACTATACTCGGCGACGTCGGGGTCACGGTAATCGCATGGGCAGATAATGTCGCGGTCAAACTCCAAATTGCCTGTCGCCAGTCGGCATGGGCAGCTTGGGTAGCCATAGCGTTCCTCGTTGGTTTTCAATCCCTCCAGAAACATGGCTAGCAAGTCCTGCTGTGGGGTTAGGTAGTAGCCGTAGGTTTTTGCGTCTGCCTCAGCACGGCGCCGTACTTGCTCGATGGTGATGCTGCTCAAACGCCCAGTACCTCTTTAAGCTGGTCTTTTCTGAAGCCTGTGATGACTGTTTTGTCGTCTACTATGGTGGTTGGGTAACTCAGCGTGCCGCCTTTGCTTGTGATGGCTTGGTGTGCTTCGTTTTTGTCTTTCACGTCTAGGAGGTCTACGTCGGCGTATTCGTAGGCGACGCCGTTGTCGCTTAGGAACTGCTTGGTTAATTTGCACCAGACGCATGTGCTGAGTGCGTAGATGGTTACTTTGTGGTCGCTTTTCTTTCCAGAAACCTTTTGGAACTGCATAAAAATTCACTAATTAGATTCTGTTTGGGGGCGGATATAACTGTTTAGATAAACAGTGTATGGTGTATTAGAAAATTAAAAAATGATTTAAAAGTAATAGTAAAGAAAAGAATGTTATTACTTTACGATTTCTCGTTTCTTCCAGCGCAGGTTCTTGCCCTTGCATTTTCTGCATTTCAGCGCGGTTTCAGCGTTACGTGCACCGCAGTCTCTGCAGATTTTCATGTACAAGCGGGCTTTCTGCGCGATGGTTTTCTTGACTGGGTCTAATATCGGCATTGTGTCTATAACCTTCTGTTTTGGCTAATTGATAGTGGAGTCTCAAATATACCTTTTGTCTTATTAAGCTGTAATCTAAGCGCCACTTCTCTTACTTGATGACTTCTATGGTGACATAGCTGCGGGTGTCTTCTATGCCGTCTATGCTGTAGAGCTTCTTCAGTACTTCGTCGAGGTTTTCGCGTTCCACCTGTATTAGGGCGTCTACTTCGCCGGCGATGCGGAACGCTCTTGAAACGGCTAAGTCACGGATTTGCTCGTAGACGTGTATGCGTTTGATGGGTGAAACTTTGAGAAGTATAAACGCGGGGGTGGTTGATACGCCGAGTGCTGTGAGGCCTTTTTCGGTGACGTCGATGAAGCCTCGGCCTGTGCGGATGAAGCCCCGACTCTTGAGTTTTCGCAGGTGCACATTTAATGCTTGTCTACTGACGCCCAGTTGGCCTGAGAGTTCATCCTGTTTAACGCGAAGCGTGTAGGTGTTGGTGGATTTTCCCTTCTCGTAGAGGGTTTTTAGCAGCTGAATTGAACGTTTAGTTAGTGGCTCCAAATAGGTCACTTATGTTAATGTTCTGTAGATTAAACCTTTACAATAGTGTGCTTCCTTATGAATCTGATGCTTTATCGTAGGCTGCTGACTCAAATAACGCTGGTTTAGCATGCAGAACATTAAGCGTTTTCATGTTGACTAATTATTCAGTGAATGCATATACGGGTACCACAATGTATTTATGCAGATAAAAAGGTAAATGAAGCCACTTAAAAGTAAACTAGGAGTGAAGCGGAACCGTGACGGAAGCCACCAACGCAGTCCTAATCGGCAAGAAGCCAATCATGAACTACGTCCTTGCTTGCATCACCAACTTCCACGCGGGCGCTAAAGAAGTCAGCATCAAAGCACGCGGCAGATCTATCAGCCGAGCTATCGATGTTGCTGAAGTGGTTAGACACCGATTCCTTCCTGATGCCAAGATTAAACGCATCAGTATCGGCACAGATCAGTTTCTGCCGATGGATTCAGATGAAGGAACTCAGGGCGGAACCAACGTAAGCACCATCGAGATAACGTTGACGCGCTAAGTCATATGGCAAGCTAAACTCCTTCTTTGCAGGAATAACGACTCCCAATGAAAACCGAACTATGCAGTTTCTGCCTCAAAAGCGGCATACTTTGCCAGAAGTGTTCAGCTAAAGTAAAGGCTGGCGAAATCAGCGACATCGACCTGAAAGTCGCCCGTTTACTATTAGGCCTAGAAGAAAAGTATCCTTCCCTGCAAAACGTCTGCTTCTATCGAGCTATCGAGGTTGAAAAAACCTTAGCTATCCTCGTAGGACACGGCGATGTCCCTAAACTTTTAGGTTACGGCGGCAAAATCGTCAAAACAATCGGCGACGAAACCAACAAGAATGTGCGTGTACTGGAATACGGTGTTGATGACCGCAAATTCCTCGAAGACCTCTTCGTACCGTTCAGCATCTTAACCATCAACACTATCTGGCTCCCTGACGGAACCACTGAAACACGTGTTATCCTAAAACGCAAACGCGGCGCACAACTGCCAATGGACCTTAAAGCCCTCAAGGAAATCGCCACTAGAGTACGTAAAATGTCTTTACGTGTCGAAATTGCAGACTAAACAGGTTGGATTACAGTATGGCTTTGGACTCTATAGGCGACTGGGTTAGGACACAGTATACTTCACAGGTTACTCCAGACCTAGATGGAAAAGAAGTAACCCTGTTTGGCTGGGTTCAAGAAGTCCGCGACCTAGGCGGCTTAAGATTCATTATCATGCAGGACCGCGAGGGCACAGTCCAAGTCACTATCCCCAAAAAACGCGTATCCCCCGAAGTTTTAGCAAAATCAGACCTTCTTCAAAAACGTTTTAGCTTCGGATTGAAGGGCACAGTTAAGAAGACTAACCAGACTAAACGCGGCGTCGAAGTTGTCCCGACCGCGATCAAAGTTTTCAGCACGGCAAGCGAGCAGCTGCCAATCGACATAACCGGCAAAACACCCGCTAACATCGAAGTCCGCTTGGACGCACGTGCACTTGACTTAACTTTAGAGTCTAGCTTGGCAATATTCAAAATCCAGCACGTAGCATTGGCATCTATTCGCAATTACCTCTATGAGCAGGGCTTCATGGAAGCGCATAGCCCACG
>JAAYYI010000052.1 GCA_012515445.1 Candidatus Bathyarchaeota archaeon | reverse complement strand
GTTGATTTACTATGCGTTTTTCTCTTTGCGTAAATAGTGCCTGCCGGTTGTTCGGTTGTAGTTGTATTCTTGGTCCTTCAGCGCCGTATCGGCTCATCTTATCGCTGTAGTCTTGGTCGATTTCAGAAATTTCTATTTGTTGCCATTCTTTGTCGCTGCCATAGAGTCGCTCAGAGATGGTCGACTTATTGGTTAGTGTGTATGTAGACGATTACTGTATCACCCAGTAATTGGCAGTTCAACTATGAACTTTGTCCCCTTTCCCTTTCCACTCTCAAAGGTGACCGTGCCTTCCATTGCCTCAATTAGTCGCTTAGATGCAGCTAATCCAAAGCCTTGCCCCTTCGCTTTTGTTGTCACCATCGGAGTGAAAAGTTTGGGCTTTATTTCTTCAGGTATGCCCACGCCTGTATCAGAAACAGTTATGACCGCTCTATTTTCTTGCCGATGACCTGTTATTTCTAGTAAACCACCGTTGGGCATTGCTTGAATTGCATTAGTAACCAAATTTGATAGTGCTCTTTGCAGCAGCATCTTGTCAGTCCTAAACTCGTCAAGACCTTTAATTTTAACTGAGAGTTTAACTGTATCAGGCACTCTAACATTCTCAAAAATCTTAACAAGAACATTAGATAAGTTAGCCTCAGAATACTCTGGGCTTATAGGTCTTGCATAATCCTGCAAGTCCTGTACAATCTTATTGACATAACCAATATTTTCATCAAGGCTATCTAAACTCTCAATTAATTCTTTTTTTGTTTCATAATTAGGGTTAGAGGCTATTTCATCTTTGATTAAGTAAATGTCGCTAACCATTGCCTGCAAGGGATTGCGTATGTCATGACCAACCATACCTGCAGTTTGCCCAATTGCAGCCATCCGTTCCTGAATTTGAAGGTTCTTAGTCAAATCTCTTAGTTGTATAGTCATCTTATTTACAGATTCTGAAAGCTCACCAATTTCATCTTGACTTCGAATTTTCACAGAGTAATCAAGATTACCCCTACCAATTATTCGCAGGCCATTTTGCAATTCAGCCACTGACTTCAATGTACGCCTATAACTGATAGAATATACTATAAGGGCAAATCCCGAGAAAGCAAGTAGCATAATAACGAATAAATCAATATTTGCACTCTGTCCTTGAACGGTTTCATTATGCAAAACTTGCGTCAAGTCGTCCACATCATCCGAGAGCCTTAGGATACTTTGGGTCAATTGGTTCCAAACAGCCTGAAACTGGGGGTTAGTTCTCAAACTAATGTCCCGGGGAGTGTTTTGGAAGTATATAGTCGTTTTATTAAAAGCATTATCGGCAGGAGCTAAGTCACTCTGAATGGTGCTTAAAATTTTTACCTGTTGAGAGTTCATTGCGTTAAAATTCGAAATGTCGACCAAGATGCCATTTACCGCAGTCTGCCAAGCAATCAATTGAGAGTCGTTCTGAAACAAAAAGTAATCATTTGAAATTTGACTCAACTCATTCACTTTTCTGTCAATGTCAGCAGCGGTAATTTGGAGGCTTGAAGCTTGGTTCGCTCTGTTATTTGTAAAAAAGATAGTTCCAACGATAATTGTGAGAATTATTGCTAAAGCAACAATCGTTAGCAATAACTGGTTTTTTATCTTCAAATATCGTTCTTCCTATCAATATATGATATAGTTTTATTTATAGTACTTTTTGATGACCTTCCTGTTACCATCCGACCGCAAAAGCCTAATATCTTAATAGGCTTCACAAGTCAGGTACACTTAAAGTAGTCTTAGCTTCCAATTTAGCAACTCCCAACGGTTTTTTGCACAAGCACTCTCTTAGTCGCTAAATCCCCAGAAGCTCAGCCCCAACTGCACTGAGAAGCACACAAAGGCTCATTGGAGAAATGGCGGTGCTAAGTATAAAGTGCCAAGCCACGAGAAAAATGTGATACCGCTGATTATTAGTCATCCAAAACCGCACTGAATCAGTCGAACTTCCCCTGATTATCCCTATGATCCCGCATACTGAGGTGAATTTTGCTAAGGAAATGATCATAGTTCAGTTTGAGCAATTGCCACATCAATAATTCCTTCTTAAGCGTGTCAACATAACAGTTAACTTGTAAGCCATTCTTGTGATTTCATATTCTTGTCTCTGTGGTGTGTATCAATTTAGAGAGTGAAAAAACTACAATTTTGTCGTTGGCAACTACCAACCACAAACAACTATAAGGATGGCAAAAGTGTAAAAAACAGGTGTTTTTGTTTGTCAGAAAATGAGTCTACGTTTGAAGACATGAGGAAGACTCTTGGTCTTGTCCTTGATCAGTTCAAGAAAATTCCCAGCGACGTGATTCCGCATGAATGGGCTGAAATGAAAAAGTATAGTTTTGAAGAAACAAAGATACCAGGTAAATACAGGGAGTTAATGGGATTAGCCATTGCTGCAACCATCAAGTGCCCCTACTGTATGTATTTCCATACCAGGGCAGCTAAGATGGAAGGAGCTACAGATGAAGAGATAGCTGAAACTGCTTTTCTTGCTCGTTTCACAACAGGTTGGAGCGAAATGATACATGTGGTAGGCTTAGACCTTCAAGAGTTCAAAAAACAAGTAGATGAAGCGACAGAGTACCTCTCGAAGAAATAGGAAAGACAACTAAAACATGCCCAAGAGCGACTCGGGGCCTATGAGAGCAAACATGAAGAAACGGAACCTTCAAAACCTCGCCCTTTCTAATCCAGCCCTTCTGTGTTACGCCGACTCGAACTTGGCGATTTCAGTCTGAGATGCGCTTGTGTGCAGAAAAGTAGTTTTCGCCCGAACCTTGACTAAACCATCTTTAGTCTCAGAGAGGACCTTTATTGGGTAAATACCCTTAAGGAAAAACTTTGTTCTCGGTTACTGCCAAATTAAAAGGCCTCCACCGGTGTGGCATCTACCCTGTGAAAAAGATGCAAAAAAGCGCTTGATTTGGCACAGAAGTTTGTGAGTAGCGAACGCTAAGATGCTCGTTAACATAAAAAAGAGGAAGATACGTTTCGCTGAGAGAAAAGTAAAAGGTGATATCACCACGGCGATGTTCTGCCGTGCTATGTTACGCGCCCCTAGAACCCTGCAACAAAATATTGGTGTAGCACATGAAGATTTATTGCATCCCTATTAAACCCATCCACAACACAGCAAACGATTAACCGCCTATACTGCTTTGAGATAGCCATCTTAAGCGCTTACCGCGCAAATATTCCATCATTAATATGACATTTTGAAAGGTATCATATTACAGCTCCGGATTCTTTTAGTACTATTTAACACAAAGCTTCCGTTATGTAGAAAAATATCCCAAAAAAGTCTCAAAAAACTACCAAAAAAGCAAGAAAACCATCCCAAGCAACTCAAAAAACAAACCAAAACAAAAAACCAACCTTTTCCATAACCCACAGCTGGGATAGTACACTACAGAAAAAACCATCCCCCAAAGAACAAAAACCATACTTAACGCCTAAAATGGACAACAAAAGCTGCCTCAGTTAATCACGAAGCAACTGGTATCTTACTAAAATCATACCTTACACGCCATCCTCATCCGTTATTCTTATAAACCCACACTAGTATTTACTTCAGTCACTCAGAAAAAGTGGGGGCCGGTAGCTCAGCACGGCTGGAGCGTTCGACTGATAATCGAAAGGTCGGCAGTTCAAATCCGCCTCGGCCCACCATTCCCATTAACTTTTCGCGGCTTCTTTTTTCTTGGGCTTCTTGATTTTAAGTGAGAACTCTATATTTCCCTGGTCTGCTTTTACTGTAACTACTTTCTCATCGACTATAGACTTCGACGGTGGCTTAGGCTGTGCTGGAGGCGTAACTTCCTTGGTTGCAGGTGCCGAAATTACCTGATGCCCTTCTTCTGCAACTATCTCCCGCTCTGGTTTCGTTGATACATCATCAATAACCACTTCCTCTTTGGCTGCATGCTCTATTCTGCCGCCCAGTTTTTGTAGCGGCTCGAATACCTTCTGTACAGGCTCTGGCAGATTGGCTGCTGAATGCGTTCTCACGGTCACGGCGTACACCTTGGATGCTTCAGCGCCGTAGAGCAGGATGAGGTTAAGCACAAAAATCCACAGAAGAATAATCAAAAGTGCGCCTGCTGCGCCGCCGACGGTTGTAACTACAAAGGTTTGGACATAGAAGCCAAAGACATAGTTCGCGATGGTAAACGCTATGCTTGTAACTATGGTGGCTAAGGTCACATCTTGCCAGTGTACTGTCGCTTCTGGGATAACCTTGTAGATCAACGCAAGCAGCAGTACTGCAATAGCAAAGGACGAAAGAATCTGCGCAGTTTCGAGTCCGATAAAAGTTAGTACAGCATTGAACGAATAATCCCTTATAGCATCGAATAGCGCCTTTGTTAGCGCTGTCCATAAGATGACAACTAAACCCAACAATGTAAGAAGCAGAAACGGCACAACTTTTTCTCTACCACGCTTCCATAGCGGTTCCCCTTTAGGAAGTTTTACCTCCCAGATGCAGTTCATCGTATCACGCAACACAGCAAAAGTGCCGATTGCTCCGCCCACAGAGAACCCTATTACAACAAGCGCAGTCCAAACAGACGAGAATGGGGAAGCAGAACTCACCAGCAGTTGACGAAACAAATCTGCAACCGACGGTCCAGCCAAAGCCGATATCTGCTCAACTACTATCTGTACTGCTTGGGCTTCTCCGATAAAAACTGTGAAGATCGCAACGATAATCAACAACAATGTTGAGAGCGGAATAATGATAAAGAATGTTAGGGCTGCCGCTCGCAAGGTCGCGTTATCTTCTAGCCAATCCAGAAACGCTGTTTTAAAAATGCTGTAAAGCTGCCTTTTATCCATAAAAATTAGCCCTTGTTTAGCATGGTGCTGCTTGGGTTCAAGGTTTCCTTCTCTAAGGTCATTATATGGTTTTGTGGGAGTAGCATCTCTACTACATAGACGCTTGTAGCAATAGTTTTTTAACAAACACATCACAGATTTACTATTCAGAGGTTGAATAACTATGACTAAAGAAGACGAAATGTTAGCTGAGTTAAAGAAAATCCGTGAAGCAGTAGAAAAAGCACCCCCACCAGTTCCGCCAAAGGGATTATGGAATGAATTCAAAGACTTCCTAAGCAAATACAAGATTCTTGGCTTAGCAGTCGCGTTTGTCTTGGGTCTCTACCTAGGTACGCTTGTTCAGGCACTGGTCAAAGACTTCATTATGCCACTGATCGGCTTAGCGCTCGGTCCAGGCATGTCGGATCTAGCAACCTACCAGGTTGCGGTACTAAATCAGGTATTCGGCGTCGGCGACTTCATTGTTGCACTGATTACGTTCCTGATCGTTGCTTTCGTTGTATTCCTGCTCGTTAAAGTGATGAAACGCTGGAAAATTGAATAGTCAGGCTCAACTGGATTCGTGAAACGGAGCTACGGGGCTTAGAGGTATAATAGTTGCCGCTGACTCTGTAGTCTTCACTATCTTTTTTTGTTTTTTGTTGGCGTAGTCTTTTAAGCCTAGTATGATTAGGTGTGCGATGAAGGTGTGCCTCATGACGAAAACCCTCCGCATATCCGACGACGCCCACCAAAAACTAACCACAATGCTAAGCGAAATAACCGCCCAAACCATGAAAATGCAAACCTACACAGACATAATCGAAAACCTCCTCTCCACCAGCGTGAACCTCCCACCAGAACTCCTCAACGAAACCAAAACCTTCATCGAAAACAACCGCAACCTCGGCTACATCAGCCGCGAAGAATTCATCCGCGACGCCATACGCACCCAACTCAGATATAAAAAAGGACAATGCACCATCATCGAGGTTCCCCAAGAGGACTACGAGCTAGCTCAGCAGGCGCTTGAGGATTTAGGGACCGAATTTCTGAGTGTAGACGACTTTATCAATCAACAGATCCGTAGTCTGCTTCAGAAGTATCAGGAATATAGCAAGCAGAAGGAAGACTACGACCGATAAGCAGAGACCTGCCTCAGTGTGACTCCCCTTATTTAACAGTAAATCAAAGAATCGTCTGTTTAATAGAATAGACCTTGTGGAGTCGCCTCAACCAACCATCAACACAAACCAAACGCTAAACCAAAATCAGCTGTTTCTGCAAAAAGTTGTGGAAGATGAAGTAGCAGAGCAGCACTCTCTTATTCTACTAATTTAAAATTAAAATTTGATCTACTGGTAAAAGGCCCATTACTGTCTGAATCTTTACTCCTCATATTTTATATATCAATGGTGTCCCTCATATGGCAATAAAACGCTATCCCGAATAGTATTTAGAGGACCTAGAAAAATGAACTTTAAAAAAACATCTGTATTTACCTTAATTTTACTATTATCACTCTCAAACGTTGTCTACCTTTTCTCTGCTACACAAGCACAGACTAGCTGGGTAGACATAACATTACCATATACAATTAATCAAGCAGGCAACTACCGAATAACCGCGCCGTGGATAAGCAGCACACCAGACGCGCAAGGCTTAATCATAAACGCCAGCGACGTTACAGTCGACGGCCAAAACTACCCCATCAACGTAACATATTCCCCAACAGGAATCCCCGCCGCGGTATACGTTGACTCCCAAACCAACATTGTACTAAATAATTTGAACATCACAGGTTCATACTATGGCTTGAGAGTAGAAAACAGCACAACCGTTACAGTGGAAAACTGTACCATCGCCAGAACCTATGATGTGGGAATGGGAATACAATTCAACGCCTCCAGCGGTTTTACCATAAGCGGCTGTACCTTAACCGACGTTGGGTCTGGAATGTTCCTGAACAGCAGTAGCTACTTCAACATTGTATCAACTGACATACACCATACCACTTACGATAACGCCATTTCAGCTACCGAATGCGAGAATTTCACGTTAAGCAACGTTAACATAGTTAATTCGAGCTTTAACGGCTTGGCCGTATACCTAAGCAATAATTATATGCTAAAGGATTCCAGCATTAACGGCAGCACAATGCAAGCCGTATGGAGCGGTTCCGGCAAAAACGTTACTGTTACTAACTGCCTATTCAAAGCAAACCAAGGCAACGTATTCTATACTAACGAACTAACTGATGCCCACCTAAACGGTAACACAATCATAAACAACACTCAGGCAGCGCGTGCGGATCTTTCGAACGTAACGTTCAGTGACAATTTTGTTTCAGCAAACGGATTAACTGACAGTAGCTACTACGGCGGCTTCCAGTCTTCAGACAGCAACTGCACTGTTACGGGCAACACTTTCGAAGGGAACTATGACGCTATAATGTGGGGAACCTACGAAGCAGACTCCAACAATACTTACATAATCCAGAATAATAACTTCCAAAACAACCAATACACCTTCTTCTTCGACTACCGCCCAACAACCACCAGCGAAAACACAAAGCTTGTGTTTAACAATAACCTCGTAAACGACACATGCTACGTTGATCCAGTCGGCCTTAATGAGTACACCAATAGCTCTATTACGCCTAAAATCCTAAACCTCAACTCCACAGTCCAATTTGGTGACAGACCATACGGCAACGGACCCTACATCAGCGGCAACTACTGGGCATACCCCAACGGCACAGGACCAAGCCAAACAGGCATCGACGCAGACAAAGACGGCTTCATCGATGCACCGTTTGAGTTATTCGACAACGCCACAGCCGGAACAGCATACGACTATCACCCCTATAGCGACCAATTCGACGTTAACCAGTGGGTAAACATAACCTTACCTGCCGAAATCTACTCGCCGGGTCGCTATCGTATCATGAGTTCATTTGTCAGTGACGTCCCAGCTCTGGGAATTTATGCAAACAACGTGACCGTTGACGGCGGAAACTTCACCATCGCCGGGAAAAACATGGCTTTCTCTCCGGCAGTGTATGCGCAGGGAGTCTCGAACTTAACAATAGAAAATCTCACAGTACAAAAATCGCTAGGTGTACTTATCAGCGGCCAGAATGTTATCCTCAGAAATGTCAATACTAACAACACCCTCCTCGGCATCTACCTCCAAGAGTCGGTAAACGTTCGCGTATCGGACTCACGAATGGAATATGCAGCTTTGGGTTTGACTATTTACTACTCAGAAAATGTGACCGTCTCAAACTGTGTCATTCAAAACTCGTCTGGAGGGGGCATAGCCGGCGTATACGCTCTTTACTCAAACAACTTTGTATTAGAGGATACAGTATGTAGCGGCACCCCAGACGGTTCAGGACTCTACCTTATTGAGTGCAACAGTTTCCAAATCAAAGACTGCAGTTTTAACAACAACTCGCGTGATGGAGTAACAATTCGTCAATGCGCCAACTTTACCCTCCAAGACAGCACTGCGAACCATAACCAGTGGGGCTCAGAGCTTTTCTTATGCAGTAACGCCACCATCAAAAACTGCCAAATGAGCAACAACAGCCAAGCCATATATTCGCAGCTTCTAAACAACGTAACCTTCACCGGTAACACATTTAGCTACAACGGCTTAACAAGTGACGCTGGCACTTACCATGGCGGCTTAGAAGTAGCAGAATCCAACTGCACAGTCACAAACAACATATTCGAATCCAACTACGACGCATACATATGGAAAGCAACCAATAGAAGTCATACGGGCAATCAACTCGTATACGGCAACATCTTCCGCAACAACAAGTACACCTTCTTCTTCCTAAACAATCAACCAAACAACGTCACCCTACAGAAGCTGGTCTTCTACAACAACTTCGTTAACGACTCCGCCACTATCGACCCAGTATGCTTTAACTCTACCTACTCAGCCAACTATCTTTCCTTCAACAGCACAGTCTTCGCTTTCAACACTACACTGCAGACTGGCACAAGAATTTACGGCAACGGGCCACAGATAGGCGGGAACTTCTGGGCGAACCCGAGCGGAACAGGCCTAAGCCAAACCGGCGTAGACGCTAATCACGATGGCTTCATTGACACATTATTCGATGTCTTTAACAATGCCTCAATCGGCATCGCCTACGATTACCTGCCATTAAGCACTGAATACGCCGCGCCAACCCCAACTCCTACTCCTTCAACTTCACCTACAACGACGCCGACGCCAACACCCTCACCGACCTCAACTCCAGCGCCTACATCAACTCCAACTTCAACACCGACTCCTACACAGGATACAACCAACACCACAACAGAAACCCCTTGGCTGCTCATCGTCGCTGTTATCGCCGTGATTGCGGTGGTTGCGGTGGCTGTGTTTGCTGTCAGTAAACGGAAATCAAACCTCGGCAGTTAAGCCCCTACAGGAGCTTTTGCTCCTCAACCTTTCTTTTACTCCAAAAAACAACAGACATAGAATCTTAATGGTTGCTATAGAAATTTTATAAGTAACAGCAAGCGGTTATCAGTCATAACTGCAACTTAGGTAAGCTGGAATTAGAATGGCTAATAAACAAAAAACCCTTGTCTACTCACTCATCTTCATCCTAACCGTCTCAGGCACATTAAGCCTGTTCGCACCTGTCCAAGCAGAAACCTGGACAGATATAACACTTCCATACACCATTACCCAGAGCGGCAACTACCGCATCTCTGACGCCTTCAGCGGCTCAGGGACAGCGCTTAGCATAAACGCAAGCAACGTCGTAGTTGATGGGCAAAACAATCTTTTATCATTGAATCAAGCTGAAGGCGACATCGCGGTCGCCATAGTTCCGAACAGCAGAAATGTGCTCCTAAAAAATCTTAACGAAACCGGCGCAGAATTTGGAGTATACGCCAAGGAAGGCAACTTTACCGTCACAGATTCACTGTTAACCAACAACACCTCAACCGCCATCTTCGCCTTCAACGTAACATCATTCACTATTCAGAGCTCAAGAACAAGCAGCAATAACTACGGAATTGTAACCGTGGACTGCAGCAACTACACTATAAACCATTGTCATATAAAAAATAATACAAAAGGCTTAGTAACCGTTCTAGGCAGCGGCATAACGGTCCAAGCCAGCTACCTCAACAACAACACTGAAGCAATATCCGCCCAGAACTGCACAAACCTCCAAATCGACAGCAGTAGTCTGGTAGAAAACGAAGTTGCCATAAATGCAGCCTACACAACCTTAAGCGCCAATGACCTGAGCGTTTCAGATAACCTTGATGCTGGTATACGGCTTAGCTATAGCGACTTGACAGCTTATAATTCCGAATACAAAAATAACCTGATGGGATTATACTCTATTTACAGCAACTTCAGTGTCACCAATTCTTCAATATCGGATAACTTTGTTGCGGGAATATTATCTGGCTTCGGTGATACTACACTGCTGGATTGCGTTCTAGATAACAACAACATGTACGGTATCTTATCCTTGATGAGTAACATAACCAAAATAGAAAATTGTGGAATAAGAAATAACGAGTACGGCATAGCAGCTTTATACACTCAAAACTTCCAACTTACCGACTCGTTGATCTTCAACAACTCTTATGTAGGCTTAATGGAAGAACTAGGTAACAATACACGCTTAGTCTCAAATAATTTTACACAAAACGGATTGGACACAGACAACCTAGATTACGGCGCAGGTGCTTTAATGCAGGTCGAAACCAACTGTACCGTCACAGACAACGTTTTCAAGAACAACTACGACGCTTTGATGCTCGGTGAATTCGACGAAGAAGTAACCAACACACAAACCTACCATTACAACACCTTCGACAACAACAGCTACACCTTCGACTTCAACTATAACGTGGTAAGCAACATAACAGGCCACAAATTGTACTTCTATAATAACTACGTTAACGACGTCGGATACGTTAGCCCAATCAGCTTCGGCTCCGAGATGCAGGTTGCGCCAGCAGTCAGCGTTTTCTACCTCAACACTACCCTTCAGGCGGGTAACAGAGTCACACTTGACGGCGGACGCATGATCGGCGGTAACTACTGGGCTCACCCCAACGGCACAGGCCCAAGCCAAACCGGCGTAGACGCAGACCACGACGGTTTCCTCGACACACCATTCGACCTACTAGGTAACCACACTGTCATTGACTATCTGCCCTATAGTTCTAGCTTCCAGGAAAAAATCGTTAAACTATCCATTTCTCCGGAAACTGCATCCGTAAAGGCAGGTGAAACCATAAACTACACAGCAACCGCAACCGACATGTACGGCAACTCATGGAACGTCACCGCCGACTACGCTGCCAACGGCAACCAATTCAGCGGTTCCATATCCGCCATTTATCCCGGTGCATACTCGATTCAGGCATCCTATGGCGACCAAACCGCAACTGCAACCCTCTACGTTACTCCAGGCGACGTAGAACGCTACGTTGTGATAACACCCACTTCCGTGACAACCGACGCCCCATTCACCATCCGCATAGTGGCAGTAGACGCCCACAATAACATTGTAACTGACTATTCAGGTACAGTATCGTTATGCACTAGCAGCGGCACAGTTACCCCTTCCGCCTCTAGCGCGTTTAGCTACGGCACATGGATAGGCAACATAACGGTATCCAACTTGGATGCAGAATCGTTCACCATCAGCGCCTCAGACGGCAGCGGCAACACAGGTGTAAGCAGCACAGTAACTGTAATTCAGGAAACCACCGAGCCCACGCCTACCCCGACACCGACCCAATCACCGACCACTCAGCCAACCGCGAACCCCACAGACAGCACAGGCACAGCGGACTCTTACTGGTGGGCATGGTATGCTATTCCAACACTGGTGTTATTGGCTCTAGTGGCAGCAGGCGTATACTTCATCAAGCGCCCAAAAACGTCGCTAACAAAATAAACCCCCATACATGTGGGCGCTTCTTTTTTGCCCACGAACAGTTTATATAAACACAGAATCTTCTGATTAGTCAGAGGAGACATTTATGAGCACTGAACCATTCCATTTAACTGATCAAAATTTTGAGCAGACCATCAGCACTAACAAGACTGTGCTGGTGGATTTCTGGGCTACTTGGTGCGGCCCATGCCGGGCGCTGGCACCGACAATCGCCGAACTTGCAGCTGAGTACAGCGGCAAAGTACTAATCGCCAAGCTGGACGTAGACCAGAACCCTGAGACAGCAGAGAAATTCCAGGTTTTCAGCATCCCAACCATGGTCCTATTCAAGGACGGTAAAGAAGCAGATCGCCTGGTTGGGTTGTGTCCAAAGAGCAGAATCACTGACGCCATAGCAAAGCAGCAGTAAAGCGCTTTTATGCGCTCTTAATTTTTTCATACATCTTCTCAAGCGTCCAGCGAATGCTAGACTTAAGCTCCTTTAATCGTTCCTCGTCAACGTTTTTAATTATGATTTCACGGATCAACTCGCCTTCGCGTACAATGTTGTAGCTAAACATTTTATCCGGCGTCAACTGGCCTAGGCGTACGAGTTCTTTGTCTTTCTCCTGCATCTTGGCGAACACTTTTTCGACGAGGAAGTTGCTAAAGGGCGGCGTGTTTACGCTGAATTTTTTGCTCTCATCTGGCATTACGTGGATCTGCTGCTTCTCAAAGTACATCAGTGCCAGTGGTTCCTCGTTTTGGGCTTTTAGGGGGATTACTGTTTCCTGTTCAATCGGCTGAGCGGCTGGGGCTGCAGAGGACGGCGCTGGTCCGGCTTGTGTTTGGAGTTTAGCTGGCTCCGCTGCGGGTTTAGGCAGCACAACCTCTTTCATGGCTGGCGCAGGCCCCGCCGAAGCGTCTTTTACGTCGCCACGTTTGAAGCCTGTAGTAAGCAAGATACCATTCACTGCATCCAGGGTAGCCTGGATTTCTTTAGCTTCAGTGTTAAGTTTCTCTAGCTGGTCTTCAAGGCGTTTCTTGAAGGCTATCATCGCTTTCATCTTTTCTGGGTCTTGAGACAAACCAATCAGCACTCGCAACTATCTACGCATATAGTTGTTTATCAGTTTAACGCTTATTGCCGCCGAAGTATCAAAAATGAGAAAGGTTGAAAAAAGTGGTTAAGGTGCTGTGTCGCCGATCTTTTTCAGCTGGGCGTTGTACATCTCAACAATCTCTTTTGACGTAGTCGCATCCTGCGGGCTTTTGTCTGTTCTGTATTTGCCGGTGAAGCGTGGGAAACGGATCGCCATTCCGCTGCCTTTACGCACTGCGTCCATGGCGGCCATGTGGATTGGGCTTAAAGTTACTTCTGCACCTAAAATCTCGAGCACGACGGAAGGCTCAAACCAGACATCGGCCTCGAGTGTGGATTTGACGCGACTGTTTCGGCGTGGAACCACATGCTTTTGCAGCATCTCATAAAGTTTGGCCAAGTCTACGTCTGTGAAGCCTGTGCCGCATTTTGTGACGGTTTCAAAAGTGTCCTCATCGGGATTATAGGTCGCCAGAAGCAGCGCTCCGTAGGTGCCAACCCGTTTGCCCCGTCCATGGAATGCGCCGACAACAACCAAGTCTACGGTGTCAGTCATCTCACTTCTGTAGTCACGCTTGAATTTGACCCAAAGCCACCCACGGTTGCCTGCCTGATATACCGAGTCTTTGCCCGCTGACTTACACATTATGCCCTCGCAGCCTTCTTCTATGGCTTCCTCAAAGAAGTCCTCTAAGTCCTTGGTGTTGGTTACTGTTTTCTGGGTGGCTACGTTTAGGCGGTTGTTGGGCTTTATGATTTGCATGAGCTTTTTTCGTCTCTGTGGGAGCGGCTGCTGTGTTAAATCCTCGCCGTCAACAAACAGCAAGTCGAAGCTGAATAGCGAGGTCGGGTACTGGGCGATGGCTTCTTCCACGCCGTACTTGCGGCGCCTATGCATGAGTTCTTGGAAGGGGCGCATATCGCCTGTTTCGAGGTCCATGGCAACGCATTCCGCCTCGAAAATTGCTTCTTTAGCAGTTATCTGCTCCTTGATTAGGCTTACAACGTCTGGGTACTGACTCGAAATGTTCTCTAGTCGACGCGAGAAGAGCACGACTTTGTCTCCGCTTTTATGCGCCTGCACGCGCTCGCCGTCATACTTGTATTCCACAACGCATTTTCCGCCGAATTTATCCAGAATCTCCTCAGGCACGCCTAGACGTTCGGCGAGCATTGGGCGGATGGGCTCAAAAACCATAACCTGAAACTTTTCGATGCCTTCGATGCCACTGCATGCAACGACGTTTGCCACTCTGCCCAGGTCGGAGGATATGTTGTATGCACGCTCGATTTTTTGTCGTGCTTCTTTGCCGCCTCCGTATGCGATCGCTAATGCGTCCAGCACCGTCATGTCAGCTATGCCCAGTCGGAGGTTGCCTGTGACGGTTCGAATGAGCCATTTTGCCTCTTTAGGCGAAGCGTCGGTGAGTAGGCTTGAGAGAAGCGCCATTTTAGTGTCTACTGCGCCGCCGCCTGAGGTCTTGGCAAGTTTGTCCAGTGTTTCATAGACCCGCTCGACTGTGAGTTTAATGCTGAAAAACGTGGATTGTTTGCGTTTTGAAAGCTGTTTCTCCGCGGTTTCGCCGATGTCGCCGCTTTTCTGAAGCTCCGCTTGGATGGTGCCTTCGCTGGCGCCGGATGCGCGGATAAGTGCTTTTATGGCGAGTTTTTCTGCTACGCCCATTTCTATGCCGACAAAGTCGGGGTAGAGTTTGCCCTGCGTTAAGTAGACGACACGTGCGATGACCTCTTTAGGTGTCTTTTCCAGCAACTCGACTAGGTGATCGGTCATTTCTAGGCGTTTGGTGGTGGCTTCTATTTTCTCGTATGAATCGGCGATAACTTGGTAATCCATCTTTACTCGCTTCTTAATGATAGTCACCGATGTAGGGTTATTAAAATTTGCACAGGTAATTAGAAAGTTTTTATTAACCAAGTCAACGCTAAATTTAGCTATGAATGCAGTTGTAGTTTACTTCTCAAGAACAGGCAACACCAAACAGTTAGCGCAGGCAATCGCCGATACCGCAAAAGCCCCATTGCTCGAATTAACTCAAGCTGAACCGGCAAAAGTCGCCGCATATGACCTCTTGATTTTCGGAACCCCCGTTGAGGGAGCAAGCCCAACAAAAGAAGCATTAGCCTACGTCCAAAGCTTATCTACGGTTACAGGCAAGAAAGCGATTCTATTCTGCACCTACAAACTCTTCGGAAACGAACGCGCCATGAAAGCTGTTGAAAAAGAACTATCCACTAAAGGCTACGAGACAATTCTTAGGGTTTCAAAGAAGGGCATGAAGCCGGGTGAAGCAGACTTCTCAAAGGTAATCAAAGAAGTAAAGTCTGCTCTTGAGAAATACTAAAACAAAAAAGAAGAAACACAGAAGTTCCTTTTCTGGTTTAAACTATAGATTTGATTCTTATTGTCCATCTATTAGATGGGCTGTTCCGTCTGGACAGTAAACTTTGTCGAACACTTCAGTTATTGTGAAGCGTTTACTGCATGCTCTCATTTCTGAGCATCCATCGCAATCTCGCGATAACATTTCTTTTCTTATCCTCCTATTCCTATGGGCAATTGCATCGTTATGCAGCGAATCAAGCGTTATGCCGTTCGCACATATGCCGATTGCCTCTGATAAAACCCATCAGAAGGGTCACTGGGTCTTTTAAACATTATGCTGTAATATTTTATGCAGACAACTCAAGTAACATTTTTAATCCAAAAAATTTTACTATTGAAACCCTGACTATCAACCGGTGAACAACCATGGACGTTAAAGATTGCATAAAATTCGCTAACCAGAACCCAATAACCTAATCGACAACATGAAATTAAAAGAAAAACTAATCGAAGCCAGACCCTTCCTCAAAGAGATGGGTTATGACGCTGACAGCCCAAAACTCGGTAGTTTTCCGTGTTGCCAAGTGCACAGCTCACTTCTGGACTTGGGAAACCAACCTCACGCCCAAGCAGTATTTTAGCTTCGGCTAAAACGACTCCATATATACGACTTCGTTGGCTGAGCGTCTGCTCCGTGCACGGGGCGACTCGTTTGGGACTCCAACTGGGATTAACGCAACTGGCCTCATCCCGTTTGGAGCGTTAATGACTTTTCTTATTTCTTCCTCGCGGAAGGCGCCCATCCAGCATGCGCCTAAACCCAGCGCAGTAGCCGCCAGAAGAATATTCTCCACCGCTGCGGATGTATCCTGAATGCAGTAAAGCGACTTACCCCGCTCATCGTAGCTTTCCTCAGCGCGGTTCAAGTCCGCGCAGACCACAAAGACAACTGCTGCATCTTCAAGCCACTTCTGACCTAACGCCGCAACTACGAGCGCCTGCTTAATCTCAGGCTTAGTTACCAGCACGAACGCCCATGACTGGGCATTGCCTGCAGAGGGCGCCAATCTAGCTGCGTCGATTAACTGGTTGATGACTTCTTGCGTTAGGGCTTGCTTCTTGAATGAGCGTATGCTTCTTCTGCTTTTGACTACATCAAAAAACTCCATGATTACACCAAAAAACGAAACCGCTATGCCTACTATAAACCGTTCTGTTTAGTCCCGCAAGAGTCTTATGTTTTGTTGCTGTGTGTACCTTTGGAATGATGTGCACTAGAGTCTGAGCTATTGCAATGAGAAAGACTCGACGGGCGAACTGACCTCTAAAACCTTAAGTACTGTCAAACACTAACTGCTAATTAGGTGTTATATAGTGGTTAAGGCTCGACGAAGCGATTACTTCACATACGGCGTCTCACACGTAGAAATCGAAGAATTTGTAGAGCAGCACGAATGCGTTAAAGACTATCTCAACCAATGGCCCAAAGACGGATCCACCTATATCGAAAAGTCTGTAGGAATCGTGCGCTTTTTTAGGTACCTTAAAGTTGTCCACAATCTTGATTTGACGCCCGCAGAATTTTTAGACACACATCTTGCCAAGCGCTCGATGCAGAAAGTAGCTGAGCGTCAATGGGCGCTAAAGTTGGCGCTATCTTATAGCCGTGACAATGAGGACCTAAAAAATAGTGCTATGCATTACAAGTACTCCGCGTTTTATCTACCTGTCAAGGGGTTCTGTGATTGCCATGAGGTTCCCTTAACGGCTTCGACAGGGCTTTTTAAGAAAAAAGAGCGCCGTAAAACCAAAGACACACCATTAACCATTGATTTTGTAAAGAGGGCGCTGGGTGCGTTGCCTCAGCGGGAGCGTGCGATCAGCATGTGTCAACTGCAGGCAGGGCAGGCGATTAAACAGGTTTTAGTCGATATGAACTGCCAAGCTAAGCGTGTTTTCCGAGAAATCGACATGGGCAAGGAACGCATCAGATTTGATTTTGATGAGCGCAAAGGTAACGGGTTTGCCTATTTCAGCTTCATTAGTCGTGATGCGATCCAGGAGATTCAGAAGTGGCGGCTACAACGAAAGAAAATTCTAAATCAGCTGGGCATGGAAAGCGATTATATCTTTATTACTGAATCAGGAAAACCGCTTAGCACCAAAAAGTATCATACGCTTACTTGGTATCATTACAAAAAAGCGGGCCTCTATAAGGGGTCGCATTCTGTGCGATCTCATGGTTTTCGCAAGTTTTTTGAGCAGGAGGCCAGTCCGCCTGAGCGTAATGTTAGCAAAGGTTATGTTTCTTTTATGATGGGCCATAGTAGTCCTCAAGATCAGGACCGCACTAATCCGCTTGATGTTGTCGGAGGCGTCTATGATGGCGCGCCACGGGTTTATCCGGGTGTTGTGGAGCGGGAGTATGAGAAGCTTGAGCCTTTTCTTAATATTTATTCGGGGGGCTCGCAGGGTTCGCCTGTGGGTGTTATGCCTCGTAAGCAGCAGGAGGCTTTGGCGGTGTTTGCGGAGATGCTTAATAGTAATCCTGAGAAGATGCGGAAGTTCCAAAAGTTTTTGCTAGAATTGTAGAGAATCTTGGTGTTGAACAATTTGCTTTAGCTCCCGATAGTTTAACAAGTATT
Source organism: Candidatus Bathyarchaeota archaeon (assembly GCA_012515445.1). Lineage (GTDB taxonomy): Archaea > Thermoproteota > Bathyarchaeia > Bathyarchaeales > Bathycorpusculaceae > Bathycorpusculum. The sequence goes on along the minus strand of JAAYYI010000052.1, from coordinate 1,575 downwards.
AAAAAGCGAACGTTACACTTGGGGGAGATGTGTTGTGTTGTGTTGATGAAGCGGAAAAGGAACTGTGTATCGGTTAGTCTACCAGCTGTTGAAACTGCTCTTTTTAGAAGTATGCAGCCGGCTGAATGTTTTGAGGATGCTCTTATTTCTTTGATTCGTGAGAAATGTTCTCGCGATATTTCTCAAGCATCCAATTTCTCAGTAATTTAGTTGGGCTTCCTATGCCCTGTAGTTTTAGTTCTTCTTTGTGTTTTTCGTAGTATTCAAGCACTAGTTTCCATTCGTCGCTTGGTATGCTGATCTTTTCTTGGCTCATCTTTTGTACCTCTTTTTTTGCTGCTTTTTTGGCATCTTTGTGCGTCTCTATTCACCTCTTATGTGCTTGTTTTATATTTAAGGCATTAAGTGTTATTTAACAGTTACGTAGGTGTTAAAGACAAGTTTTATATTCCTAAACAACACTTATTGCAACTGTTAAAAAGCTGTTAAATAACAGCTAAAGAGGTGTTATGGAGAGGATGGCAAAACAGAAAAAAATCAGCATACCAACCGATGAACTGGAAGCCGCAAAAGAACAAGCAAAAAAAGACGGCTTTGGCAATAACGTCACCGGCTGGGCACGCTGGATAATTCGCAAAAAATGTGATCCCGCAGAAACGGTTGGGGTGCAGCCAAGTTGCTAAATTCTGAGCAGGAATGGGCTACTGTTTTGGGTATTCTTGAGGTCAAGTGCCCGGAAGCTGCAGCAAAGATTAACAAGGGGAGGGTTGCTCGTGGGGAATAGGCTAAGCAGACAAATTTCTGCCTCTGGGGAAAACAAGTCAAGACCTACACCGTTTTCATACTCTTCCATCGTTCCCCAGACTCCCAGACATGAGCAGCACACCACCGAAAGCCGCTTAGATTTGGTAAAGAAGCAAGCTTGCGCTATCTGCCATCGCCTGACAGTTAACTCTGTATGTCCAGCGCATGGTCGCATAGTAACTATTTCAGCTTCTTTAGTGGCCGGAGGTGAAAATTGAATGTCTGAAGAAATTTTACTAAAGTACGCGGGGCAATCATCGACAAAGCGCAAAGACAAAGAAGGCAACGTCATCGAGGTTCACACCGTCCGCCTGCAAGACGACAAGAAACAGTATAAACTTAGCATCAGTAGCGGCGCAAAATCGCTTTTTGAAATCTATGACGAAAACTGTGAGCTGCCTATTGCTCTGGGAAAAAGCAGCCAAACCAAGCTGTAGGAGTAAGTTGATATGAGTGAGCAAAAAGAAAGCCTGCTTAGCTATCTTAACCGCCAAAAAACACACTATAAGCCGCAGGTAAAGAAGCCTTCCACACCGCAGCCCCAGAGATACACATGCGGTGAATGCCTCGGCTGCATGTACAAGGGTACTAGCTACTGCTACAGCAAGTGCTCAATTAATACGTGGACTAAGCGGGAGGGTTCCTTCTGAGCTTAACATTAGACGCAAAGTTGCCGTCTTGTGCAAAGGGAATCTATGACTGCCAAAACTGCAGCCACCCACAAATTCCACAGTCACCCAAAGGCCAGTTTAAACCCTGTGATGGCACGAT
>JAAYYI010000051.1 GCA_012515445.1 Candidatus Bathyarchaeota archaeon | reverse complement strand
TCCGCAACAAATCGGCTGCAGCCCTGTTTACTTCTGATTATGCCCTCTACTGGTATGACTACAAGTCAGGCTATGACACGGTTTTCGCCCAATTTGTGGGCAACGAAAGCCGAGAACGCCACATCGCACTCTGTAGAGGCGCAGCAGAAACCTTCGGCAAAGACTGGGGCGCCATCATCACATGGAAATATAATCAAGCCCCCTACCTTGAATCCGGCGACGAACTCTACAATGACTTAGCATTAGCTTACAATTCAGGAGCAAAATATGGAATCGTTTTCACTTACCCACATATTACTGCCTATGGCACATTAACCGATGAACACTTTTCGGCATTGCAGCGATTCTGGAATACGCTTAAGACAAATCCAGACAGCTTGGGAAAGACACAATCAGAAGTAGCCTACATTGTTCCAGCCGATTATGGCTTTGGTTTCCGAAGCGCAGAAGACACCATTTGGGGTCAATTTCCCTCGGATGAGCTGTCAGCTAAAATCTGTAGCGACACAGTTGCTCTCACCGGCAGGTATGGCGCTAAGCTGAATATTCTCTATGACGGGCCAGAGACCGCATCAAAGCTGAGCAGCTATTCAACCGTATATTACTATAATCAAACGGTGACGTAACTTGCTGTTCTGGTATAGGAACAAAGGTGTTCTTGAGGGAGAGTTAAAACCGAGACAGCATCTCCATTAGGGATAAGGAGAAAAGAGATGCAAAAGCAAGCAGCCGCCTTCGCAGCATTGATTCTAGTCTTCCTCGTTTCGGTATCTTCACTTGCAGCATTCAAACCAGCGTTTGATTCATGTGATCCCTTCTACGTCGGCGTGACATACTGCGGCGACTCCGTTGAAGAAGCCAAGCAGCTTATTGATAAGGTGAAGAATTACACGAACCTCTTTGTGCTGCAATCAGGCTCATTCCTATACGACGATAATGGTATAAAAGAAATCGGAGACTACGCAGTAAACTCGGGACTAAACGTTATCCTCTACTGCGGAGGCGGCTTCATGGCTAATAACCTGTCTGTTTACGGGTTAGAGAATTGGGGAGACCAGTTTCTTGGAATATACTTCCTAGATGAACCGGGCGGAAAAATGATCGACAAAGTCACCTCTACCTTAGGTTCAACTCGTATAAGCTCAAACCGGGACGTTTCAATTACGCTGTACTCCAATGAATCCGGCTCTAGTTACATCGATTTTTCTTTGTCATCAGGGGAAATCAACGTGTTTGAGTCATTGCGGAGTAAACAGTCGTCAATTATATCATTCTTCAATGGATCAGGGTCCAATGAGAATTTTACGGCAACCGTACACTTTGACGCTTTTTCTTCAATTACAGGCTACTATCTCAATGGTACAATTGTCTATTCAGCAACAAAAAACAATGAATCAGATGGTTCCATACTGGAATCAAAAACATACATCTATCAACCAAACGGCAGCGTACAAGACAAAGCAGGCAACAACGTAACTGACCAAGGCAACATCACCCAATTCACAACTTACCAAGAACTTTTAGATTTGTACCCGCTTGGTTCCTACAAAAACCTCGCTGCTGCCTTTACTGAAGGTGCCCTATATGAACTTAAAAATGGCCAAATCCAAAATCAGACCATACTTAGCCAAACAATGTCAAAGTTATTCACCTCAGATTATGCTCTCTACTGGTTTGATTACAAGGCCGGTTACCCTACTGTTTTCGCCGAGTTTGTTGGAAATGAGAGCCGGGAACGCCACATAGCTCTGTGTAGGGGTGCAGCTGAAACGTTGGGAAAGGACTGGGGAGTTATGGTTACGTGGAAATACAATCAGCCGCCCTACCTTGAGTCGGGCGATGAACTCTACAGTGACTTGTCACTTGCGTACAGTTCAGGCGCTAAATACGCCGTCGTTTTCAGTTACCCAAACATCACAAAGTACGGTACGTTAACCGACGAGCACTTTAAAACTTTAGAGCGGTTTTGGGATACGCTCCACAAAGACCCAAGCAGCCTTGGCAGCGCAAAATCTAGCGTTGCCTATGTGATTCCAGCCGACTATGGCTTTGGTTTTCGAAGCGCAGAAGACACCATTTGGGGGGTGTTCCCAACTGACGAGTATTCCGCGAAAATCTACAGCGACACGATTGCCCTCACCGCCAAGTACGGCGCTAAGCTAAACATCCTCTATGATGGAGCGGAGACCGCGGCTAAACTCGGAGGTTATTCAGCGGCGTATTACTATAACCAAACAGTAACCTGACCCTTTACGCTTCTTAAAGAGGTAGGGGGGTAGTATCGTATTAGGTGGGGAGGGGGAGGTAACTCTGAGCAGGGTAGGTCCATTTTGGTTATTGCTGTTTTTCGGTGATTCGGTCTTCTTCTTGTTTGGCTTCTAAGGCTCTGTCAAAGACCTGCTTGATTAAGTAATCGCTCAAGTCATCTGCGGAGTTGCTGCGGTAGGTGGATTGCTTGACTAATCTGCAGTTTTGGATGTGCTGCTCGATTGCTTTTCCGGTGGCTCGGGTGTCAGGGATGAGAAGGATTTCTGCTCCGCATCGGCAGCGGATAACCGGGATGTTGAACACTTTGGCGTTTACGACATCAGCGTTACTTCTCAAAAGGAACCCTCTGACAGGTACTCTCTTTCTTGTTGAGCGGATATGAGGCTTTGTAGTAGGCGTAACACAGCAACAAACCCCATGCGTCTCAGCGGCGGGTGCATAAACAAGCAAGTGGCGGTAACGTATCGTCTATTAACGTTCGCCTCTGCATTTGCGCTATTAACCCTTGTAAAGCAATTCGAAGATGTAGAGAATCTATAGCTGTTTGTCTATGTGCTCTATTAGAAACTCGTTGCACAAACCTATAGGGGGTAGGTAGATTCTGCCAACCTATTAGCATCCTAATATCCAATCTATGCACAGCACCTATAGAGGGGGTACCTCCATTTTAGTGCTTTTTATAGGGGATAGGGGTCTCTGTGAGAGCAACAGAAGTTCATTATGCTGTCTTTTTTACAAACTTGTACAGACGCCACAACCAATAAGCAACCCAAAACCAGTCTCAGAACTAAAAAAGCGTTTTTCTGCAAAAAGTTTAGGAAGATGAAGTAGTAGGGCGGACTTTTCTTCTAATTTGAAAATTATTTCTTGAGTATCTTCTCTGCGATCTCGAAATCCTTAGTCGTGTTAACGTTTAGCACAACCTGCGTTTCCTCGGTGATTATCGCGGCCGTCTCCACTTTACCTTCGCCGAGCACTTTTGCGCCGTTAACCACGTTAACACCCGAAACCGCGTACCACACGCCCTTGTACTCGTCTGTGGAGCTAATCGATAAGCCCAGTTCCTTGCGTTTCTCGATTGGCACAAACACCGCGAGAAAGTCTTTGCCGCAGCCCTCAAACGCATCCACCACGCGGTCCAGCACTTCACCCGTAATCGCGGGCACATCAGACGGCATCGTCAGCACAGGACCCATCCAGTCCAGCTTCGAAACCGCCTGTTTTAAGTCATTGTGGTAACCTTTTGCATCCGTGCGCACATAGTTCCAGCCCATTGCTCTGCAGTGCTCCTCAGTCACTGGCGTGTTCGGGCTTGTAATCACATAGAATTGCCCTATCTTCTTGGCAGCCTGAACCGCGGCGACAACCCAATCCAGCAGCGGCTTACCGCCAAAAACCAACATGGGCTTCTCAGTTGGCAAACCCATCCTGCTGCCTCTGCCGCCAGCCATAATCAAAGCGTTAATCATAGCGCCATCACCAGTAGCACCGATGCAAACAGAATTAAAGTGATCGCTCTGGCGACTTCGTTGGTTGCGCCGATCATGTCGCCGCTGACTCCGCCGAAAACGCGGTTAGAAACATGGTTCATCAGGAAAGCCACTGGGACACTGACATAGACAAGCGCAACCGCAGCTAAACCCAGAATCGGGTAACCCGTGAAATAGAACACTGGGTAAACGATCAACGCGGAAAGAGCGTACGCGATAATGTTCTGCTTCTTTTTAGCTTTCGCAAGGAATATTGAGCCTAAGCCTTTGTGTGAGGGTTTACCGATCCACACGATTGTGACCATCGCAAGCTTCGCTGACAACTCCGCAAGCACCACAGCGGAGAATACCAGCCATAGATTCATAGAGCCCAAAACGACAAACAGCAACCCCGCCACCGCCGAAGCCTCCACAATCAACGCCAAGATTGCGCCGCCATACGTTACGGTCCACTCGTGTGCCTTCATTTTGCGGTCATGCAGGTTGCGTATGCCCACGGCGTTTCCGAGGTCAATTAAGCCGTCGAAGTGCTGCAGCCCAGTTAACACCAAAAGGAACGCCACAGTCATCGCCGCGGGAATCAGCGTCGCAAGCAAACCAACCGGAAAAGCCACATATGCGCCTGCTAAACTCAGCAGGAACCCGACGATTGCGTTTGCAGCTATAAAGTACAAGCCAGCCAGCAGCCCGATTAAGCCGCCGACCAGCGGGAAAAGGTACATGTTCTGTGCGGTTGTGAAAATAAAGTCCTCTTTTCCGCCAACTGGTATTATTGTTAGGAAGGACAGCAGGTCCCTGAAAACTTTTATAGCTTTCATCGCCGACATATACCTACCAACTCACCTATAGAACATATAGGTTTTATCGTCAGCGGGGGAAAATGCAGTGGAAGGGAAAAAAGTACTGGTTACTGGCGGCGCAGGATTCATAGGTTACCACCTGTGCAGCAAACTCTCAAGTTTTACTGATAACGTGACTATTTATGATAACCTGTCAAGCGGCACAATGCAGAACGTAAAAGATGTGCCTAAAGCAAAATTCGTAAAAGGCGACATATTAGACCTTAAAACTCTCTGTGAGCAGCCAAAACAGGACCTCATCTACCACCTTGCAGCGCAGGTCGTGGTTGGCTACTCTATGGAGAACCCGCTGGCTGACTTCGAAACGAACGCCAAAGGCACCCTCTACGTGCTCGAGAAAGCCCGAAAAGACGACGCAAAAGTCGTGTTCGCCTCATCCGCAGCAGTATACGGCAACCCAACAGTTTTCCCCACACCTGAATCATACGGTTTCCACCCGTTCAGCTGCTATGGACTAAGCAAAGTCGTAGGCGAACAATACTGTCAGATGTATAAGGAGCAATATGGACTCGAAGTCGTAATCACCAGATTCGCCAACGTATACGGGCTGCGATGCCACGGAGTAATCCATGACTTTCTAGACAAGTTGGCAAAGAACCCTGACAAGCTCGAGATGCTCGGCACAGGCCAAAACTGCCGCGACTTTGTCCACGTATCAGACGTCGTAGAAGCACTCCTTATGCTCGGCGACAGAAAAGACGTCAACGGCGAAGTCTACAACCTAGGACTCGGAAAAACAACTTCCGTACTTGAACTCGCAGATATGATCCTTAAAATACTCAACCTGCAAAACCGCACCGAAGTCACAACAACAGGCGTCTCATGGCAGGGCGACGTAACCAAAATCTGGTTCGACATCACCAAAGCCAAAAAAGAACTCGGCTGGACACCCAAAGTCACGCTGGAAGAAAGCATCAAAGAAGTCATCGCCGACAGGAAGATTAAGGTATGAGCAAACCCTCGCCAGCTAAAGGGCTAATCGCTCTTATCCGCTTGCCATACTGGATGATGACAGGCGGATTAGCGCTATTAACGGCGTTTGCAATACTAAAAGGCAACTTTACGGACATCGATACATTTCTAGGCTCAATGAATGTGGGTTTAGTTGCACTTATAACGTTCTTCTCTATGTCATTTATCGCTTCAGGCGGCTTCGCCATCAACGATGTCTATGACCGCGAAAGCGACAAAGTCATAAAACCCAAACGCCCGATCCCTTCAGGCGTGCTTACATACAAGACAGCAATCGCCGTTTCTGCAGGGTTCTTCGCGTTGGGTTTAGCAATGTCACTTCTGATTAACTGGATAGCTTTCGCCATACTTGCGGTTGACTCTGTGCTGCTTTTGATTTACTCATATTTAGTTAAACGCAAGTCAGGCTTCGCCGCAAACCTACTGATGGGCATCTTAACTGGCACCGCTTTCCTCTATGGAGAAGCAACGGTGACTGGGACAGTTAGCTTGATCTCACTAAGTCTGTATCCGATCGCTTTTGGCACAATAGGCGGCAACGTCCTGCGTGACATCTTCAGCTTGGAAGGCGACGCAAAAGTCGGTTACCCAACGCTTCCACAGAAGATCGGCAGCATAAGCGCAGCTAAAGTCGGCGGAGTATTCTTCCTCTTAACTGGCCTGCTTTCTCCTTTGCCATACTTTATCGGCGGATTCACAGTTTACTATCTGCCTTTAATTCTAATGTGGAGTGTACTGCTAATCTATTCCGCTGTCCGCTTGTTCACTTCTGCCTCAACCGTTGCTGCTATACGTAAATATGAGCGCATAGTAACCATGTCGATGATGCTGCTAATCTTCGCGCTGATAATCGAGGCAATCGCTGGAGTGCTCCTATAAGTGAGTGAAACCAAAAGCATCTGCCCAGAATGCCAAAAGAAAATCGACGCCCAACTCTCTAAGCAGAATGGCAGAATACAAATCAGCAAGCAATGCCCCGAACACGGCGAATTCAAAGCCACACACTGGCAGAGCGAACCCATCTTCGACCATATGTGCAAATACGACCAGTTCCAGTATCTAGGCGACCTCAATGCAACTAAAAACCCGGAAGGCTGCCCATACGTCTGCGAAACATGCCATAATCACGCTTCAGGAACAGTTATCGGAGTTATCGACGTAACCAAGAAATGTAACCTCCGATGCGCCGTTTGTTTCTCGACTTTTCCCAATCAGGAATCAACCGATTATGAACCCACAAAGCAAGCACTCGTTGACATGCTCGAATTCGCGGCTAAAGCAAACCCGAAACCGCCAGCAATCCTGTTTAGCGGCGGTGAACCCTGCGAACGCGAAGATATGCCTGAAATCATTGCTGAAGCGCACAGGCTCAAATTCATGACTATTCTCGCGACCAACGGCATGAAGCTGGCGGATAATCCAGCGCTTGCCAAAAGGTTCAAGGATGCAGGCTTAAACATTGTTTACTTATCGTTTGACAGCTTCCATGAAGACTTCAACAGGAAAATCCGTGGACGCGAATTATTAGCGTATAAGCTTCGGACAATCGATGTCTGCCGTAAACTAGACATGGAAGTAATCCTCGTCAACACGCTTATGAAGAGCTTAAATGACGAGGAAGTAGGCGACATGATACGTTTCGCAGCCAAAAACACTGACATCGTGCGTGGCTTAATCTTCCAGCCAATCGCCTTCACAGGACGAGCGACTGAGAATCCGTTCCGCGAGAACTTCCGCGAATGGTCTTTTGCCGAGGACGTCGAGCGTCAAACCAAAGGCGAAATTAAAGCTACAGACCTTTACCCGATGTCGGTTATGACTTCGCCGCTTAAAATCATGCGGCAATTCATGCAAAAACCTTGGCCGCTTTTCAGCTGCAGCCCACAATGCGGCATAGTCAACTGGGTATATGTTTCGCCACGGACAGGCAAAATGTACCCGATTAATCGCTTCGTAAACTTCGAGCGCTTCTTCAATACAATCCGCAAGACTGCTGAGAACGCTGAATCTAAAGGCAGAATACAGCTTCTTGCGCCGCTATTCATGGGTGCAATGATCTCGATGGATATGCTGCTGGTCACAAGGGAAGTCGGCACATTCACCTTGATCAAGAGCATAATGTCAATGCACATGAACCCCAACTACAAATCCCTTGGCAAAATACGCAGACGCATATTCCTACTGGGTTGCATGGCGTTTATGGACAGCTACAACTTCGACGTAAACAGAGTCCGCAGATGCGTAGTTCACTACATCACACCCGACAAGAAGATCATACCTTTCTGCGCCTACAACAACGTCCACAGAGTCGCAATTGAGAAGGAATACACCAAAAGGCAAAAGAAAGAGTAACTCAGCTGCGATTTTCTTCTAGACCCCCCTATTTATAGGCTAAACGTCTGCTAGGGTCTGGGTGGCTGCGTACATGCCTTTATTGAGCTTTAGCGGTGTAGGTTATGCGTTTGCTGAGTCCTGTTTGCGTTTTCTGTGCGCTTGTTTTTGAGGGCACAGCTTCTGCGGTTTTGGGAGTTCTGTTGCTCTCAAGCTACCTTCCTCCCCTTATATAAAGTGCCAATTTAGAACCTACCCGTCTCAGAATCACCTCCCCTCCCTTATTTAACAGTAGATCAAAAATTTCTCTAAGCCTGTGTAATTTTGCTCTATGATAACAACAACAGAGTTTTCTCAGAGACTGTTGTTTTTCTTTCAATCTTTCAAACCAAAACTATTAAACCAGAAACAATAAGGAAAAACCCACACGTAGAACCGCAAGAAACAAACCCATATTTTGATCTACTGTTAAAGCAGGCAACGACTGTTTGAACTATCCTTTCAGGGAATAAAGTAGCTTCCCAAAACTTGGTTGCGTTTATGCGGTTTTTTCTGTGAAGTCAGTGTGGGCTTTCTTGAGCTTCCTTTCGATTTGCAGTTCGTAGGGGCATTTAGGCATGCATTCGCCGCAGCCACTGCATTTATCTGCTTTGACTTCCAGTCCGCCGTAGAGTTTTTTAGCCCACTCTGTTAGTCCATATACTTCTTTGAAGCTTTGGAATCGCAGTATGGCAGGAATGTTAACTTTCTGAGGGCAGGGCATACAAGCGCCACAGTCACGGCAGCTATCTCCAAGGTCAAAGTCGAAGTATTTCCTCTCTTCGGCGGTTAAGCTGCTATAGTTGTCGCCTGCGTTTGCTGCAACCTCAACTTCGTTAATGGAACATAATCCCGGAATCACTGATGCGACGTCTTGCCCGAGAACGTAGTGTAGGGCACTGGTGACTTGTTGGTCGGCGTTTTCACCTAGTAAGGCTTTGAGTTCTGGCTCCTGCGACACCAGAGAAAGCGAGGGCTGGTAGAGGCAAGTGATCAAGTTAGAGGTCTTTGCTGAGAGCGGCTTCATGGCGACTACGCCCACATCAAGTGCTTTGGCGGTGGGCAGTAACTCTTCAAGCGCTTGCTGCGTGACAATGTTGATTGGGACAAGTACCGTTTCAAACTCGCCTGTCTCGATGGCTTTGGTTAAAACCCTAGGCCTATGCCCCGTTATCCCAATAAAGCTAACGAAGCCCTCCTTTTTTGCGTCCTTGCAGGTTTGAAGCGACCCATCCTCACCCATGGCTTTAGTCAATGTTTTCTCGTCGTCGATGCCATGCAACTGAATAATATCTAAATGGTTAGTTCGCAACCGCTTTAGACTGTTCTGGACATCATCGAGGGATTCCCGTTTAGTTCTTGACCCCGTTTTAGTAGCATAAACACATTCGCTGCGGACATCCTCCAAGGCAACACCGATCTTGACCTCGCTATCACCATCAAGAGGGGTAGTGTCAAAGTAGTTAATACCTAACTCAAAAGCCAATCGAACAACAGCTATTGCCTGGTCAGCCGGTAACTCACTGATCCATGTTCCGCCGAAGCCCACCTGCGAGACCTGAAGGTTTGTTCTGCCAAGCCTCCGCTTATCCAACGTAGCCGCCTCACGCTGTCCCGTTTGCTTTTCGTACGCCGCCAGTTAATCTGCGTTTAGCAAAAGTTAACGGTCCTTCGCGTTTCATGCGTTTTAGTATCTGGCGTGGCGTCATGTGGAAGCTCTTGAAAAAGCGCCACTGCACTGCTTTTAACGATTCGAAGTCGTATTCGTCGGTTTTAACGCTGAGCAGGTAATCGTCAAGTTGGGTGTATTTACCGCTTTGCAGCATCTCATTGTATAGTCTGCTGTCTGGGTAAGCGATAAAGATGTTGAACATGCAGTAGTCGGGGTCGATTTTCTTAGCGAATTTTAGCGAGACCTCCATGTCAGCGAGGGTTTCGTCTGGTAAACCGATCATGAAGCTGCAGGCGGTTTTGATACCGTGTTTCTTGCAGAGTTTGAATGTAGCTTCAACCTGCTCTGGCTTGGTGTTTCTGCCTATGCGCTGCAGTACCTTCTCGGAGCCTGATTCGACGCCGAACCAAATTACTTTGCAGCCTGCTTTACTCATAAGCTCAAGCAACTCTTCGTCCACCAAGTCAACGCGTGTATCGCAGACCCATTCCAAATCAAGCTTTTTCTCTATCATGAGGCGACAGAGCTCCTTGGTCTTCTCCTTGCGAAGGGTAAAGTTGTCGTTGATGAAGTAGATGCCCTTGGTGCCGTACTTGGCTTGGAGGTCTTCTATTTCGCCGATTACGCGCTGTGGGCTGAAGCCTCTGCAGATGTTACCCCATAGTTTGCGGGTTTCGCAGAAGCCGCAGTTGAAAACGCAGCCGCGGCTGATACTCATAACATCGGCAGGTTTGGCATCTAGGAACTCTATTGTGCGGTCATAGAGCTCAAGTGGCAGCAGATGCCTAGCGGGATAGGGGATTTCATCCATGTTCTCGATGAACTTGGGCGGATTTTGGATGTTACCGTTTTTGCCTCTGCAGGCTACACCCGCAACAGATTGAGCCTGATTAAGGTCGCCTGCTGCAAGTGCGGTTGCAAGCTGAGTAATTGCGCGCTCGCCCTCGCCCATGACTGCGTAGTCGATTTCCGGGTGGGAAAGCAGCGTTTCCGGTAGGTAAGAGGCATGCCAGCCGCCGACGGTTACAATGCAGCTGGGTTTTGCTTCTTTAACGGCCTTGGCGGTTTCGACGCATCGGGCATATGTTGCTGAGCCGCAGGTCATCCCAACCATCATGGGGTTAAGGTCTGTGATCAACTGTTTAACTTCAGATAGCGGCTTGTTCATCAAGTAGTTGTCAAGCATCTTGACGTTGAAGCCTGCTTTTTCAAGCGCCGAGGCCACATACATTAAGCCGATGGGGGGCAAACGTTTCCCGTGGTACCATGTATCTTTCTCGGGTGGGGCAGTGGTCATTACAAGTATGGTTTTGGCTTTGAGTGCTTCGTTGTTAGAATTCTGGTTTGGGGTCAAGGGTGTTGTCTCGGGGTGCTTGTTTTAGGGTTTGATGACTTGCGGGGTTTATAGCTTTAACGGAGACGGGCTGATTTCGAATATTTAGCTGCATAGTGGCAGTGTGATTAAGAGGCGTGGAGTTATCACTAAACATAATTATTTCAGGAGCAGTTGTTCCCTTTCCTTGTATAGTATTTTTAAAAATAGGCGCTCTTTTTTAAAAAATTGAACGCGTGCTAGGTAATTTATTCAAATAGTGCCTAAAAGCTTAATTAGCGTGCATACAAATAGCATAATTTAAAAATCAGGGCTCGGGTTAGGACTTGAACACGCCAAAAATTGACGCGACAGACGCAATCATTCTACAAATGCTTCTAAAAGAAGCAAGAACCAGCTTCACAGACATAGCAAAAGAATGCCACATCACCGTCGGCGCAGTAAGGATGCGTTATAAGCGCCTATGGCGGGAAGGCGTCATCAACGGCGAAGTAACACTCGTTAACCCCCACTGCCTAGGATACCGCCACATCGTCGACTTAGGCATCCTCTGCGACAGTGAACACGAGAAGGAAGTAGCTGCCTACCTTGAAAGTAAATCAAAAATCGCCCAAGTTGTAACTCACATGGGCAAATATAGCTTCTTAGCTAAGGCTGCTTTAAGCGACTTAAACAAGCTTTCCAGCATAATCGAGGACTTGGAGTCTAATCCTAAGATCAAGCATGTCGATTCGCTGATTTGGGCTGAAGCTATAAACGTGGAGTTCCAAAGCAACCTCGTAATCAAGCCGCTTCCGAGAAGCAGTGAAAAACTCACTCGGCCGGCTTTAACAAACGTTGATCAGGTACCGATTAAGCTTGATGAAATAGACCGCAAAATCTCGATGATCGTAGCCAACAACGCCAGAACCCCGTTTAGGCACATTGCCGAAGCGATCGGTATATCAACAAAAACCGTTATACAGCGCTACAGGAAGCTACGGGAAAAAGTGCTGACTAAATCCACCATAACGGTGGATATGAATAAACTCGGCTACACAGCCCTAGCTGACCTCTACATTAAAGTCATTAACCGAAGCAAACTTACAGAGATCTACGAGCAGCTGCTACAGATACCCAACGTCATCGTAATCATAAGAACGCTTGGCGACTATGACCTATACGTGGCAATAGCGCTTGAAGACCTAAGCAAAATGTTTGATGTTTCCGAGCAGATCAGCAAAATCGGCGGTATCGAAAAGCCGTACTTCTTCTTAACCCGTATGGTTCCCTGCTGGCCGTTCAACCTGTTTGCGCCTATGCTTGAATCTGAAGCTCTGCCGAAGTACTTCATTAACGGTTCAAGCAAACCCGAGGAACTAGAACCTCTGCAGTAATTCCCTTTTTATTTTTGAGCTACCCAGAAACTCATTTCGGGCTTGCATACGAGCCGATAGATAAGCGCCAGCGGGTTAGGCAGCCATGAACCATTGAGGTAGTGGTCGGTTCTCTGGTAGGATTTGAAGCTCTGCTCCCTGAAAACCCCTCGTATTGCTTGATGGTTTAGCGCGTGCTCTTTTTTAAACCAGTAATCTGAGAGCGTGTAGTCAATCATTGGTACCCTTAATCCGGTTACAATAAAGTAGATGCTGTTAAGCATCGGGTTGACGTGGAACGTGAAGCCCTTGATTATGCCTGCCAGCATGCCCCGCTCGTTTGCCCAGTAGTACGGTGAGGCTTCGTGGTCGATGTAGATTACGCCGCCCCGCTTGAGGTAGCCGCAGAGCGTTTTCAGCGTTGACACGTAGTCGGGTAGGTGATGCAGTACTGAGTAGCTGCAGATTAAGTCGAACTCCCCCTCCTTGAAGGTCAGGGCTTCGATGGGTGAATTAACGACAACGAGTTTATCTGGTAAGTATTTAGCGTATTTCTTCCTAAGGATTGCGCACATTTCAGGAGAGATGTCGGTGGCGGTAACGTGATAGCCCATCTCTAAGAGTTTGCCCGTGAGGTTGCCGGTTCCTGCCCCAACATCAAGCGCTCTTTTATTGTTACCTTCGATTTCCTGGTCTATTGCTCTAAGCTGGGTCCAGACACGTTTCTGCTCTTTTCTCCCATACACTTCGGGGTGGATTGCTTCGTAGTATTTGGCTTCGCTTCGGTGAACCTCTATGTTGGCTTTGTGAATCTGCTCCGTTAAGGTTTGGTTAGGCAACGCCTCTTTTTCTCCCGATTTATTGCATAAAGACGCTCTTCTGAATTTATATAGTTTGAGAAACCAACGCCGCAAAACGCCCTTTCCGTGAATGAGACTGTGTGAAAAGTCGTCTCTTCTCCAGCTACCTACCGCCAAGCTTATAACTAGCTTTCAACCAAACAAAAAAGCCATGAACGAGTACGTAAAAGGCCTTGACAGAAAACAAACAGCGCTCTTC
>JAAYYI010000007.1 GCA_012515445.1 Candidatus Bathyarchaeota archaeon | reverse complement strand
ATCAGCGAGAAAGTTATCCGTTCGCTTAACTGCACCGTAATCCTTGTAAGGTAATTATCGTTTTTTGATTCCTATTCTTTATTTTTGTACAATAGTATAAAAAAGAGAGTTTATGTGGATGGGTGAATTCTTGCGCAGTAGAAGTTGCCGTTTAACCTCACGAAAGCGGGGCATTTCCCATCTGCACAGTGATCTAGCCATTGACATGGCGCTCGAACCTCATGCACTCTGGGCATGTATTTGTTTAAGTCAATTCGTTCCGGCTGAGTTTCCCTTTGGGAGATTTGTTTCATCATTACTTCCATTGTTTGCATAAAAAGTACCTCAAACTTCAGAAGCCTGAATTGAGTACTTATTGTCCAGTAGTTAGATATTAAAAAATGTGGCTAACGTTGTACAACAACAAAAACATATAAGCACTGAGCAGCTACAGAAAGAATTTAGCCCTCTCCAGCTTGAAGTGGACTAAGACTCGTCTCCGATTTATTCTCCATCCAAAAAAAGCGCATAAAATGAAGACCTACCCTGCTCAAAGTGGCCTCCCCCTCCCTATCAGACTATTCAGGCACCCCCTCCAGGGTTTCTGCATAGAACCGCTGATTAAGCAAGTAATCAACTGGCCACTATTTTTCTCTCCAGCGCGTCTTCTTAACTGCGACATACATTATTACTGCGCAGACGCCAAGCAGCACCGCCCAGTTAGCCGCCAACGCCGCTGACGACAACTCGAGGTAGCCTGTAGAGTTGTGCATAATCATAGCTGCATACGTAGTGGGCGACAGGAGAGCCAGATAGTTAAGCGGGGAGGGCACCAGCGTAATCGGGTAGTAAACCGGCGGCAGGGTGGCGAAAAGCAGCGAGAGCAGTCTTGAGAACGCGTAGCTCTGCACGACGTCGCTTGAAAACGTCGAGAGCATGAAGCCGATGGCGATGGAAACTGCGAACATTAAGAGCAGAACAGCGCTTAAGGTGGCTATTTGGATAGGGTTTGGCTGGATGTAGATTGCGGCAAGCGCGACTAGTATGGCTATGCCGGGGATGGAGTACACGATTTCCGCTAACGCCATGCCGCCCATGTACATTTTGGCGCTCGTCGGAGAACTAACAACCATGTCCTGTAGCTTGAAATCGTTCTTCAAATGAGAAAGGTCAGATTGCAGCGCAATGCCCGAGGAGAAGAAGATCATGATTAAGCCCCCCTCAATCGCTGCACCAAGCAAAGCACCGCTACTCACAAAAGTCACAACCGCAAGAAGCGACAGCGGCGAAATCACAGTGCTAATCAGCACAACAGGGTAATTCTTCATCTCGTAAACTGCGTTAACCAGCACGCCAGCTAGGATTTGGCTGAGTCGACTACGCTTCATTGCCATCCTCCGCCTTATTTCCTACAAGCTGAAAAAAGATGTCATCCAAAGTTATGGGCGTAATAGAGAATTTTGCTCCCTGCTCAGAAAGCAGCCTGGCAATTCGGAATGCCTCTGCCTCGTGGGTTAGTATCTGAGTGTAGCCGCTGGCGCTTACTGTAACTTCCGCGTCGTTGGTGCTGGGTACGGCTGTTTTGGGCGGCAGCTTTATGCTGTACTGGAACGGACAACTTCGGCGTAACTCAGACAATGTGCCGATGGAGACGAGTTTGCCTTCCTTTAAGATACCGATTTGGTCCGCTAGCTGCTCGGCTTCCTCTAAGTAGTGTGTTGTGAGGAAAATGAATCGGGTCTTACCCAGTTCGCACAGGATATCCCAGAGCTCATGTCTAGAAATGGGGTCTAACCCAGTTGTTGGCTCGTCGAGGAAAATAATTTCGGCTTCCGACGCGGTGACGGTGGCGATTAACACCTTGCGTTTTGTGCCTCCGGATAGTCGGGCGTTAAGCATGTTGGCGTACTGGTCAAGCCCAAGCTTGGCAAGAGACTCCGCAGCGAGCCTATTCGCCTCCTTGTAGGGGTAGCCTCTCCATAGTAAATAGCTAAATACGGTTTGTTTAGGTGTCATCCAGCGGATAGTGCGCGCCTCCTGCGGGACAATTGCGATTTTTTCCCGTAGTTTATCCGTATTCTTCATGATGTCCATGCCGTTAATGCCCGCCATACCGCTTGTCGGCTCCAGTTCAGTGGCTAACATGCGGATAAGTGTGGTTTTCCCCGCGCCATTCCGGCCGATCAATCCGAAGATGCCTTTGGTGTCCACTGAGAGGGTGACATTGTCTAGTGCAATTCGCTGGTCATCGTAGACCTTGGTTAATCCTCGACATTCAAGCTTACCCATAAAATAACCTTAGTCAATTGTACTTTTTTGAAGTCTGCCAGCGGTAAAAATGTTCCTAAAAGTGGACGGGTTCACTCTATGGGGGAATTGAAAAGTCATGGGCATTATGCGGAAGCCATGGATTGTCTAGTGGGTGGCCAGTTTTAGTGTGTTATCACGAAGCGACCGCAGCATTACCGTATGCTTTTCTTCATCGCTTTTTATTCGTTCAAGCATACTCTGAATCTCCTTACAGCGATCGGACGCTTTAACAAGAGTTTCTTGGAAAATGCTGCTTAGTAATCGGATGTACACTTCTTCGTTGAAGTATTCTTCAGTGTCCAGTAGCAGATGAAGCAGCGGTAAGGTGTCTTTTGAGTCGAAACCATCTGAGAGGTTACCGCTGAATTTCTCTATGGCAAGAAGATATTCTGTATTGATTGTTTGCTTTCTACGATGGGTCTCTTTAATGTCAAGCCAACCAAGAATACGCCGCAGTATCTTTGCATGCACAGCGCTATCTTCTGAGCACTGCTTTAGTATTGCCGCATCTTGAGCACCAAGTTTCTCGGCTAAAAGGGAGTATACATGAGCTATTTTTTCTTCAAGTTCAATCGATTCGTGTAGAAGTAAAAGCGCCTCTACTTTTCCGCGGCCAGGTAAATAAGTGGGTTTTATGTCGATTTTTAACGTCTCGGAGTAAGGTTTATTTCTTGTAATCAGGTACAGACCAAAACTGAAGAAGGCAACGAAGTAGCCTGCCCAGAAAATGTTAATTACGTAGGCAACCCACACAGAAGGATCCATAGCTAAAGCGTCGACTATACCTTTTCCAATAGATACGCTGAGTATGCAGACAATTGCTGTGTAGGCAGCGATTACGCCCCGCGGCGGTTTGTTATTGTTACCTTTAGGGGTAACGGCAAAAGGCCGCTTCTTACGCATCAACCAGCCCACAAAGGAAGAGTTCACGGAGAAAAACGCCAACAGTTGAACAGTATGATGATGGATGAATCCGCGGGCGCCGTAACTCTGCTCTTTAATGGTGAAGAAATAGAAGCCTATACTCGATAGAAAGAACGGTAAGTAAAACGCCAAGTAAACAAGAGGGTTCCAGATAAAGAAGTAAACGCCGAAAACTAAGAAAATTACTGGTGCAAATACTTCGAAAAACGTGATGGGGCCAGCGTTAAACCAGTAGAGCCACCCGTTGAAGTAATCAAAGAATTGTGTAGCGGACAACTTTGAACCTATCAGCTTAGATAGCAGCTGAAAACCGCCGAGGCTCCAGCGGCCTTGCTAAACCAGATAACCCGCAATGCTCTTCGGAGGCATCCCATACCAAACCAGTGGCTTGTCAATGTATACGCTTCTCCAGCCTCTTGAATGCAGATCTATTGACGTCGAGATATCATCGGTTATTGTAGAATCGTCTAAACCGCCAATTTCTCTGAGCGCTCTTACTCGATAGATTGTGCCGCTGCCTAAGCTGAAAGCACTGTTTGCCTTGCTTCGGCCTCGCATAACCAACCGCAAGAAAGGTAACTGCTGAAAGAATGCACCTAAAGATACGCCTGAGGTTATCTCAGAGTAGTACTGGGGAACTTGGACAAACGCCACTTTTTCGTCTGCAAAGTGAGGTGTAACTTTGTTGAAGAGAAAAGGCATTGGCCTCTGGTCAGCGTCAAAGATCGCCATCAAGTCATAATCTATTGCCATATGTTTTGAGCCACTCATTTACTGCACCAGCCTTGTAGCCGCGTCTGATTTCTCTTCGGATAACCTTGAATCCGTAGTCTCTGAAGCTGTCGATTTGTTGCCTTGTTGCTTTATCTGTTGAGTCATCTAAGATGTATACGTCGCCTTGTTTGCCTACAGCAAGCTTGGCAGAGAGGCTAGTGTCAAGAACTAGATTTGGGTCTTCGTTGAAGGCTGTTATTAGAACGACGATTCTTAGAGTAGGAGACGCATTTGAGGCTGAAGGCGACGTTTTGTTCTTTGAGCGCCAGTACAGCAGGGCAAAATCGGCCAGTATGAAAACGCCCACTACCATACCCAAGATTACGAAGTAGGACAGGATGAAAACAGGCCCCGGTGCTGAAACAAGCAGTGTAATAATTATTTAGACTACGAAAGGCTACAGGAAAATCGCAATATTAGGTAGCCTCACAGTTACACCCAAGTCTTTAGAATGAGTTATCGGTTGTTGGAATTTATGATTTATGGAGGCAGAATAATTAATTGCACTTGGTACAGCTTGGTAAACAACGTTTGTTTAACAGTATGCAAGTCTCAGAATGCTGTGAAAAAAGATAGCTGTAAGCGGTTACTTGATTCATGCTTTTATACTATTTCTGCATGCTAAAACTTAAAGAAGTGATAAACAATGACCGTTCACCTACTACCATGGGATACTAACCGTAACCTCGCCGCGGAAGCTAACCGCCTCTACGACGCGGCAGGAACATTTAGCGGCATCGAAAAGGGCGATTTGGTAGCCATCAAGCTTCACGTTGGTGAACTCGGCAACCCCTATTATGTGCAGCCCTTCTTCGTACATGACATCGTGCGACGCGTCAAAGAACTCGGCGCCAAACCCTTCCTAACCGATTCCAACACTTATTACTTAGCCCAGCGCCACAACGCGTATGATCACATGCAAACCGCACTCATGAACGGCTTCAACATGGCGCCCTTCATAGTGGCTGACGGGTTAAAGAGCGAAAACTTTCAAACATTGAAAACAAGAGGTATCCTCTCTGAAATTGAGGTTTCAGGCGTCATCGCAGAAGCAGACGCAATGATAGTTGTCTCTCACTGCAAAGGCCACGAGTTAAGCGGTTTCGGGGGCGCCATCAAAAACCTTGCGATGGGTTGCACATCACAGGCGGGTAAACTGCGTCAACACCGCGCTATAGGTCTTAAAATCGATGAATCCAAGTGCACTGCCTGCGGTAAATGCAGAGAAGCCTGCGCATATAACCTACCAGAAATAATTGAGGGCAAAGCCCGTAATACCTCTGTTAAGTGTATGCGTTGCCCAATATGCAAGGCAGTCTGCCCAGTTGAGGCGATCAGCTTCACTGATAAGCCTAACTTGTCACTGGCGCTTGCCTCCGCAGCATACGGTGTACTCTCAACATTTAAACCCGGAAAAGTGTCATACGTGAGCTTCGCCAAGGACATCGCCCAGTACTGCGACTGCGCACCAACACCTGGCGATGTAGTCATGAAAGACGTGGGAATATTCGCCTCTGACTCATGCGTCTCAGCGGATGCAGCGTTCTTGAATTCAATCGACTACAGCCGATTCAACCGGGACTACGAGGTGGACTGCATGCTTCAGGTAGAAGAAGCAAAAAAGCTGGGCATCCAAGGCACTTTGAAGCCTAAAGTAGCGGTTTTAGGCTAAACCGCATCTGTTTTGTTTTTCTCCTTTTCCGCCACACAATCAAAGCAGCAAACAACGCTATACCCCCTGCAGCTACAACGACCACTAAATAATGCGAGGCATCTGCCACTTCCTGCCACTTCGAGCCCAAATAGAAGCCAACATAGATCAGTAGACTATTCCAAACTAGACAACCCGCCAGAGTATAAGAAACAAACTTTACCAATGACATCCGTACTGCGCCTGCAGGAAAAGAAATTAATGTTCTAACCATAGGAATCAAGCGGCCTACCAACACCATTATTGCACCGTACTTTGAGAAGTAGCAGGCGGCAACTCTTAGCTGGTCCTCAGAGAATACCGTTCTACCAAGAAGCCGATACCGGGTGAGCACCTGTACACCCTTTAAGCCTATGTAGTAGTCGATAAGTGATCCAGTTAACGTGGCTACGGTCGCTATTACAATTGTCGCCAAAAAATCAAGGTGCCCAACAGAGATTAGGTATCCTGCAAATGGCAGAATAACCTCGCTGGGTATAGGCAGGGAGCTTGCCTCCAGAATCATTAATCCGAACAGACCAGGGTAACCCCAGCTGGCGACTGTATGCGTGAACGAGACAGATTCACCTTTAATGAACATGTCAGCTAAGAATTCAAGCATCAAGTACCCGCATATGATGATGGCGATTGTTAATGCGATTATCTGCGGCGCTTTCTTTTTCAGCGTCTGCCTACTTATTTGTGAACGCACAGGTGACCCGTGCCTATTTAGTAAGGAACCTCTAATTTAACTAGTTGGCACCAAAAGAGCACTTTACGCATAAACCTCATCTCCCAAGATGGGAGCGGAACAACATCCAATGTCTGACGCATTTAAATTCAGCTACAACCGCATATGGTCTTCAGATGTTTTGTCTCAGCAGTGTATAAAAACAAAACGTTATATGCCATGCCCCGCTAAATGGAGATAAAATGAATAATTCAAGTGATTGTTCTCCCGAGTTAACCCTAATGGGCATCGAAACCCGGGTAATTAAAGAGTTTCTAGACGTAATCATACTCTATGAACTCGCCGAGAGAAAACAGCTAACTGGATATGAAATCGCTGTGCTTGGGCGAGAAAAATTTGGAATCGCGTTGAGCCCCGGAACTGTTTATATGACGATGTATGCTATGGAGCGGCGGGGATTGATTGAGGGCAAAAATGATGGAAAAAAAACGAATTTCTGTTTAACAGCTAAGGGTGAACGTGCACTTGGCGGAATTGGCGTGGCACAGGGCGAATTATCAGATTTTTTAAGAAATTTATTCACCTTCTGAATTGTAATTTTTTCTTTAATAACTTGAAAAGAGAATTTTATCGCTTTTTATTATCGACTGCTTAATTTTTGTACGATATAGTGGCCACTATAACATAAAAGTTATATTGCTAATTATATGAACCTTAAGGAAATGACTCAAGATAGCAAAGCAGCCAACTCAGGGCTTTCAATCGACGCGATAGAGAACAGAATAGTAAAAGAGTTTCTAGACATTATAATCCTACTTGAACTAAAAGACAAAGGCGAACTGTCTGGCTACGACATCGCTGTCCTGCAACACAAAAAGTTTAACTTCTCCCTAAGCCCCGGCACCGTATACGCTACACTCTACGCAATGGAGCGGCGAGGATTAATCGAAGGCCACAACGACACCAAAAAAACAGTTTTCCACTTAACCGAAAAGGGTGGCGCCTCACTTGAGAACCTCAAACGAATCGCACCCGAATTAATTGACTTCACGAAGTGCCTCTTCCCAGTCTAACTCTGTAGAGCCTGCTTTTTTAATTGCTTGCTAACTAGTGTTAATTGACGAATTGTTGAGCACGGTTTATCTGTCTGCTAGATCGTGCAAAAACTGCAAATATCGATCAAAAAATTTAATATTGTCAATTTAATTTTCTAATGAAGATGATTGGGATGGGGCAAAAAACACAATTAACACTAATAACGGGCCGCACCATCGATCAAGGCGTCGGAAAAGAACTCGGAAAAAGCTCCCAAGAATACTATGACACAGCAGCCGTATGTTTCCTAGACCCAGTGGACATGACCAAAATAGGCATAAAAAACGGAGCAACCGTTCAAGTTACCTCAAAGTTTGGCTCGGTAACAGTTAAAGCAAAACATTTTCAGAGAGGCTGCCACGTAGGGTTGGCTTTTATTCCCTGCGGCTTATGGGCAAACGCCGTCTGCGGGGATGACACATACAGTATGGGTATGCCTCTGTTCAAGGGATTCCCCGTTGAAGTGGAAGCAGCGGCAGGTAAACCCATCCTAACACTAGATGAGCTCCTAAAAGAAGAATACGGGAAGGAAGTACCATGACTGTAGTAAAATCAGCTGTTTGTCCAATCTGCGGTTGCTTATGTGACGACCTTGAATTAACTGTGAAAGATAATAAGATTGTAAAGATGAAGAACGGTTGTGCCGTCTGCGAAGCGAAAATGGTGCATGGCTACAAAGAAGACCGCATCCTAAAACCCATGATACGCAAAGACGGCAAACTCGTCGAAGTATCAATGGATGAAGCAGTCAAAAAAGCAGCCCAAATCCTAACCAACGCAAAATATCCGCTGCTATTCGGCTGGGAATGCTGTACAAGCGAAGTGCAGAGCATAGGTGTAGAGATGGCTGAAGAACTCGGCGCCGCCCTCGATAACGTCTGCAGCATATGCCATGGCCCCTCAATGATGGCTATGCAAGAAGCAGGTGTTCCCACAGCAACACTGGGACAGATTAGACACCGAGCGGATTTAATCATTTACTGGGGCAGCAACCCATGGGCTTCACATCCCCGCCACGTAGAACGTTACACTGCGTTTCCAGAGGGACGCTTTGAGGAAAGCGGCTGGAAAAGCTATCTGCAAAAGATGCAAGCGGAGGCAAGTAAAAAGAAGATGAATGCACTTGTACGCCGCAAAGACCTCGACGTAGATACAGCGCCGCCAAAAACCTGCAAAGTAGTAGATGCACCCCCTCAGATACTGCAAAAGGAGGGTCGTAAGTTAATTGTTATCGACCCGATTAAGACAATGACAGCTGAAGCCGCTGATTACTTTATTCAGGTTGAACCAAACCGTGACTATGAACTTATGGAGGCCATCCGGTGCCTAGTTAATGATCAAGAGTTGGATGTTGAAACGGTTGCCGGAGTGCCAGTTGAGTACCTGCGGGAGGTTGTAGAGTTAATGGTGGGCTGCAATTTCGGCGCCATCTACTACGGTTTAGGCTTAACTGCAAGCGCAGGACGCTTCCGAAACATAGAATTAGCCATCAAACTCGTAGCTGACCTGAACCGCAAAACCAAATTCGTCATTACACCCATGAGGGGGCACTTCAACATCACAGGCGCCAACGTCGCGTTCGCGTGGGCAACAGGGTACCCCTTTGCAATCGACTTCTCACAAGGCTATCCCCAGTTTAACCCAGGCGAATTCACAACCATCGACCTGCTAAAGAACGGTGACAACGACGCAACTTTAGTCATCGGCTCCGACCCCGGCGCTCACTTCCCCAAACCATCAATGAAGAAAATGACACAACATCCACTGATAGTCATCAATCCAGATATGAACTGCACCTCAAAACTCAGTGACGTCCTGTTTCCAACGCAATGGTGCGGTTTAGAATCTGAAGGCACAGCTTACCGAATGGATGGAGTGCCTATTAGACTCCGAAAAGCTGTTGAGCCGCCGCCGGGAGTGCCAAGTGACGAAGAAATTCTACGCTTAATACTCGCTGAAGTACGAGCGATTAAGGCAGGAACAACCACGTTACCCATCAAAAAACGCGGATAAAGAAGCAAATTGAGGCAGAAATCAATACTCCCGAACCAGTGGCAGTAGCTTCAAATAAACCTAAACGCAAACACGCTTAACCCTCTTCTTTTTTGTGGTTTTTCTTGGCTTCCGTTAAGGATTTTGTAGCTTCAGTCGGGGGTATATGCGGCGCAGAAACCGAAGTTATAGTCAACCTCAAGCCAGAAAGCAGAGACGCCGCCATAGCAACGATTAAGGAAAGGTGTGCCATCAAGAAATCAACTGGTAACTTTATGTTCGAACTAGAGTTTGGAGGAATAACGTTTCGGCTTTTTATGAGCGGTAAACTGATTTTCCGCAGAGTAAAAGATCGTGTGGAGCTCGACCGGTTGATGGCTGCGCTTCTTCTTAAATGAGCGCCATTGACCCTTTGTTGCAGAATGAACTGTAAGGCGAATTAGCTGGATTTGACCCGTAAAAGTATGCGTGAAAAGAATTCTTTTCTTCCTGTGTCTGCTGTAACTATAAATATTGGTCTGCTGAATTATTAGAAACTGATTGGTGCGGGGTAGTAGTATAGCCCGGTATTACGATGGGCTCCAGAAGCATCTCAGAATGGGTATGCTGACTCCTAAGGGAGAATGACGAAGTTCTGGAGCTGTAGATACCCATTGGTCGGCGGTTCAAATCCGCTCTGCCCCACCAATTCTGTCTTTTAGAAGCTGCCATAACCAGCAATCAAAGCCTACCGTACGCAGAATCTAAAACTGTTGTTTCCGTAAAGTCGCTGGTAGAAGAAGGGCAAGGGCGATGCTCCCTTCTTCTAATTTGAAAATTTCTGACCAAATGCAAATCCTTGATCTATTGATACAGAGGCAGGTTACAGAAAAAACACGCGGTAAACCAACAAAAGTCACCTGTACCGAAAAAAGCATATATCCCAACGCACCGTTTCACTCAATAAACAGGTGAATCCCCACGGCTGAAGATAACAACAACGAAATGGTCGTAACACCCTGGGAAGTAAAGGGCAAAGTCGACTACGACCGCTTAATCAAGGAATTCGGCACACAACCGCTCACGCCGGAACTTCTCAAACGCGTAGAAACATACACCGACAAGTTGCATCTGCAGCTTGACCGAAAAATATTCTTCAGCCACCGCGACCTCGACACAGTCCTTAACCTCTATGAGAAAGGCACAAAATTCGTGCTCTACACCGGCAGAGGCCCAAGCGGACCCGTCCACATCGGTCACCTTGTTCCGTGGATATTCACGTTGCATGTGCAGCAGAAATTTAAAACACGCCTCTACTTCCAGATAACCGACGACGAAAAATACCTCATAAGCGACCAACGGGGTTTAGAGGAAACAGCGAAGTGGAGCTACGAAAACGCTCTTGACCTCATCGCGTTGGGCTTCAAGCCAGAGGACACATTCATCATTTACGACACAAAAGACATCGACCTCCTCTATGATATCACGCTGGAAGTGGCTAAACGCATTACATACAGCACCGCACGCAGCACATTCGGCTTCCAAGACAGCACAAACATAGGCTGGGTATACTGGCCGGCAATACAGGCGGCGCCCTGCTTTATCCATAAAAAACTAACCGGCGAAAACGTCCCCGCGCTCATTCCGGCGGCAATCGATCAGGATCCGTACTGGCGGGTGACACGCGACGTGGCACAGCGCTTAGGTTACTATAAACCTGCACAGATACACTGCCGCTTCCTCCCAGGGCTTGGCGCAGGCGGAAAAATGAGCGCATCAATGCCAGAAACAAGCATCTTCACTATGGATCAGCCGGATGCAGTGAAGAAAAAAATCTGGAACGCATTCACCGGCGGCAAAGGTACAGCGGCGGAGCAGCGTAAAACCGGAGGAGACCCAGCAGTCTGCAGTATTTTCCAGTACTACTATTTCCTCTTTGAGGAAGACAACGCTAAACTATCCGAGCGCGAAGGCAGATGCAGGTCAGGCGCGATGCTTTGTGGCGAATGCAAGAAGGATGTCGCTGAGAAGCTGAACAAGTTTCTTGAAGCACATCGTGAACGCCGAGAGAAAGCTAAGGATACAATCGAGCAGTACCATATTAAACGCAAATAATTCTGCTTCTTTTTGCTTTCTTTTTTAATTGCTTAATCTCCGCTATTAACCGTTTAGTTACGATGGCAACAAAGCCTCAATGAATCGTTAAACCTTATATCGGAGGCGCTTTCGCTATATGCAAAAACTTGGATGACAGCGGCTTCTATGCAGTTCACAGCGCTTAAAAATGGAAAAAAAATTGCCCTCTTGGTACTGTGCATCGTACTTTTCGTCATTGCAGTAGACGACACAGTACTGAATTTAGCGCTGCCAGACATCGCGGGAAGCCTGAACTCCAGCGCGACGCAGCTACTCTGGATAGTGGACGTTTACCTACTAGTCGTGGCCACTCTGCAGATCACCTTTGGCGCAGTCGGCGACCGCTACGGCAGAAAACGCTTGCTCCAAGCGGGCTTAATCGTCTTCGGTTTAGGTTCAGCGGGGGCTGCACTCGCCACTTCAACTGACCTGCTGATATTATTCCGCATAGTTATGGGTTTAGGCGCAGCGATAATGATGCCGTCCACGCTGTCGATCCTCACGGACATCTTCCGTGAACCAAAAGAGCGTGCGAAAGCCATCGCGTCATGGTCAAGTGTCTTCAGCATAGGTGCAGGCTTTGGTCCAGTCATAGGAGGCTACTTGCTCTCGGGGTTAGGTTGGCCAGTAGTCTTCTACTTGAACATGCCTATAGTCGTCGTTGGCTTAATCGGCAGCCACTACTTCTTGCCTGAATCCGTTGGGCACAGCGAATTCAAGCTGAACGGCTTGAGCATACTGCTTTCAACTGGCGGATTGGTCCTGCTGGTCTATGCCATAATCTCCGCCGGGGAAGTCGGATGGCTAACAACCGAAGTACTGGTAGCTTTCGCCGCAACCGCCGCTGTACTCTCAGGTTTCGTACTTTGGGAACGTAAAGCCAAAACAAACATGTTTCCGCTTGAGTTCTTCAAGAACCGCTCATTCTCAGGAGCAACCATAGCTTTAACCTTAAGCAGTTTCGCTTTGATGGGTACGATGTTCTTCTTTAGCCAGTACTTCCAGTCAGTGCAGGGTTACTCGCCACTCGAAGCTGGATTATGCATGGTGCCTCTGAATGTTTTTGTCATCATCTTTACCATGTACTCGGTTAAGGTAGATGATAAAATAGGCAGCAAACTAACCGTTTCAATTGGGTTAATCGCGATAGGCTTAGGGATGCTGCTGTTCGGCGCAACCGCCGCCATTACAACGCCATATCTAGTTTCGGTTGTAGTTCAATTCTTCATCGCTGTAGGCTTAGGATTCGTGATGAGCCCCGGAACCAACGTTATAATGAATTCGATTCCTGAAAGCAGAGCAGGAGTGGGCTCAGCAATGAACGATACCACACGGCAGATTGGCGGAGCATTAGGCATCGCAGTACTCGGCTCTTTGGTGAATTCTGTTTACGTTGCGAAAATCGGTGCTTCACAAACCATCAGCGCATTGCCAGTACAGGTTGGGTTACATGTGCAGAATAGTCTTCAAGCCGCCTTAATCTCAGCCGCTGAACTTCCAGCAGCGACTGCCGCACAGGTGGTTTTTGAGGCAAAAGAAGCGTTTCTATCTGGACTATGCGAGTCAGTGCTGATTGCATCGGTTATTCTGTTTGCAGCTGCGGCTATCAACATGGTTGTTTTGCCCAAGCGCACTATACGGCATGATGCGGTTCAGCGTTAGCCCCTAAAAAAGTTGATATTGCCAGAACAGCAGAATCTATTGTGGATTTTGGTGGTTTGTTTTGTCAGAAAACCTTCTTGTTAGAGATATTATGAATACACCCGTGAAAGCTGTCCGCGAAGATACGAGTCTGCATGAGGTAATCGCTACGTTAAGCAATTTTGACATCAACGCATTGGTCGTTGTTCAGGGCGAAAAACCTGTTGGAATTGTTACCACAAAAGACGCTCTGACCCGCGGATATGAGTACGGCTTGCCAGTCAGCGCCGTTAAAGCCGGCATGGTTGCATCTTCCCCTGTTACGACGATTGATGAGCAGGCAAGCGTTCAAGAAGCAGCCCAAATAATGCGGCGAAAACACGTTAAGCATCTGCCTGTAATGCGTGAAGACTGCCTTGTTGGCATGGTAAGCGACACAGACATCATTTTCGCGATGCCGTCGATGATGCAGATGATGGAGGAAGTATGCAGGCCTCAAAAACAGCAAACGGCTGAAGCAAGCTAATCAGGGGTTAATCTTAAAATCAAAAGGAAATGAAGGGAAAAATAGTCCCTTTAGTGGCCGTTAGATTCAGGCAGAATCTTGAGGGTGCGGAGGACTTTCTTAAATTCGTCCTCTTTTAGTGATGCTCTGCGTCCGCTTGCATAGATACCTTTGATAACCTCGACTGCTGCTGCAACTGTGTCATCGTCTGGCTCGCTGCCTGTAAGCTCGGTGATTTTGTGCTTTATGATGCCTTTGCCTGACTGTTTGCCGATGGTTAATCTACGTTCGTTACCGACTAGTTCTGGCGGGTAAGGCTCGTATGTCCATGGATTGTTTAGGACGCCGTGGGTGTGGATGCCTGATTCATGAGCGAATCCGTAGTCTCCGACGATTGCCTTGTTAGGTGGAACCACGTAGCCTGTGGCTTTACCGATGAATTCGGCTGTAGCTTTTAGGTTATGTGTTTTGCCTTCGAATTTGTTGACGCCGCGTTGTAGGTAGAGGTTAAGCATTACCTTTTCGGTTTCTGCGTTTCCCGCGCGTTCGCCGATGCCTAGGAAAGTTGTGCTGGCGTAGACTTTATCGTATAGACCGTCTGCCGCTTGGATTGCAGCCATTGTGTTGCCTATGGCGTTACCAAAGTCGTCGTGTGCGTGGATTTCTATTGTTGGAATCTTGGTTTCTTTCTTGACTGCTTTGACTTTAGCGGGGATACCGTTTGGCATTGGTGCGTCTATATCGGGTAAGCCGATGCCGACGGTGTCACATATACGGTAGCATTCTGCGCCTGCATCTGCAACTGCGTTGATGAATTTTTTCTCAAATTCCCAGTCTGCACGTGTGCTGTCTTCGCCGTGGACGAAGGTACGTAAGCCGCAGGTTTTTGCTGCATATTCAGTCACGTCGACGACGTTGGCTAAGATTTGGTCGTAGGTTTTCTCTGGCCATTTAGCGTTAAAGTGGATGAATGATACCGGATGTGAAATACCTACTTCTTTGAAGCCGCATTTTACGGCGCTGTCGATGTCTTCTTTAACAGCTCTGCACCAGCCTGCTACACGCATAGACAGGTTTTGTTCAAGGATGAGTTTTGCGGCGTGCTTGTCGGGTTCTTGATAGTGGAATACTTCTATTCGCTCTACTCCGATTTCGCTGAGTAAATGAGCGATTCTTGCTGCATCTTTTGGTCCAGCTGCTAAGCCGGGCATTTGGATGCCGTCTCTAAGTGTTGTATCGTCTATCAGTACATCGGTTTTAAGGGGTTGCATTTTAAAGAAGAAATCGTTTATGTCCATTTTTATGCTCTACTCGGTACATTTTTTCGTTTACACATACGATAGTTTCGAATGCTAACTATCGCTGGTTTGGAATTGATAAATGTTCTGCATACTTTTTGTAAGATTGTCCAAAAGAATACATGACTTAAAACTAAATGAACTTTACACAATAATATGAAAAACTTTACATAGCAACAAGCTAAATGTTGGAATACAGCGCCTTAAGAGTACCGGAAACAGCTAAAACATTAACAGAAGCCGCTGCCCCAGCAACACTTGTAACGCAAGCAACAGACGCACGAACCTCAGGAAGCACAGCCAGCAGGCATTTGACAACATAGACCTTGCGCTCAGCATCCAAGTTAATCAACGACAAACCAGTCGAGCTTGCCCCAACCTCACCATAAAGTTTAGTAACAGAAGCCCACAAGGCATCCACAAATTCACGTTCGCTGGGCAAACCCTCGCATTCAAGCTGCAGCGCCAAATACCTACGCTTAACCCGCTTCAATCAGCTTTGCCCTCCCTGATAATAGTGATTCCCGGAGCCACAAACCTTTGACTAAGCTTCTCACGGTTTGTCGCAACAATACGGGTCGGGTTGGTTGACACTGCATCCAACGCTTCAGACTCGCCAAGTCCCAAAAGGTAAGCAATGCTTGCTAAATCACGGGGCATACGCATCAAACGCTCCTCTGAGACACCGCTTGAAAGCACAATAGGAACATGGAACTCTTTAGCTAACGCAACCTCACGGCGCAGACTCGAAAGTAATCTAACGCGCGGAGGGCCCTCTAAAACCAGAAGCGATTTTACGTCAATCTCTAGAGCGGTTTGGTTGCGGAATGATAGTTCCGCTTCCGCACGATCAAAGAAACGCTTATGGTAGTCAAGACTTGGGAAATTTATTAAATCGACTCTGTGGTCTTTAGCTGCGCTACGTGCGATTTCTTTATCGTCGCAGACTATACAGATGATTTCCGCCTTGCGCCTAAATTTGCGTAAGAAACGCATTAGGTCTTCTTGGTTGCGTGGCTTAAAATCCGCGCGGACTACGAAGTCTAAGCCGACTTGCACACAAGCCGCTCTCAGACTGCTTATTTGGGCGTCGTCGATCTGGCTGGTGAAGGGTATGCTGATTTGGCTATAGCCATATCTGGCGGCCTTTGCGATAATTTGCTGGGTAATCTGTGTTTCTTTTGGGTTTATTCGTAAGTGTAAGTCAGCGAAGTAGCGTTTCATGGCAGCAACCCATACTGCTTAGCCAAC
Organism: Candidatus Bathyarchaeota archaeon; assembly: GCA_012515445.1. Taxonomy (GTDB): domain Archaea; phylum Thermoproteota; class Bathyarchaeia; order Bathyarchaeales; family Bathycorpusculaceae; genus Bathycorpusculum. The sequence continues at coordinate 4,697 of JAAYYI010000007.1, read as the reverse complement.
TCGGCAACCTCATCGTTTGTTTTATCTTTGAAATGAACTTTGACGTGAATCGGGTCATTCTGGGCAAGTTTAGGCTGACCCATAAAAGCCGCTTGCTTATCGAAACGTAGATACAAGTTACCCTTTTCTAGATGTAGCTTGATCTCTTCGTTTAGCTGCTCTTTGTCCAGAGTGCTTAGGTTGGCTCCGAGTTTCTGGAGTGCGCTGGGGAGGAGTTTGCGTTCTTTTAGCTGGGCTGTTAGCATGATAATTGGGTTTGAGTGGTGTCCAGAGAGCGCGTTTTTTTGGAAAACGAGTTCTTCTGTTAATTCCGCGGGGAAGAGGTTTTTGGTCGCGGTTTCTACTTTGGTCTGGTTCTCGGTTGCATGTGAGAATACTCGTATGTCTATGTATCCGATGGGTTTGCTGTTTTCGGTGCTTTTCTGCATAGTAGTCCCTTATGGGTGTTTATTTCGGTGTGCAGTCATTTAGAAGTTTTGTTTTATAGAAGCATACTTCAAGTTAATACATGACAAAATAATGGCCAAAAAGGAGAAACAAAATTTGGGGCACTCAAAAAAGAGTGCAGGTTTTGGGCTGTTTATACTTTCTTTACGTGTGCCTTGATTGCGGCAACGTTTTCTTCATGCTCACTTTTGCGGCGTTCGTCAACTGGTAGACCAGCCTGCCAAGCTTGCTGTTTGCTTACGCCTGCAGCTTTAAGCTCGTTTGGGCTAAAGCCCTTGCCAGTTTTCTTTTTGCCGTTTGGAGCGGTGATGGTTGGTTTAACGTGGTGCATTAGTATGGTCCGTCTCCTTTACGTTGGCGTTTTACACCGTTGTGTTTCTTTGCGCCTCTTCTGTGCGCTGGACGTACTTTTTCTGCGCCTGCACCGCGGTGGTGTAAGCCTCTAACGTTCTTGCCTGCACTTGTCATGCTGCGGAATACACGGCTTGTGTGCTGTGGCTCACAGATCCAGCTGACGTCTTTGTCAGTTACGATAGTCGGCGCCTTTGGATCAACCATGATAACTTCAAACCACTTGTGTCTGCCGTCTTCGCCAACCCAGTAGCTGTTAAGAACTTCAAGGTTCGGGAAGTGCTTTGCGGTTCTTTCCTCAGCGATTAAACGGATGCTTTTTGCGGCTTTAAATTTGTTAACACCCATACGTTTTGGGCGTCTGCCTGATCTTGGACGAAGCTTTCTTAGGCCACCTCTGCGGACTTTGGTTCTCGCCACTACGAAGCCCTGTTTGGCTTTGTATCCAAGTCCTCTGGCTTTGTCGAGTCTTGTGGGGTTTTCGATTCTTACTGTTGAAGGTTGTTTACGCCATAGTACTAGACGCTGGCGGTTTAGATCTTCGACGAAGCTCTTCTCTGGGTGAGCCCATTCTTCGGCGATGTATTTGTATGCCATAGTTTTTCACTTTTTTGTGTTTTTTGCTTATGGTTCAGCCTTTCGGCCACATCCCAACGGACAAGGTTGTCCGTCTGCAGTTCCCAAGAAAACAGCATGCAGTGAAATAAACCTTTGCCAATAACAGCGTGTTTTACCAGCCGCGTTTAAACGGACGCTTAGCATCATCAAGCCTGCAGCCGACTACTTCGACGCCGTCAATGCATCCTATGCCCTTCTGTGCTGCTGTGCGTATGTGACTAACGCTGTGTGGATCGATATCCATGATACGAGCGCATGTGGCGTCAGTTGCAACCGCATCCCTGCCTGCGACAATCAAATCCAGTTTCACCGGCGTACCACTCGATGGACCTTTACCCTCCATCCCAACAAAGCCATCCACCACAACCAACTGAGGCTTCAAAACAGTGTTGATATCCACAATTACTTTGCTGATGCCCTTTGCATGGTACGCGAACTTCATCTTGTCCGGCAGCAGACCAAACATGTTCTTCATGCTCAACGTGACTTTAGTGGAAGTGTGAGTCTTCATTTTTGCGGCGCTAATAACCGCTGATTCCGCCACGATTCTCGGCACAGTTACATCTCTCAACGCTTCGCCGCCGGGGATAGGTATCTTTACTTTGTCTTTTTCATGCCGCAGGTTGAGAAATTCTACGCCTTGACGTCGGCACATCTCAGCCATCCCTGTAGCTTCAAACGCTTTGTCAGCGTTAGTCATGGACGCATCAGATTCAACCACTAGAACTTCGATTGGGAGTTCTTTTAAGCGGTTTATTATCGCTTCGACTACGATGGGGTCAGTTGTGGCACCTGTATCCCAAGTCATGGTTGTGATAAAATTAACCTTAATTAGCACTCGACTGTAACCGGTGAAGGCGGATTTATAGTCGATTAAATCAAGCGCCCTATAGACTGGGTCATGGCCACGTTCGCCTTTAACGATAGCTACCTGAGGTGAAACCAAAGAAGGCACCACCTCTCTATTGGAGGAAGCGGGGCTTTAAACATTTAGAGCAAGAAGCCTGCTGCTAAACCCAACGCCAAACCCAATATTATGGGGAACGGAAGCCCCGGGAAGACTCCGCGTTTTTCCAGCATATAGAAGGTGATTACTGCACCAATCATAATGCCCAGGATTGAGGCAACGACTGGGAGGATGCTGTAGGCGAACTGGAAATAAACTGCACCTGTTAAAACGGAGTAGAATACTAAATCGCCTAGCCCCATCTGTATGTCCTTAAATGAGAAGCTGAGTCCGCTGAGTTGGTCTAACCCGTTTTCAGCGATTTTTCCGACTGGACCACGGTAGACGGCGATGATGTCGTAGATGGATAGGAATATCAGGATCACGATTACGCTGAGCAGTCCAGCGTATTGGAGGAATGAGCTGCCCAAGTAGATGCCGAGTGCGCCTCCTATGCAGATTACAGCTGCGTTTCTTGCTTGTCCGCCGAATTTGAAGATGGCTAAGTCAAATAATGCGGTGATTAGGATTGCGAGTGGGATTATTATCCAGTCTGCGTACGGTACGGAGTATAGGGCGGCGGTTAAGTAGACAAACGATACGAGCAGCGCCGCTGTAGTCATCGCGATAGTGATCAGTATGGTGATAAGTTTTTTGCTTTTACGTTTAAGCAATATGTAGAAGACTGTGGCGCTTATGGCGAGTAGAATGACGAAGTAAGCTGCGTTGTATAGTGGTGCGCCGGGTGTGTCTTCGCCTGCGGGCGCGGATGGATAAACTAGTTCGGTTTGGTGTGGTGCTAGTATTAGTGCGCAGATGAGTCCGAAGGCTAAGCTGGCGAGTATGGGTAGCAGGTAGATTGCTTCGAATTTGAAGCTGCTGTGCTCAGCTGGCTTCGGCGGAGTTTGGGGTTGTGGTTGGGTCATGTTAGTGGCTCTAGTTGGTTTATGGCTACTGCAGCATTTAGATAGCATTGGTCGCAGAATAAGCTTTGTTTTTTGTCTACTTCAAAAATGCTGTTGGAGAAATGCATTACGCAGTAGCTTCTTGGGCAATGTTGGAGTCCGAGTGTGTGGCCTACTTCGTGTATGGCTTCTTTTACAATGCGGAGTTCTAATGCGCCTCTGTCTGGTTCTTCAGCGTAGTATTGGGGTTTTAGGCGCCAGGTGGAGATTAATGCGGCTTTGCCTTGAATGTAGGCTTCACCGAATACGTAGTTTAAGCCTGTTACGTAGATGTCAGCGTCGATTATGCCTAAGATGCGGTTGTATTCTTGTCTGTCTTGGGCGTATGCTTGGATATCGCTTAGGATTTGGGTGGAGTTGTACTGGCGGCGTTTTTTATCGTATGCATGTTCGGGGGCAGCTATCGCGGTTGAGGTGACTTCGCATGTGGTGTCTGGCAGCACTTCACTAAGTCCATGTGCGGCTGCCGCGAGGAACCGCTGCGGGACTTGTGCGATTGCTAAAACACCGATTTTCATAGCGGATACCTATATCGCGATTTTTTCGCCCGTTCGTGGGGCAGATGCATCAAGTCCAAGTTCGGTTTTAGCCCAGTCGGCGAAGCGTTCGCAGTTTCCTTCTGCGCCGTGAACCATGAAGACTTTGGGTTTGCCGCCGAGTTTTGTAAGGGCAGCTTTGAGTTGTGAGGCGCCGCAATGGCTTGAGAAGTCGAAGTGTCGGTATGCAGCTTTAATTTTTCTGACTTTACCATCTATTGTGCAGACGCCTTTTTCCATTAATTCTCTACCGGGTGTGCCGGGGATTTGGTAGCTAACGAGATAGACTGCGTTTATGGCTTTTTTGCCGAGTTTGGAGAGGTAGAATGCGGATGGTCCGCCTTTTAGCATACCGGCAGTTGTGATGATGACGCTGGGGGTTTTGAGGGCTTTTCTGCGGTCTCGCCAGCCGTCTACCCAGTCGCAGCTGTGCATGGCGTTTATGAATAGTTTAGGGTCCCGTAGGAACTCTTTGTAGTTCATGATTACGCGGCTTGCTTCCCGTGCCATGCCGTCGAGCACGATTGGGTGATCGAAGTGGTGTGCTGCTAGTATTGTTGCCATTTCCTGTGATCTGCCGACGCCGAATGCTGGGACAAGCACGGTTCCGCCGACTTCGACGACTGCTGTGCATGCTTCGACGAATTGGCGTTCTAGTTCTTTGCGTTCTGTGTGGTCGCTGTCGGCGTATGTGGATTCGATGACGACTGCGTCTAGGTCGCCGTAGTCCATGGTTGCGCCGGGGAGGAGCTGTGATTGTTCGGTGTTAAAGTCGCCGGTGTAGAGGAAGCGTTTGCCGTCTGCTTCGATTAGGACTGATGCTGATCCTGGTGT
>JAAYYI010000050.1 GCA_012515445.1 Candidatus Bathyarchaeota archaeon | reverse complement strand
GCGGTAACTTGGCAAAAAAGCCTCAAATACAAAGCGGCATAAACCTGTTGCTATGCTGCCAAAAGTGGTCGTGTATAATTCAGTTAGCGTTGACGGCGCAATTAAGGATTTCGAATTGGATATAGCGCTGCATTACGAGGTTGCGGGGCGCATCGGCGCGGAGGTTATGCTTGTGGGCTCCGACACCGCCAAGTCGGGGATAGAGCTATTCATGAAAACTCCTCCAGCTGAGCAGCCAAGCGACCGCCAAAAGCCAGTAATTAAACCAGACGATAAACGCGGATACTGGGCTATGGCTGACAGCAGAGCAAAACTAAAGGGACTCATGCATGTCTACCGCCAGTCCGGCTACGGCAAAGACGTAATCGTACTCGTTTCAGAATCAACCCCGAAAGACTACTTGGATTACCTCACCGAGAGGAACTACGACTACATCGTTGCAGGTAGCGACCACGTGGACCTCCGAAAGGCGCTAGAAGAGCTAAACCAGCGCTATGGCTTCAAAACTGTGGCAACCGATACGGGCGGAGTCTTAGCTGCCGCCCTCCTAGAAGAAGACTTAGTTGATGAGGTGCAGCTACTGGTTTCCCCTGAGATAGTGGGCGAAAAAGCAGTTAACCTCTTCAGAGCAGTAAAAGCGCCGGTGAAGCTTGAATTTGTCGTCTGCGAAGAAATCAAGAGTCTCGTATTGCTAACTTATAAGGTCAAAAAGAAGAAGCCTGTTTAGGCGATTTGGACTTTTTTACCCAGCGCCGAGTAAATGTTCTTCTCAACAAGCCGCTTTTTATTATTCATCTCGTCCACAGTGGCCTGATAGCTATTAGCTTTAACTGTTTCGTGAGTTTCTACGCTGGTTCTGCGGGCTTTAAGCTGCACAAGCTGCTCCTGGCACTGCGCCAAGCTGCGGTTAGTCTCATCAAGCTTCGACGACGTTAAGAGCTGGTCGCGGGTCTGAGCCATCTCTTTGCAGCGAATCTGTAAGCTGTCAAGCTGGTTCTTGTGGAGGAAATCGTTGATTGATTCTTTGGCTTTGCGGGCTTTATCAGGTTTTAGTTTAAGCGTATCCTTCTCTATCATAACCTCGAGTTTCTCAAGAATCTCTTTAAGCATAGGGTAGCCCTGCTGTTCCTGCACGAGGGCTTCAAAGGGCTTGTCGAGGTATATGTTAATTTTCTGTAGCTCATCGGGGGTTACGCCGCCTCCGCCGCCTGAAGTTGCAAGCGCCTGCATCTTAACAAAGGGCTTCTGGAAATGCCGCAGAGATTCTTTCAGTTCACTGTTTAGTTTCTCGATTTCCGCGGTAACCAAGTTCAGCTTATCGATTGGGCACTGACACTGCAACTCCGTGATTTTCTTCTCCAAATCAGCGATTTCCTGCTCGATCGGGAGACGCTCGTTCTTTATGCTATCCTTATCCTCTTGGATAGATAGCAGTCGCTGCTCGTCGACTTGCAGCTCGTTTAGCTGACTTAGGGCTTCTTCAAGCGCTTTAGTTTTCACGTATTCTTTGGTTACAAAGTCGTTTAGGTTATTGTAAACCTGTTTGGCTTTATCATAAACCGACTGGGCTTTGCGCCGGTCCATGATGAAGAAGGGTGAGATGTGGGGGAACCAGTTCTTTATGTCGATGTCTGTTACGAGGAGTAATTTCTGTGTTTCCTGCACGTAGGCGTTCATGGAGTCGTATGAGACCTGCTCTGGCGGGTTGAGTTTTTTTAATCGATCGAGGAATAGGCGGGCGAGTTTGTTTAGGGCTCTTGCGCGGTTGTAGACTTTCATGTTTCGTCGTTCGATTTCTTTGCTGCTGACGTCTAGGAGCTGTTTGCTGACGTCGACTAGGGCTTGGATTTGTAGGTTCATTTCGTCGCGGAGGCGTTTTGCTTTGGCTTGCACTGGGGTTAGGACTGCGTTTGTCTGTGTTTCTAGCCAACGTTTGGCTTCTAGGGATGTCGAGAACTGGGTGGTTGATTCTGTCAACAAGCTTCACTATAGGTACATTTGGGTGGTGGGGGTTTATGTATTTTAGCCATATTCCAGCCGAATTTACCCACTATTTTTTGGGTAGCTACTCTTAAATAGGTAGCGATATATGAACACCAACCGAGGAAACAAAAAAGTGAACACCCGAAACAGCACAAAAACCATCGGCCTAATAATCATCTTCGCTGCGCTAGCAATAGCACTAAACCTATATGGACCAAAAATCCCCTTCTTCCTAGCAGATTTCCTAATCTTCCAACTCTGGGAAATCCCCATAGCCGTCGCTTTCCTATTAATCGGCCCCAAAGTAGGGTTAGCTGTTACGGGCCTAAACACAGTCATCCTCTTCATGTTCTTCCAAGGAGGCTTACCAACTGGCCCAGTCTACAACCTGATTGCTATACTCTCCATGATGCTGGGCATATATCTGCCATACAAGATAGCTACACGCAAATGTAAATCTGAGACCTTACCAGCCACACTAAAACGACACTTAATTCCAATTACACTCTCCGCAACTATACTGGGCATAGTTTTGCGAGTCGCTGTCATGTCAGCAGTCAACTACGTCACTCTACAGCAAGTATACCCCATCGGCTACGAATTTCCCTTAGAAGTCGTTACAGGATTCACGCCAATCATAGCAGCCTTCAACGCCATAGTAGCAGCATACACCGTGCCGATAGCAATAGCGATAACAGCAGCAATCCTATACCGAGTAAAAATAGACTAAAAATAAAATAAAAAAGTTTAGAAGCCCAGTGCTTGGGCTAAAACTTTCGGATTTATTTGTCCAGCCTTGAACGTTCTGCCGGTTTTAGCGTTGTTAATCATTAGGACGGCTGGGGCGAATAATCCGGGGTCGATCTTGTAGAAGTCTTTGCCTGCGTTTAGGAAGATATCTAGGAATGGCTTACCGTAGTCTTTGCTGTTAATTGAAGGCGCTTTGTTGACGAGTTCCTGTAGTTTTGCTTCGTCGTCGTAGTCAACCGTTAGATAGACGGTGCCGCCGTATAGGATAACATCGTTGGTTCTCGCCATAGCGACTTCGAAGTCTGGGCCGACCGGCGGAATCGGGGCGTAACCCATCGCGTAGCGGATACACTTGGGATCAAGGCCTAGTGTATGGAGTTTGTGGATCCCTACTTCTACGACGCGGCCTGCAACCTGTGTTAAACCGGCGACGCTTGCGGTCGGAGCAACCACGATAATCAGGTTCTCTGCGGTGATGTTTGCTGCTTTACAGACTTTCTCAACCAGCACGTCAGATGGGAGCACGTTACTCTCCAATGTGATGACTGCTTTGTCTGAGGCGTCTGTGTAGTGCAGCTCTTCATAGATTTCTTTAGGCTTCAATGCGATGGCGCGTACTGGGCCTGAGCCGATGGCGATGTTGTCGCCGTCTTTTATGCGCCAACCCGCGAATTGGCTGCCCAGCATAGCTATAGCCGGGTAGTCGGAGGTGATGGTTACTGATGGGAAGTCGAGGTCGCCGTAGCTCTTGTAGCCTAATTCGGCTTTTCCTGCGCCGCCGAGGCAGAGTTCGGTTAAGATTTTGCCTGCTTCAAAACCACCCGGGGCTTTGACGCCTGCGTCGATGATGGTTGCACCGGCGGCGGATTTGGTGATTTCTACGCCGTAGTAAAGGGGGTTATCGAGGAGTTTCTGGGCTTTTTGCCAAGCTAGTTGGTTTACGCTTATTTTCGCCATAACTGATACACCATTTTTTGGGCACCTATCTGGAATCAGGCTTCAAAACTTAAAGGTAACGCCCAAAAACACGCTAAACCCAGCATTGAGCGTTCGATGTATTCTTATCCAAGTAAATCTTTGTTAAGCTGATCACGATGCACTTCGAAAAGAAAAACCTAAGGGTGCTACCGCAGGACTCTGATAGCTTCGGCATAATAAACTGGGAAACATACGTCCGCTACTGTGAAGAGGGCGAACTGGGCTTCATGGAGATGCTCGGGTTCAGCTTCACCTACTTCTATACCAAACAGAGGATTCTCTTTCCCAGACGCGCCGCATGCTTTGAGTACCTCTCGCAGGTAAAGCTGGGCGACTACATCGACATAGAAACCGGCTTGAAAAAGATCGGTCAAACCTCATTTACACTGGAGCACCATTTCTATAAGAAGCAAAGCGAAAATTCCCCGCTTGTACTTGCGGCGAAGGCGGAGATAACAGTCGTGGCTTTTAACGAAGAGACCCAAAGTAAAGTAGCGCTACCTGAGGAGCTAAGGGTGGCGCTGAAGAAATGCCTGCAACCCTAAAGAGGGGTTAAGTTATGGGCGAGATGCTTGAGCCGCCCGATGTATCAATGTTGCCCATAGACGGGTTGCCCCTGTAGTGTAGCTGTGAGCCGCCGCTTAGCGTTGCGTCTAATCGGCCTGTGAGGTTTATTCTTGCTTGGCTTCCGCCGCTTAAATCAACCTGCGCGTTTTGCACTTGGAGGTCTTGGAGGTTCACTTGGGAGCCGCCTGAACCTGACACTGCGAGGTCCGCTGCCGCCCCAGACATGATGACTCTGCTGCCGCCTGATAGATCAACAACGAAGTTTCCTGACATGTTGAAATCGCCGTTGGCCTGTGAGCCTCCGGAAAGCTGCAGATTAGTTAATGTTGGCACGGTGATTTCGGCTCTTAGCTGAGTGGTTGTGACGCCCATACCCGGTTTTAGTCCAATGTAGAGGGTGCTGCCTTCTCTGCGGACATCTATGTACTGCTGGATGTTGTCGTCGGTGATTATGCCGATGTTGTAGGTTGTGCCCTGTGTCAGGCTTACAGTGAAGCCATGGCTGGCTGATACAGCGGTGAAGTCTGTGAAGTTATATTGCACTGTTGTGGCGTGGCCTGAGCCGATGGTTCCGAATGGCGACTGGATTCCCGGCAGTACCCCAACCGCCAGCAGCACAACAATCAAAACCGCCACCGCGACCAGAACGCCTACGATGGCTAAGCCGACGGTTCTTATTACCTTGTCTTCTTTAACATAATCGTGACTACTTGGTTGGTTGACGGCGGAGCCGCATTTTGGGCAAAACGCCATGTCATCTTCAAGTTTGTTTCCACATTTCCAGCAGTAACCCATAATATATCCCTAAGCGATAGACTGTGAATAGTTAATATAAAACTTTCATCCATAGCGCTCTGTAGCAGCAAAAGCGGCCTTTCAAGCCAAAACAGCAGGTTTAAACCTAAACCTGAGCTAAAGGTTTAAAGGCAACGTCTTAACTTATTGTGCAAAAGGTGTAAAATATGCCAACTCACGGTTCACTCTCAAAAGCTGGAAAAGTACGTTCTCAAACGCCTAAAGTAGAGGCAAAAGAGAGAACATCTGCAAGCCCAAAAAACCGCAACAGACGTAACTTCGCTAAACGGGTTATTCTGCAGCGCAAAGCCGGCCAAAACTGGATGACTTAAGTCACCCGCTTTATATCCAACGCTTTTAACAGTTAATTTTCTGTTTTCAAATCAACCAAAAAACAGTCTATTTTCTATATCCCGATTTTTGATTAACAAAAAAAAGCGGAAAAAATCCGCTAAGCACTAACGGGGGTAGGCTCGATTGTCGGCAGCGGCTGTGCTGGCTTCTTCCAGAACTTCGTGGCAACAACCACTATAACAGTGAATATCACCATTACCGCGCTGCAAGTGTATAGGTTCTGGCTAGCAGAGAACAACGTTACGAATAGGTTGTTACTCGCATGCAATAGTAGCGCAGCTAGTAGGTTACCGCCAGACTTGTTGTAGACCCAAGCGAACAGGACACCAAGAGGCAAGTTCCATACGAAACGTAGAAGTAACGCTTCAACCCCGCCGGGGTAGTCGCCTGTGAAGTACAGTGGAAAATGCCAGACAGTCCACATGAAACCGATGATTATGCCCACGATTAACGGGTTATAGTACTTCTGCATCTGCGGAGTGGCAAAGCCACGCCAGCCCGGTTCCTCTGCGGTTGGTCCACCGAACAAGAAAATGTTTGGCAAAGCCGTAAAAAGTACCAGAAGCAAGGCAACGGATAGGTTGCCGAATAGGTTAATGCCGAAAGCCAAGTTTAGTAATGCTCCGCCAAACTGGAAGGCTATCGGTAAAACGAAGGCTATCAGGAGCCAGATGAGTTTCTTGCCCTTCTGGTTTAAGCCCTGATACATCTGGGCTACGCCTTGAATTGGGTGATAGTAACTCGAGATTGAGTAAGCGATTATGAGATCCATTATGGCGAAGGTAGCTATGAATGAAAGCGGAAACGCTGGTGACATAATAGCTGTTTGAACTGTAACAGCGATGCAGATAGCTAGAACTATAGCAAAGACGATGATGCGCTTTTTGACGGATGCATGGGAACGTGTCGGATTAAGTATTGCAGCCACAATAATGCCGCCGATGGTCGGCCCGAAAGACGCAATGAATCCTAATGGTATGCCTTTTAGTACTGTTCCGGTTAATAGGTAAATTACCCATGAGAATGCAAAAGTAATTAGGAAAAACCATGTTGCTGGATGTTTCCTTATTGTTGAAACAATTATGTTTGGTTTTTTAACGTTTACACTATTGTCTGATTGAGTCAATCCATTATCCCCCTTTCCCAATAAAACCAACGTAGCGCTTGGTTGATTTATTAGACTTGTGGAATCATGTAGAATACGACAACTAAAGGCAGAAATTCATTATTTACACCGCATTTATTTCTTGTTTTAAATGCTTCTGGGCTAGCGTAGTTTATCTATCCGAAAACTGAACATAAACCACAGGTAAAAAGGCTTGACATATACAGTTGCTCTCCGGGAAATCATCCAAACCCTGCTTTCCATGCAGTCGCCTACGCGTAACGACGTAAACAAACTTAAAATCAGAACTGCAGGCAAATACCACCTCGAGAAAGTGCCTTCCAGCGCGGATATTATCAGCCAGTTAACCCCGGAGGAGAGCAAGATTCTGCTACCACTCCTAAGGCGAAAGACCACGCGCACAATCAGCGGAGTCACCGTCGTCGCTACAATGACCAAACCCTACCCGTGTCCGCAGCCTGAACCCTGCGCCTACTGCCCCGGCGGACCAACCACCGGGTCGCCTCAGAGCTACACAGGTCACGAACCAGCAGCCATGCGAGGCTCACAAAACGCCTTTGACCCCTATAGTCAAGTCATGAGTAGAATCGAGCAACTCAACCAAATCGGCCATAAAGTCGATAAAATCGAGTTAATCGTTATGGGTGGAACTTTTCCCGCTACGCCAGTGGAGTACCAGACGTGGTTCATCCAGCGCTGCCTCGACGCCATCACAGGCAAAACATCAAGCAGCCTCGAGGAAGCTAAGCTAAACGCGGAGGTCAGCCAAACCCGCAACGTCGGTATAACCGTAGAAACCCGCCCCGACTGGGCAAAACAGCCGCACATCGACGCAATGCTAGATATGGGCGTCACTCGAATCGAGCTTGGCGTACAGAACCCCAGTGACGAAATCTATCAGCTGGTGGGCAGAACACACACCGTCGCTGACGTGGTAGAAGCGACAAGAATCGCCAAAGACGCAGGTTTAAAAATCGTTTACCACATGATGCCCGGAATGCCGGGCAGCAATCCATCGAAGGATATCGAGGCGTTTCGGCGCATCTTTACCGATTCCGCATTCAAGCCGGATATGATAAAGATTTACCCGTGCCTCGCCATCAACGGCACCAAAGCCTACCAGTGGTACCAGCAGGGCACATATACGCCTTACACGACTGAGCAAGCCGTGGAAGTCATAGCTGAAATCAAGAAAACCATTCCGCAGTGGATACGGGTTATGCGTGTTCAGCGCGATATCCCGGCGCAGCTGATTTTGGCGGGTGTCAAGAAGAGTAACTTGCGGGAGCTGGCGCAGCAGAAACTTGCTGAGCATGGGCTGCACTGCCAGTGTATCCGATGCCGAGAAGTCGGGCACCGTATGCAGGTAGATCACATCAAGCCCGACCTGTCAAAGGTGGAAATCCGAACGCAACGCTACGAAGCATCTGAAGGCACGGAATTCTTCATCGCAGCCGAAGACCCAGTCAACAACGTGCTGCTGGGCTACATCCGAATGCGCATCCCCTCGCTGAAAGCCCACCGCCCAGAAATAACAGAGGTGCCCTCTGCAATTGTGAGGGAACTGCACGTTTACGGACAACTTGTCCCTGTGGGTAAGCGTCAGGACGGCGCCTGGCAGCACCGCGGATACGGCAAGGAGCTGTTGGCTGAGGCAGAACGCATTGCACACAGCGAGTTTGGGTTGGAAAAGCTTTTAGTCATTAGTGCGTTAGGAACAAGACGATACTACATGCGCATGGGGTACCAGCGCGATGGAGTCTACGTTTCAAAGAGGCTAAACACATCATGAGCGAACTCGAAGGTTCCGGTTACAAGGGCCAAGCGCTACAGCTACTTCAATCGGCGGGCTGCAGCGT
>JAAYYI010000049.1 GCA_012515445.1 Candidatus Bathyarchaeota archaeon | reverse complement strand
AGCGATTTCCGTTCCGGCGGCAAGCTAAGTGGAGCATCGATTAGTATCACTTTAGGGTGGGCTTGGACTGTTTTTTCGATTATTTCTTGGTCGCTGTAGAGGTTACATGTCTTTGTAATCATGCCTTGAAGCACACAGAAACCCGTAGGCCGAGTTTCAACACCTGCTAAATCTAAACCAACAATCGACATGTTACTCAAACACTACACAGATTAAACTAATATTACTTGATGGTGCCCCGCAAATGATACGTTAATTGCACGCTTGCTAACATAAAAAAACCTTGTTTTACTCATATTCACCCATAAAAACGCTTCGTTTTAGCCTTTTTTGAAGCGAGTTATCGAAAGTGTTTTAAACATATAACTATGATACACCATGACCAGAGGAAAATATCCATGGCAAAATGTCCCACTTGTGGAAAAGAAGTAAAAACAGCGAAGAAAACATGGAAGATGGCTGGTAAACCAGACAAGAAAGGAAAACGCACACAACTTACCATTGCACTCTATGATTGCTGCGGTAAGACTTTCCGTGAAGTCCTAGATAAGAAAAAGATCTAAAACTGTTTACTTCCATATTTTCTTTTTTTCATTTTTTCATCGCTAATCATTCTGTGGGTGCCTTGTTGTTACAACAAACGTTTAATTGCTAAATTAAAGCCAATCTGTTTGGGTAAGGAGTATTTTCTTTTTTGAGTCGTAAACGGGACCGCATAGAGGTATTAGCTGAAATACTGTCGATCTGCAAGACGCCGCATACTAAGACGTTCATAAGGTGTCATACAAGTGTATCATACGAGGTTTTGCAGAGCTCCATTATGCAGCTTGTGAAGCGTCAGTGGCTGTTGCAAGACGGCGAAGGATGCGGTCAACCCAAATTTACCATCACCGCTAAAGGCAGGACTTTTTTAAAAAAATGGTTAGAACTACAGCAAATATTAGGTTTAGATATTAAAGCTGTAAATTCAAACAGTCATGGCTTTCCGGCGGATATAAGAGTAGAGACAGCGTCTGTACCGTCAAGTAGCCGTTCCACGCGTTCAGAGTAGAATCCGTTAACTACCACGCATTCAATGGGCCACTTCTTTAGCAACCGGGGCACAACCGAATCAATACTCGTGCGCATTTTAAGATCAGCTAAGGCCTCGATTGAAACCTCTTTGAGCAACTGGGCGTTTTTCTCATTTTTGGGATTAGCCGTGTAAACGCCGTCCACATCCGTTACAAACAGGACTCGCTCTGCCCCAAGCCGCAAGGCAATGCAGAGCGCGATGGAATCGGAAGTGACTGCCCAGGAGTTCTCAAGCGGATCCTCCTCAAACATGAACCGTGAGGGCAAAAAAATCGCCAAATTACCCGAATCGCAGGCAGCTAGAGCCTGATCAAACTGGCGGACCACCACGGAACCAGTAGACAGGTCAGACAGGAGAAGACCGTATTGATCCATAGCCAAAATCGCCATTCTGTGAGAAACATGCCTATCCAAAGTGAACTGTTTATCTAATCTGCGGACTGTATCAGCGAAGTCTCCGCCACCTGGAACAACCACTAACCGATGAGTTTTCGCAATCTCAGCCAGCCTTGCCATCAAGCACCGTAATTTCTTGGGTTCGGAGGACAAGCTGCCGCCGACTTTAAGCACCGTTAAGGCCATCTGATAGGCTCCTTTAAAATTTTAGAGGCAGCCATAAAGGCGACTCCGACTGCAGGAGTAGCTAATACTGCCTCAGAGGGTAAAACCTCGGCTAAATCAACAACCCTGTCGACGCCGATTGATTCTGCTGCTTTTCGGGCAAGAAAGTCCTTACCTAACCCCGTAACAACAATCGGTAAATTTTCAGCAGTTAACTCCTTAGTACTTCTGTATACTCTGCTTAAGCGATCCACGACCTGCTTTATTTGCTGATTGTAGATGTATCGCGCTAGTTCTAGGATTTCTTGGTCAGTCAGCATTTCTACATCTGCACATATTACACGTGATAGCCGGGCTTTTGCTTCTAAATCTGTTTTGCCGCGGCCGTCTGCGGTTTCAGCCGAAAAATCGGCAGCTGAGATGTGCCCCAGGATCAAGTGAACGTCGCCTGAGGTGGCAAAAAGCTCCGAAGAAACACCCGTAACCCCACCTCTGATAGGCACTGAATGGACGATGGCGGCGATGTTTGTGCGCAAGCTACCAGTGTAAACAAGTTCGCCGAATAGGAGTTTTTCTAGATCGGTTTTGCCCTTAGCCGCGATTTTTCCGTTAACGATGGGGATTATGCTTGTGCTGGTACTTCCTACGTCGATTACTACGGCGTTTTTTAGATGTTTAGCAATTAACCATCCTGTCGCAGCCCAATTAGCCGATGAAACATAAAGATGATTATTCTCTGCGTCCTCTGTGGAGAGTAGCTGGGCATCTGAGTTTAAGACATATGTGCTGCTGTTTGGGTAAGCTTTTTGGACGGAACCGAGGATATGGATTACTCCTTCCCGTTTTGTCTGGTATGCGTCGGATAATTCAGCGGTCATAGTTACACCAATCGCATCAAGATCACCCGCGCCTAGCTGCTTATTTAATGATAAAAGCACCTGTGGCAGCAGGTGAGGCGTCTTCCAAATCGGGAAATACTGTGAGGCTACCTTGATGGATGCTTTGCCATCGTCTATTTGTAGCAGGGCCGCTTTTGTATTTGCGCCGCCCACATCGTAGCCTATCACGGTAATCATGATGATTCCTAACCAGTAATGCTGTTAAGGCTCTTTTTAGCTTCTTCTAGCCGCAGATAAGCATCCTGCAAACTATCTCCCTTGCCTAACAGCAGAGCAGTAGCAGTATTGGTTTCTTCCAGCGGGAAAGGCGGGCAAACCACTGCCTCCTGTTTTACTGCTTTTAAGAACTCCGTCGCCGTCGGTTTTCTAGTTTCATGCTTAGCGAAGAAAGCAACCGACGAGAAGGTGCATTTTTCGGGCAATTTGGATTCAGTAACTGCGTTCACCAGTGCCTGAGCAATGTTAAGGCGGCATGCTGCATGTAACCCAACATAGGATGTTGTCAAACGAGGATTAACATCAACAACATAGACGTTGTCATCTGCCAAAATAACATCAACTCCGATGTAGCCCCGAAGACCCGCAAACGCTTCAACTAAATGCTCTGCTAAAGATAGTGCTCTAACCTTAAGCTGATGATCCAGTGGGACACAGCCGCCGATGTAGCAGGATTCGTCTTCAGCCGCGGCGAGGGTAACCTGCTGCTTGTTGAGGCTGATGGCAACGGCTTTTTCACCGTTTGAGACGACGCTAACGCTGGCCGCTAAGCCATCAATGTACTCTTGAACAATAAACTCTGAATTTACTGACTGATGCTTTATTTTTTCAATTGCCGCGCCTATTTCTTCTTCTTTTTTGACAAGGCTTATCGCCGAGCAGCTTGTGCCATCAACGGGTTTGAATACGACCGGATAGCTTAGTTGGCTGGTTATTGCTGCTTGAAGGCTAATTACCTCATCGCTTTTGCTCAGCAGCAGCGTTTTTGGTGTAGTATACCCGTTTTTTTCCAGCCAATCGCTTAAAGCGGCTTTGCCTGAGATAGCCAATATACCCTCAGAAGTGCAATTAAGCGAAATTTTGCTTGTTCTCTCAACTGTTTCTACGAGTTTTTGGAGTGTTTGTTCTGTTTCTGGAGCGATTATCAGGATAGCGTCGCAGTTTTTGGCGGAGTCTAGTAGGATTTTTTGAGGCTCATCCATAGCAGAAACAGAAAACGCTCGATGAATGTCGAGAGGTGAATTGACTTGGGATATGCGCTCATCCAGCGGAACCGTCACCTGATGCCCCGCAGCCGTTAAATCTGTGGTGACGCATCGAAGCATCGCGTACCCTTCAGCTAAAATAGTCGGAGGAATAGCCTGCTGCGCGTAGCCACCACCTGAAGCATATTCGTAGACGAGTATCCTCAAATCTTTACCTTCAAAAGCAAACAGTGAAAAACACAGTTAAATCTTTACGTCGCTAAATCAGCCAAAAAAGCAGAAATATGCCTGCGCTTGACATGGGGCATAACTACCACTCTGATACAGTCATAACGTGGGATGTAGGAGACATACCAGCCTTTCCGCCAAAGCGTCTCTGATAGCTGTTTAGTGTTTTTTGCCTTGAAGGCGACTATGTTTAGCTGAGGTTCACATAGCAGGGTATAACCGATTTTTTCTAATCCTCTGGCGAGAACATGAGCATTTTTTATACATTTGCTAACAATTCTTGTGTAGCCCTCAACGCCTAAAGTTTTGAATACCGCCCATGCGGATGCAGCTGAGGCGCCACTTCTGGTACCTACGAAAGTGTAATGGCAATTGTCGGAGAGATAAGGTGTCTCGGTCTTCAGGTAGCCAAGCATTTCTTTGCGGCGAAAGAGGATGCCCCCTGCTGGAATAGCAGCCATACCCATCTTATGCGGGTCCACAGTCATCGACTCAACGCCTTCTAGGTTGAAATCAAATGCAAATGCTTTTTCTATAAAGGGTATGATTAAGCCGCCGAATGCTGCGTCAACATGCAAATGCACATTATACCTCAAAGCTATTTTTGAAAGGTCATCTATTGGGTCGACTGCGCCTAATTCGGCGGTTCCTGCGGTCCCTACGATAGCGACAGTGTTTTTGCTGATGAGCTTTTCAACAATCGAGGGATTAACTCTGTAGTTGCCGTCGAGCGAGGCATATACTGGTTTTAGGCCGATTAAGTTGCAGGTTTTTGTGAAAGAAAAATGAGCCGAGTCTGGGAGAATTACCTCTGGTTGGGCTAGGTTTGTCTTATTTTTAGCGGCTAAGAGGGCAAGAAGGTTTGCTTCTGTACCACCTGAAACTACAAAACCAGCGGCGTCCTTTCCATGCAGCAGGTCGCTTAATTGCGCGATTACTTCCCGCTCAATTTCTGCGGCTGCCGGGAATAGTGCTTGGTCGCCGAGGTTAGATTCAAAAAATTGCTGATATGCCTTTTTAGCGACTGAATGTGGCGATGTACACATTGAGCAGAGAATTCGCCCACTCGTATAACGCTTGTTTTGTTCATTACGGCTTTTTAATTCAGCTATAACGTCTCGTGCATGTGTTCCTTTAGGCTGCATGTTTAAGCCTTCTCTGCCTGCTTGACTGCCGCAACCAGTTCAGCAACGAGCTCCTTTGTTATGTGGCCGTTGTTTCGGTCGCTACAGGTGCAGGCGGCTCCTCTAAAACCAGCTATGTCTGTCCCTAAACTGTAAACTGTGGGGATATCCTGCTTTCTGAGTGAACCCGCAAGCGCTGCCTGCAAACCAAACGAGTGCGCTACATCAACGAAACCCTTGAGTTGTGTTCTAGTTTGGAAAGTGAATAGGTTTGTTCCGTTTTTTGTCGCTGTGTCAAGCATCGCTATATCTGCGGAGGCTTGATGGGCAATTTCTGGAATAAGCGTTGGGTCGATTGCACCGATTTTTTTGGCGTCGGCGTAGCCTGCAGCAACGACTTTTACGGCTGAGTTGCTGTCTTTTACAGCCTTCGTTACTTGTTTGAGTAGAAAAACAGCTTCCTCAACAGTTTTTACGCCAAAAAGGCCTACCTTAACATAGTCAACACCTAGGGCTGCGGCGCCAAAAGCTGCAAGCGATATTGTGCCAGGGAGGTTCGGTGCATCGCCAATTGCGCAGCTAACTTCCAGCGGCTTAGGTGTTAATTGCTTAATATTTCTGATGACCCAGGGATAATTAGCGCCCAATGCTCCTTCAAGAGGGTTCTTTACATCAATTATGTCTGCGCCGCCTGCGATGGCTTCCTTGGCTTCGGCTTCGTTTATGGGACTGATGAGTAGCTTCAACTGGGCATCACAAACATGCGGCTATTTGGTGCCTTTAAAGCTTTTCCCATACCTGTGCATTACTAAAAGAGAAAAGCGCCGATAACAGGTCAGTAGCTTGTAGAATCGCCACAACCAACCAGCAACATATCCGCACCGCTGAAGCAAAAACAGTTATTTCTACAATAATTTTTAGAAGATGAAGTAGCAGGGCTGCATTCTCTTCTTCTTCTAATTTAAAAATAAAAAAGGATACGGCTTAGGCTTTACCAATAGTCACCGAAACAGATTGTTCACTTCCACCGCGTATCACAGTAAAGCTAACCGATTGCCCGGGCAATGTATGCTGCTCAAGGTATGACAACAAATCATCGGTGTTTGCGATTCGCACGTTGTTTATCGCAATTATTATGTCTCCGCCGACTATAACATTCTTACCGAGAACGGGCTTATACTGATTTCCACCCTGCAATCCGTTATTAACTGAGACTCGCTCGACTAGGTAGCCGTAGGTTACGCTGACATCCATCGCTTGTGCAATCTGGTAGTTCATGTCTCTGCCTTCAGTGTTAATCGATGGGTGATTATCGTATGAACCTTCTGAGATGAGAGTGGAAATTTCACGTAGTATAGTTGAGGAGGGGATTGCAAATCCTAAACCCTCAGAATTGCTAATGCCTGCAGTGGTAATGCCGACGACTTCACCTGCATAGTTTAACAGTGGACCGCCCGAGTTGCCTGAGTTAATAGGTGTACTCGTCTGGATTGTATCTGCAATGGTTACTTCGTTGCCTGAATCGTCGGATTCAACGATTGTTCTGCCCAAGGCGCTGATTATGCCGGTTGTTAGTGTTCCCTGTAATCCGTATGGAGAACCGACTGCTATTACAGGGTCGCCGACGCTAAGTCCATTGGAATTTACAAGCGTCAACCCCACAGCACTGCTTGGAATAATTTCTACCGACAGCACTGCTAGGTCAGCTTTTGCATCGCGACCAAGAACGGATGCAACATAGCTATTACCGTCAGCGAATGTCACGGTTATGTTAATTGCATTTTCGATAACATGATTGTTAGTAACAACAACTTTTTGCCCGTTAACAACCGTTACGAAACCTGATCCCTGCTGCGAGGAGTAAGCCTGCTGTCCAAATATGTAGCCTACTACGACATCTTGGATAACTACCACGGAGGGTTTGACGGCTTGATAGAGCGATGCAAGCGAAATGTTGTCATTTAGCAGATACGTCTGTGTATTGACGCCTTGACCTGAACCCTGATTTAGGCCTAATTGGCTCTGCAGGTCGGATAATTTATCATTAAAATCTGTATACGTTACTGCGTAACCGATGCCTGACCCAGCGATTAAGCCAACTATGAGGATTGCAACGACTACTGTTGTTGTGAAATGCCGTTTGGTTTTTTGAGATGGAGGCGGCGGTGGAGCCTGTGAAGGTGTAGGTGGTGTTATAATAATAGGATTAGGTTCAGATGATGCTTCAGGGTTTTCCATAGACATCACTTAGGTATTAATGAAGTTCTCTGAAGCGAATATCTGCTTTTTGCATTGTAGGCAAAATCGTCTTTGAATATTATAATCGCATTGTGGACTACCTTGTGCTGTTTTTTTGTATATGACTTGTTTGCTGCCACTAAGATCCGTTCATGGTTTACCATTTTAATTGGAGGCACAGATATCATGTTTATACCCATATTGTTGTGTTCCACCTAAACTCATTGTAAATCGGAGGTAGCCAAGAAGGAAAGTGAAGGGGTAATTTGGGCAGTTTTGGGCAAATGGCATTTTTCTTGGTGTCATTTCCCTTCTTGGCTATCTCACGCTATTTTTGGCCTGAGGCGTTATTAAATAATTTACCCAAATCATGCCCTAATCAAAAAACTGTTAGTTGAACAGTAGATTTGGGTAATCGTTTATTACGTTAACCCCACAAACACTCACTAACACACTGTCCTTTGCACGGAGCAACATAGATGTCGATTAACGCACGATCACTAAGGTATCTGCTCGGCTGGTTAATAGCAGGCACCAGAGGTGGACCGACCCGTGCAAAAATAATTGAAGCCTTGAAGGAAACCCCGCAGAACGCCAACCAACTAGCAACACTGCTCAAGATGGATTACAAGACCATGAGGCACCATCTGGATGTTCTAGAAAAAAACAAGATGCTTACTTCAGTTGGCGACCGCTATGGGGCAACTTATTTTCTTTCACAGACTCTTGAGGACAATTATGCCTTGTTTGAGGAGATTACCAGTAAAATCGGGAAAAAGTAGAAAAAGGAGAACAGCGCAGAGGGAAAATTAATGACTAGAACAAAAAAAATCGGTATATTACTTGCAATATTGTTAGCTTTAGCTGCCTTGTTAGCGGTAGTTCTATCAAGCTATAAAACAAGTCAATTCCCATTTTTGCCTAGAGGACAGGGTAATTTCGTTGGTGACTTCGAACTCTACTACACCTTCCGCACTGTCCTATCTACAATTAACATCGTATTAACCGCCCTGCTGATCTTTAACTACCTCGGCATATACCGTAAAACACGCTCAGAATTCACCTTAGGCCTGCTATTGTTTGCGGGATGCCTACTAGTGAAAGACATTACGCTCAATCCAATCATCATCGGTTTGGGTGGATTCGGCTTGTATGGTTTAGGGCCGTTCGCGTTTATACCTGACCTGTTCGAGATGACGGCGCTACTGGTGCTATTCTACTTAAGCGTCAAGTACTAAGCACCCTCTTTTCCCTCTTCTCCCCTAAATAAACACCTTGATTTTTCAAAGTCTAAAATACTCCGCAAACACGTATTATTGGTAGGATAGGTTTTTACATGAGCATACATTCGGCACCCGAGCGAAAAGCAAACAGGCTAATCAGCGAAAAAAGCCCATACCTTTTACAACATGCCTATAATCCCGTGGATTGGTACCCCTGGAGCGACGAAGCATTTGCTAGGGCTAAAGAGGAGGATAAACCGGTTTTTGTATCCATCGGCTACTCCGCATGCCACTGGTGCCACGTTATGGAAAAAGAATCCTTCGAAGACCCAGCAGTTGCCGAATTACTGAACAGGGTATTTGTCTGCGTGAAAGTGGATCGCGAAGAGCGCCCCGACATCGACGCCGCATACATGGCTGCCTGCCAATCTATGGGCAGAAGCTGCGGTTGGCCCCTAAATGTAATCATAACGCCCTCTAAGAATCCGTTTTTCGTAGCCAGCTACATCCCTAAAGACGACCGCTACAGCTCAGTCGGGCTACTGAATCTTGTTCCGCAGATTGAGCAGGTATGGAAAACTCGCAGAATAGAACTTGAAGCTATGGGCACCGAGATAAAAGAGAAAATCAGCGCTAAATGGGCAGCTTCAGGGCAGGAGACGCTAGGGCAAAAAGAACTCGATGAAGCCTTTGACCAGCTATACCTATCTTTTGACCACGAAAACGCAGGCTTCGGTGATGCACCTAGATTTCCCCAGCCGCATAACTTACTATTCCTACTACGATACTACAACCGAACCAAACAGCCCTCGGCGCTATCGATGGTTGAGCGTACCCTTCGCAACATGCGTTTAGGCGGCATATTCGACCAGGTTGGTTTGGGCTTCCATCGGTACTCAACAGACGCAAAGTGGCTTGTTCCTCACTTCGAAAAAATGCTCTACGACCAAGCACTGATCGCGCTTGCGTATCTTGAAGCATATCAAGCATCGGGCGCCTTGAAGTTTATGGTTAGTGCCAAAGAGACACTTGACTATGTCTTAAATGAACTTGCATCACCTGGAGGGGGCTTCTACTCGGCAGAGGATGCTGATAGTGAAGGTGAAGAAGGCAAATATTATCTATGGACCGCTGACGAAGTCAAGGCGTCGTTGCCAGTAGAGCTGGCTGATTTTGCGGCTAGAATTTTCGACGTTAGAGCTGAGGGCAACTTTTTTGAGCCCGGCAAAGGGCGAAATTGCAAGAATATTCTACATATTGCTGTGTCGCTTGAGCAGATGGCAACAGAAGGCGACATTACAGTTGATCAGGTTATTGGTAAACTCGCCAAAACAGTCGCGCTTTTAAACAAGGCTAGACAGAAGCGTGTGCATCCATCGAAGGATACGAAGGTGCTGGTGGACTGGAATGGATTGGCCATAGCGGGGCTGGCACGTGCAGCCCAAGTACTTGATAATCAAAATTACTTAAAAGCGGCAGAAAAAGCCGCGAATTTCATACTCACACTTATGCAGACAGATAAGCACAGGCTCTTCCACCGATTTGCAGATGGAGAAAGCGCAATAATTGGATTCTTAGATGACTACGCTTTCCTTATTTACGGATTGATCGAGCTTTATGAAGCAGGATTCGACGAAAAGTATCTACAGGCAGGTGTAGAATTAGCAAAAGTAATGATTAATGATTTCTGGGATGATGAAAACGGGGGATTCTACTTTACATCCCAGTCCCGAGATGAGGATATTCCACGTTTGAAGCAGAGCTATGATGGCGCTGTTCCTTCGGGAAATTCTGTGGCTCTGCATGATTTGCTACGTTTGGCTGCTCTAACGGGCGATGTTTCGTTTAGCGGTTACGCGGATAAGCTATTGATGACGTTTTCTGAAGATATTAGGGGTTACCCGATGGGTCACACGTTTATGCTCTCGGGGCTTGATTACCTGCTGGGGCCAACTACTAATGTAACAGTAGTCGGCGACCTTACGGAAGAAGACACGAAGACGATGCTGACGGCGTTAAGGAAACAGTACCTGCCTAGCCTAACGGTTATGTTGTGGACACAGGAGAAAGCGAGGTCGGCGCCACGCGGCGTAAGCTACAATAAAATCGGCGAAAAAGCCACCGCGTACGTATGTACAAACCAGACCTGCATGCCCCCCACAAGCGACATACAACAAATGCTAAAACATATAACCACGCCCATACCGCAAGAAACCATGCATAAGCCATAATAGCCTACAAGCAGAAGCTGTAGGCATGAACCCTTCGCAAGCTAAACAGGACATAACAATCAGCCAGATGAATCACAGTGAAGTAGACATTGCAATTCAGTGGGCGCAGAAAGAAGGCTGGAATCCCGGCTTACACGACGCCGAATGCTTCTACCAATCCGACCCAACAGGCTTCTACGCGGCTAAACTAAACGGGGAAGTAGTAGGCACAATCTCGCTTGTGAAGTACTCCGGCGACTACGTATTTGAGGGTCTCAATATTATAAAACCTGAATACCGCGGCAGAGGATTCGGCAGACAGCTTCAGCAGTATGCTCTTGATTTATGCAAAGACAAGAATTTGGGGCTTGACGGCGTCTTGTCGATGGAGAAGAGATACACCGATTACGGACTAAAAGCAGCGTATAACAGCACTAGATATGAGGGTAAAGCCGACGGCCAACCATCCAGATACTGCAAGCCGATAGAGCAAAGCGACTTCAAGGACATAGCCGCCTATGACAAGAACTGCTTTGGCTTTGAGCGCACCAGCTTCCTTGAGTGCTGGCTCTTCCAAAAAGACCATACTAGTATGCTGATTCGCAACAGCAAAGGCATAGTCAGCGGTTACGGCGTAATCCGCAAATGCCACAGAGGCTACAAGATCGGGCCCCTTTTCTGTGAAAGCGAAGGCGAAGCCGAATTACTATACAACAGCTTAACAGCGACGGTGAAGGGCGAAATAGTCTATCTGGATGTACCTGAACCAAACGAGTTAGGCGTGCAGTTTGCCCAGATCCACAGCATGCTACCCGTGTTTAGCACAGTGCGCATGTACAGCAAAGACGCACCTGATTTTCCGCTAAACAAAATCTTCGGCGTAACGTCGTTCGAGTTAGGCTAATCAGCCATCCAGTCATATTTTTTTGATTTTACTAACAAAACCGTAGATTCAACGGCAGATTACGTATAGATTATTTAGAGAAAAAAACTAAAGACAGGGAAAAAAAGTTTAGATTAGCCCTACAAGTCCTAGAATGCTAACGATTATTGCGATGATTCCGATAATTGTTTGGAATCTGCCTAGCCATTTTGCTACTTTTTCAAAGCTTTTTAGATTTTATCGCTTGCCTGCTATGCAGCCTATTTGTTGAACAAATATCAGAGTGAAGGTAATCGGGATTTATTTAGAAAAGCATAATCAGCACATCACGCCAAGCTTAATAACACACCTGGTTGAAAATTACAATAGTTAAGTTGCGGGATAAGTAGAATGGATAAAGTAACGGGTTATTGACAATAATCATTGTTGTTCTTTCAGTAACGATATTAGTTGAGTTTGTTTATTTGCAGAGCCAAATAGACACCTTAAAAAATCAGAATCAGACAGAGCTAAACCCGTTTATTGCAACAGGACTTCAGCAGACAACAAAATCAATCAACAACCAATATGATGTTACCAGCTGGAACTTCACCTTTCAGTACACAGGCAAAAAAACCATTCAAAACGTAAATTTCTTTTTAGATAATCAAGACACACCCTTTAAATCGGTACCAGAAGTAGCGCCGGACTGGATGTACACTTACATTTGGACGCCTGAAGACCTCACCGCTACTAGGACCGTTACGGTTTCTTGGCAGGGTGGAGTGCAAACCTTCAACTTCGAACCTTAAACAAAATATCCCGGTTATATAACTCGTAGAGTATCAAAAAATACACTAATTCCCTTCTAAGATAACCAGTTTATTCTGTGTTTTAATGGAAATGAGTATGGTTTTAGGGCGTTGACCTATCAAAAAGCGCTT